>DAOUHE010000133.1:0-3827 GCA_034428715.1 Dehalococcoidia bacterium | reverse complement strand
TCTGGGTGCAGCAGGGAACTTTTATGCCGTCCGAGCGCGAGCACGAATCGATAAAAGTCCCGCGCCTCTTGTACCACAGGATGCTCGACACGCTAGCCTACGCCGCTTGATTGTACAAAGCCGAGGGTTCAACCCCGACAGTGGAATATGTCAGTAGGCCAGCCACAGCACGAAGTGCGCCGATTCCGCCACGTATCTAAACTATGTACAAAGTCCAGGTTGACAGACGGGATTCTTTAGTTTATTCTGAACCTCCATAGGACGAATACACGACGCACATGCTCGTTGCATATATGGAAAATGACAAAGTAGGTCCTATCTAGTACAGCGATTCGTTATGATATCCCTCGATATTATGAGTAACTCGTCGCACCACAGCCCCGGAACACCTAGCCCCCTGGCACGACTATCGGTTTCTAATCCCGAACGTCTGGAGGTCGAAAGATGACACACCGATTGTTAAGGATACTCAAGAACATTCTGGTTGCCCCGTTGATTCTGATATTGTTAATGACGATCGCCTGCGGGTCTTCCGCCACCCCAACACCTGAAGCCATCGCACCTTCTTCTGCCGGAGAGCCGACTCCGACGGTTCGAATCCAAGAGATCGCCGTAGTCACGCAGATTCCAACTGCGATACCCACACCAGTGGCCGCTGCGGGAGACTCCAGATCGTTTTCTCTCCTCGATCGCAACGCGAAGCAAGGCGGGACGCTCAAGGTAGCTACGATTGCGGATACGGCGCACTACGACATGATGCAATCGGCTACAGCCTATACCGCTGAACCCATGAGCCAGCAATATAACGGGGTGCTACGGTACAACCCTCTGGACGGGGGCAACACGATCATCCCGGACCTAGCTGAGGACTGGACAGTTTCGGAAGATAACCTAACCTGGACTTTCCAGCTCCGCGAAGGGGTCAAGTTTCATGACGGGAGCATTATGACCTCCGGGGACGTGCTCGCCAGTTGGAATCGTATTCTAGATCCTCCCGAAGGCGTTGTCAGCTTACGGCAGGACTTGTTGGCGCCAATCGTACAAGGAATTGAGGCCACTGACCCATTGACATTTCAAGTGCAACTCAAGCAACCGAGCGCCTTCTTCCTGAGTGCATTCGCGATAGAGTGGAATGTAATTCACCCGAAAAAAACCCTAGAGGAGAACACGTTTGACCTAAGACGACTCAAAGGCGGTGGCCCTGGGACCGGGGCCTTCAAGTTCGTAAACTTCACCCAAGGAGAGACGTGGGAAACCGAACGGCATACCGAATACTTTGTAGAAGGTTTGCCCTACCTTGATGGTGTGACCATCTTTTCTGTCCAAACGGCTCAACGGGATGCCGTCTGTATCGCTAACCAGGTAGATTTCTGTTGGAACATTAGCCCTCAAGCCGTCGCCGAGCTGCAGAATATCCCCGCTACAACAGCGCATATTTGGCAAGGTGTCGCCGCCAACGCCATGTGGTTCAACATAGAGAAAGGAGCACCGTGGGACGACCCTAGAGTGCGCCGGGCAATTCACCTGGTCACGGACCGGTGGGCGCTCATGGAAGCCACGGAGGGACTCTTCGGCAAGGTCGTGGTTGATTGGTCCCCTCCGAATATGCCCTTTGCCCCTACAGACGAGGTGTTGCTGATGAAACCGGGCTTTACGCTCGAGAAAAATGCGGACATCGCGGAGGCCCAGGCCTTGATGGCTGAAGCTGGCTACGCCGAAGGTATCAAGGACGTGGACTTCTCGGTGCGTGGGGGATGGGCTCCCCGGGAGGATGTGATGGCGCCGATAGTCCAAGAGATGCTGAGGGCCCATCTGAACATCGAGTCCACTTTGAGGGCACCTCAAGGCGGACAGTGGCAGGAAGACATGCGTACCGGGATTTTCGACATCGGCCTGGGTTCCATCGGCACCAACCTAATGGACCCTTCGGACTACGGCACCAACTTCTACAAGACCGGGGGCTCTCAAAACCTCTCTCGTTGGTCTAACGCCGAGTTTGACTCCCTGATGGACCAGATTGACGCAGAGTTGGACCAAACAAAGCGCGTAGCTCTGTGGCAGCAGGCAACTGAAATTCTGGACCGAGAAGTGCCAATGGCTCCGCATCACTGGCGCATAATCTTCAACGCCTGGTACGACTACGTCGGCGGTGTAGTGCGGAAGTCCGCCTGCGGCATCTATAACTGCAACCGGTACGATACGATGTGGCTCGACCAGTAGGAGGACTCCCGAGCCTCGAGATGCTCCATGCTGATGCGATGACACTTACCCCTGCCCGGCTCATCCCACTCGAGTAAAGGTAGGAAGATGCAAATCTATATCCTGCGTAGGCTCATACTCGCGGTGCCCGCCATTTTGGCGATAACCATCATCATCTTCGCCGCAATGCGTATCTTGCCCGGAGACGTTCTGGCGGTCATGTTCAGCGATGAAGACGGGTTTCAAATGCTCCGTGAAGCGGACCGGGAAAGGCTTCTGGAAAGCTTGGGCCTAAACGATCCTCTCTGGAAGCAGTATGTCAATTGGATGGGAGACGTGGCCACCCTGAAGCTGGGAGAGTCCTTCTGGCGAGGTGACACGGTCATGGAAACCATAACTCACCGGGGCCCGTTGACTGCGGAGATCGCGTTTCTGGCGATCGTCCTTGCCTGGATTATCGGCCTGCCTGTTGGAATCCTAGCTGCGGTCAAACAAAATAGCTTCTCCGATTACGTCGCCCGATTCTTCAGCATATTATTCCTGGCGATCCCGAACTTTTGGCTGGGGACGGTGATCGTACTCGTGCTACTGCTAGGGTGGCACTACAAGGCGCCTTTTGGAGTCGTCCAGATTTGGGAAGACCCGTGGGCTAACTTACAAATCGTGTGGGGCCCAGCTCTGGTGTTGGCCCTCAGTCAGGCAGCTTACGTAGCGCGCATGGCCCGTTCGACTCTTCTGGAGGTGCTGCGAGATGACTATATCCGCACTGCCAGGGCCAAGGGGCTGGCGGAGCGTTGGGTGATCTTGCGTCACGCCCTGCGAAACGCCATTCTACCGGTAATCACCCTGTCGGGAGTGCTCTTGGGATTTCTGCTTGGCGGGTCGGTCGTGGTGGAAAGATCCTTCGGAGTACCGGGGCTGGGATCCACGCTGGTGGTCGCGTTTACGGAACGAGACTACACCGTTATCCAGAACCTGGTCCTGCTATATGGCCTGATCTTCGTGGTGCTGAATCTTTTGGTGGACATTTCCTATGCCTTCCTTGACCCCAGGATTCGTTACTCCTAGAACGTAACCACGTGACCCCGGTTGGAACAGCGGATCGGCTTCGCACTCAGTGATTTACTGTGACCGTCCATTCGAACCGCCCCGCTTACAAGATGGGTCCAGACCTAACTCTACTCAGAATGAACTGGGTCTGGCTGTTCGTGGCGGACCCCTAAGACCTCCAGGCCGCGTCCTCCTATTTGGCGCGGGGCGGGAATTCAAGTGGACAGGGGCCTCTACACGAGCCGACCACCGGAGCATTCAGACACATCCGGCTTGAGCCCCAGGGAGTTGAAAGATGGCAGAGAATCCGAGTGTCCTGGTAACCGCACCTGAGCCTGTTACTACCTTCACGGAGCATACCGCGGGGGTACTGCGGGGACTTCGCAGATTTGCTGAAAAGCAGCCAGTGGGCCTTGCCAGTGGGGTAATCCTGGCGGTCATAATATTGGTTGCGGTCGCTTCACCCTTGATAGCCCCCTACAACCCGATCGAGGGGCACTTTACAGCCATCAATGACCCTCCCGATTCGGAGTACCTCCTAGGTACCGACCGTGTCGGCAGAGACGTGCTCAGCCGGG
>DAOUHE010000132.1:0-1735 GCA_034428715.1 Dehalococcoidia bacterium | reverse complement strand
TGTTGTCGGGGGCCTCGTGCTCGAACAGGTGGCCCGTGTCCCGCGCCAGCCCCGGCGCCGCGATCGAAACCCGCGGCAGGTCGTCGTCCAGCACCGTCAGCACCACGGGCGCCTGCGCCACCACCGTGGCGACGCTGGGCGTGGCCGTCAGTTCGACGGCGAGGTCGCCGTCGTCGACGTCGTTGGGGATGGCGCGGATACTCACGGAACCCGTCGGGGCCGCCTGGCCAGTCGCGAACGTCAGCGTGGTCGCGCCGCCCACGAACTCCCAGCGCGCAGCGTCGTCCGACATGCCGGCGACCGTCACCGTGAACTGCGCGTCGTGGGCCGGGTCCACCGCCGCCGTCACCGTCGCCGTCGCGCCCTCGGCGAGCTCGGCCGGCGTTACGGAGAACGTCAGCACCGAGCCTTCGACGAACATCGCCGTGCCCGTCGCCTCAGTCGGCGACAGCGCGATCCGGGGGTCCGTAGACGCCGGCAGCGATAGCGTCACCGTAAAGGTCTCGCCGTCGTCCACGAGCGGGGCGTCGTCCAGCGTCTCGACCGACACCCTCCCGACCCAGCTCGCGCCGCCGGACTGCGACTCGAACGTGCCGATCGACGCCGGCGCATCCGTCAGCGCCGTGTAGTCCGAACCCGCCGTCGCCGAGCCGTCCGCCGTCGACGCCGTCACCGCCACCGTGGTTACTCCGAACAGCCGTTCGAGATCGCCCGCCTCGGTCAGCGTGGCGTCGGTATTCTCCGCGCGAACGCCGAACACCGCCGGAGCCCCTTCTACCGCAGTCGCCTCGGCTTCGATCTTCACCGTGAGCAACGTGCCGTCGTCGTCGCGCACCGCCGCCGCCGCCGAGGCGTTCCCCGACGCCGTCTCGTAGGCGTCCTCGCGCGGCTGCACCGTCACGGTCACCGTGCCGTGACCCTCGTCAGTGGCGTCGTTCGCCACGGGGCTGTAGAACGCCCTGTCCGCGCCCGCGGCGAACGTCACCGACGCGGTTTCGGTCCCCACGAAATCGCCGCCGCCCGTCTCCGACGCACGCACGTCGACCCCAAGCGCCGCCGCCGTCGGGCCATCGCGCGTCAGCACCCAGTGCGTGGCCGCAGTGCCGCCGGCCTCCGCGGCCTCATGCTCGAACACGTGGCCGCCGTTCGTTGTCAGTGTCGGCGGCGCGATCGACACCACCATCGTCTCGTCGTCGCGGATCGTCACCTCCGCTTCGTCGCGCGCGAGGGGAACGTTCGCGTTGCTGAACACGACCGCGAAACGCTCGTCGTCCTCGGTCTCCGCATCGTCTCGGATGCCGACCGTCAGCGTCGCGAAACGCTCGTCGGCCGGCACCGTCAGGGTGTGGGACGCCACCCGCGTGTAGTCGCCGGGAGCCTGCGCGGTTCGGTCCGCCGTCGCCCAGTCCATCGTCACGGGCGTGTCCGAGGCGAAACTCAGCGCCGCCGTCAGGGTCGCCGTGCCGGCGTTCTCCTGGACCTCGACGTCGTGCACGGTCAGCGACGGGCTCCCGGGTTTCGCGCGGTCGCCGTCCACCGGATGGGGGGCCGCCGTGGACACCCGCACGACGCCGTATACCGGCGCGAATCCGTACCGCGACGAGGCGATCGCCGCACCCGACGGCAGGCTCAGGGCGTCGGCGACCGAGCCGGCATCGATGCCGTCGTCGTCCACATCGCCCCCCCGCACCACGTAGGCGAACACCAGTTCACGGGTCCCCGAGCCGTAGGCGTA
>DAOUHE010000131.1:0-27443 GCA_034428715.1 Dehalococcoidia bacterium | reverse complement strand
TCCGGGTCATCCCATCTCAGCTCTCCGTGTCCCCATCGGAAGAGGTTCAGCACTCTGCTGTAGCCTTGCAGGACTCCTTCTTCGATTTCCTTGATGGGAATTGGTTCATACTGGCCGTCTGCCAGCCACCCAGGCGCGAACAGACCGGCATAGGCGTGTCCTGTGCCAGTTCTCGCTCCAAGCCCCCAGGTGTACCAAGCTCTGTGCAAAATTCATCCGTCCTGGAAATCCAATTTTGCACAGAGCTGAACTTGGGGGTAAAACCCTCTTACATTCCCAAAGATTCGGGATTTTGCACAGTCCTTTTCCTCTCGGGATTTTGCGGCTGCACCCTTGCGGTTGGCAGTCTGTCCAATTGCTGACCAACAAAGAGCCGCGCTGGGCTGATTGGCAGGGTGACTGAATAGACGGATCGGTGGTCGGAGGTCAAAGGCCCGTTCCTGAAGATCCTGGGTGAATTCCCTCGTTTCGGTCTAGTCCATTGTGGGCAGGGTGTTGTTTCTCCCTTTTGAATTGTCACCGGGAGGGCCTGCCACTTCTGGATCAGCAGCGGCGGCGGCCTCCCCAGCGACAACCGGGGGCCGCCGTTTTCCGCTCAGCCTCGCGGGTAATGGTGTTTGCCTGTTCCAGAATCAGTACCCCTGCAATTCTGCAAATGTCTCTTTGTCCTCCGTCTCTGCTGCCGCTGGCCTTTCTAACGTCAACCACTTCATTTTGATGTCATTGTTGGCTTCCAGCCATCTTTTTCCCCCGGGAGTGTCAGCCCAAACTTGGATGTTTTTATCAATCCTGCCGTCTACGGTGGCTGCTCCCATGCAGGCGATTGTTTCTTCCAATCCCTGCATCGGCAGAGTCCGGTCCAGCCGGGCACCGGCCTCTGCCGATCTTTTCTCCATCTCTTTCGGGCTCAGGTTGCTCTTCGTGCTGTACTCGTGGGCCATCATATGGGCCGTTTCGTCTTGCAGGCATCTCAGGAAGTCCAAGTCATGTGCGTAGTAGGCCCCTCCCTTCGGGATGCATTCTACCCGTACCATCGGCTTTGCCGTGGTTCCCTCCTGGAAGATCAGGGCGATGCCGTGGCCCGCATGTTTCATGATCCCTTCGGCCAGTTCCATGTAGGAGAGCGATTCGTTTCTGATTTCTCCTTAATCAGGTAGCCTCCGTGCTTCTTCCTGGTGCTCTGAGTATGCATCTCCCGGGCCACCAGGGCGGCCATGGTTGCCACCCTTTCCACGGAGGGGGTTCCCCGCCGGTCTTGTCGGTCATGGTTTTCTCCTTTCCAGTTCAGATGTGTTCCCGGCGCCCCAGGTATTCTTCCAATCTTTTCGCTCAGACTTCGGTGAGCTTCCGGATGTATTTATCTGTCCCGGGGTCAGTGCGATGGATGCGTTGTCAACCGCCCTCTCTTTTTCCGGTCGCTCGCTTGGGGGCGGTGCGCCTGCCCCCTGTCATGGCGTGTGGTGGGTGATGTTGCCGGTAGCCATTATGGGGTTACTCTCCGCCTTTTTGAGGAATTTCGGTGCCTTCGTGAGGTTGAACTGCGGTGGCGGCGGCAGCGGGTTGGCAACCTCCTCCATGAACCCACTGCGTGGTGCTGTTGGATCAGGAGTGTGGGTCTCCAAGGAATACGGCGTAGAGACGGAAGATCCCGAAGCAGCTCTCATGGACCAGCGCCACGTCTTCGTGGAGCAAGGCGCCTGGCTCGACGTAGTTGGATAGCTGGCGGACTTCGTTTGTCTTCAGGTTGAGTGCGAAGGCGCCGGTCTGCACTTCGCTAGGCGTACTCGTAGCGACATCGCAAGCTTCTCGCACCGTCCAGACTACGAAATCGCCCGATACCAGGGGCATGGTCCCGGTTCTCGATCCCGGCGCGATTGCGCGCTTTTGTCCGGTACCGAGCTCTAACACGTTAATGTCGGACCCGCGGTCCTCTCGAAATCCCTGCCACGCGACATATTGCCCGTGGATGGAAGGGGGTCCATTGTGATGCCCGGACTCAAACAGTGGCCTCTCTTCCCCGGTGGTGAAGTCGTACGAGTAGATGTCGAACAGATTGTTCGGGCAGTTGCCGCAGCCCGCCTTGGGCGTTCCCATCACAGGGCTATTCCTGTTGTCCGCCCAGACGACTTTGTCACCGTGAATCGCCGGCCATTTTTGAGCCCCAGGTGCGATTACTACCGGTGTCTCCTTGCCGTCTTCCAAGTCGTAAGCGTAGATATCGAAGTGGGTGTAATGCTCTCCGAGTTCGTTTCTGTTGTCCTGCCACACTAGGCGAGCGCCTGAGATCTGAAGACGATGCCGCTCCGCCGGTTCTTCGGTTATGCGACGTTCCTTGCCGGTACTCAGGTGAAGCAGGAATATGTCGTCACTGAATCGGGGAGGAACTCTGTCGGTTCCGGGCAGTTCGATCCTCCTCCGCTGGTCTATCCACGCGACGTAGTCAGCGGAGATGACTGCTTCGGACTTCCTGTGCCCGTCATTGGTGAGTTGACGTCTCTCCCCTGTGGTGATATTCACCAGGTAAATCTCGCCGTCCGAGCTGATGCCAACGTACCCTTTATCGGAGAGGTCCGTCGGCCGAACGTCCGTGCTCAATTCGACCACTTTGGCATCGGCCAAGGATAGCGGCGTAGGACTCGGTGGAATTCGCGGAGACCCATTGCAGGCCGCCAGCACAAGAATTCCTAACCCAAGGACGATGGGGACCGGAAGTGGCATAGTTCTACCTCCACGAAGTTGAGTCCACATCGACCACATATAGGAGGACGTTTTTCTCGACGGAAAAGGTCCGATTGCTCTTAGGGTTCCTTGATTATCATGCTACCGGGTTCCAGTTCCACCTGTCGAGCCGTGGGCCGTGGCCTCCTGGGGTGGGAGGCCTTCCGTTGTACCGGAGTTGGTCCGGCTCTGCATCATAGGGAATCCACCGTCGATGGGTTCCTCTATCGGTTGCATTCTTGGTAGGGCTGATAGTCCATGTGGACCTTCCCGTTTTCGTCCTCCACAAGGTAGCAGGGTCCCTCGAACTCGTGGTTCCACTTCCCGATTATGTCGCCGTCGTTGGGGTCGGGAAGGAAGTCTGGGTCGGTGAGGAGGAACCTGTGGTAGATGGGCCGGTCCACCTTCTGGAGGACCTCCAGGCTCTCCCGCTCGAATGACGCTAGGTTTTCCTCGGTGTCGATGTTCCACTGGTGGATGGTCTTTACCAAGGTCATGGTGCTTCCTCCTTTCTGGATTGTCGCCGGGAGGGCGTGCCGTCGCTGGATCAGCGGCAGCGGCCCCGCCCCCTAGCGACAACCGGGCCCCCGGCTTTTCAGGAAGCCTCTCCGTAGTTTTCATCTCCCCACAGGGTTTGGTCCAGCCCTTCCAGGACCCGTCGGTACTCTACTGAGAGGCTGAGACTCCCTTCCCTGTTCTCCCAGTCGGTCTCGACCAGGGCGAATCCCAGCATGGCGATGTCGGCTGCCACCAAGTTGGGGCCGAAGGGTGATATGAGGCTAATGGAGAACCGTAATGACTTGGCGGTGGGGGTGTTGGTCACTGAGGCCACCGGACGGGCGGAGCGGCAGGCTGCGGTGGACCTGCTTTCCCGTCTGCGGGGAGTGGGCCGTATAACGTTGGGGGGAGACAAGAACTACGACACCGGAGGCTTCGTTGCTAAATGTCGGGAGATGAAGGTCACTCCTCACGGGGCCCAGAATACCAAAGGCCGGGCCAGCGCCATTGATGGCAGGACAACCCGTCACCCGGGGTATGCCATCAGCCAGCGGGTGAGGAAGCGGGTGGAAGAGATCTTCGGCTGGACCAAGACGGTGGACGGCGGACGCAAGTTGCGTTACATCGGGGTAGCCCGCAACCAGATGTGGGCGGACCTGACGGTGGCGGCCTACAACCTGGTCCGGATGACCAAATTGGCTCCAAACCCGGGCTGAAGGTGTTAAAAAGGCCTCAGCCGGAGGTAAAAGGGCTTTCCCCGGTGGTTGAGACCTCTCCTTTATGGGGTGAATCCCTCCAAAAATACCAGAGTTAACGGTCTTTAGCCCACCTGTCGGCTTTATTTCAGCACCCTGCTAGGCCCCCTTCTCGCCGCGGAGGAACTCTCTGGTCCCATTCAGGAACAGTCTGGCTGCTCCCACAGCCACGACCACGTCGGAGGTCATCGGCGGCCCCATGTTAGCTAAAGGCATAGCGGAATTTTCAGGTATTATACGCCGAAGCCCGAACGCGAGTCAGGCAAGACGGAATTGCCGCAAGGTTGGCAAAATATTTAACCCACCAAAATGGTGACGGCCAGTTGAGTAGCCACCGAAGTCATGTTGTCGGTCTACAAGGACTTGGTTTAGGAGGGGAGCTGGAATGGAGGGTCTCCCACCTCAAGGGCCTTCTGCCACGATCAGGACCTCGTTTGTGGCGCTACTTGATCCCCCTGGTGTGGGACCTCCCGCCAGCGTATAAATACGATCCTCCATAGCTACTGCTCCAAGGCCGTGCCTGGCGGTGGGAAGGGGCGGCATAGTTTCCCATGAGTCAGTTCCGGGGCTATACCGTTCGTTGGTGTCGACCGTCCCCGTCGTCTCTCTCCGCCGAAAACATAAAAACGTCCCTTTACTGTGCTCAGCTAGTCGACAAGGACAATCGCAGACTTTATTATTCCCAATAACACGCTAATCAAGGAGGGATCATGAAATATGACGTTGTCATCGTCGGCGGGGGAGCGGCTGGATCGGTGCTGGCCAGCAGATTGGCTGAAGACGCGAATACCTCCGTATTGTTGCTGGAAGCCGGTCCGGATTACCCTGATCCAGCCAATCTTCCGGACGAAATAAAGTTCGGCCACACAAGTTTTGCAGAATCCCCAGACTCGGAACACAACTGGGCCCTGCGGGGAACAATCACCGAGGAGCAAGGGGAGATCCACGTGGCGCAGGGCAAAGTGATCGGGGGAGGGTCGTCCATCAACGGTCAAGCGATGCAAAGGGGATTACCCGAGGATTTCGACTCCTGGTCTGCTATGGGCAACGATGAATGGTCTTATGACAAGGTACTGCCTTTCTTTAGGAAATCTGAGCATGATCTCAACATTCGGGATGATTTCCATGGAACGGAAGGACCAATGCCAGTAAGGCGACGTCAGTCCGGGCCCTGGCCAGACATCCAAAAGGCCTTCCACGCAGCCTGTTTGGAGTCGGGTTACGGGACAGTCGAGGATACCAACGGCCCGAACCCCTCGGGCGTTGGCGTGTGGCCTTCGAACAACCTGGACGGCTGGAGGATGAGCGCCGCTATCACTCACCTAAATCCCATGCGCCACCGTCTTAACCTTACGGTGAGGGGAGGGGTTTTCGTAAGGAAGGTATTGATCAAGGATCTAAAGGCCGTCGGTGTGGAAGTAGAAAGCGGAGGCGAGGTTTTCAACGTTGAAGCAGACCGTGTTGTGTTGAGTGCCGGGGCTATCAAGTCACCCCACCTGCTGATGCTATCGGGAATCGGCCCCAGTGACCAACTTCAGCAATTCGGGATACCTCTCGTTCATGAGCTTCCCGGAGTGGGACAGAACCTATTTAACCACCTGAGCGCCCAGGTTACCTTTAAGGTCAAAGACGGAATGAACCTCACTGCTGATGCCGATGCCGCGCGCTTTTGTTTACACTACACTTCCGACGGGTCGAGCGAAGTCAATGATATGTTGCTGAGGACCACCCCAATGGTAGACGAACGGCCGGAGCGCGTCCCCGGTTTCCGGACCAAGTTCTTGAACGGTGAAGTCCCACCTGACCGAGTGGCGCGAATCTCGTGTACCCTCGGGTTGCCCGATGGCTCAGGATATGTCAGGCTTGCGTCTGCCGATCCCTCAGTGCAGCCCGCCTTTAACTATCGCTATCTTCAGCATCCAAACGACATTCGCCGGGTGCGGGAAGGCGTGCGGAAGGCGATTGGATTCATTGAATCCAACGCCTATAAAGACGTGGCCGATTACCGGATCCACCCAACGGATGACATTTTGGCCGACGACGACGCTTTGGACCTCTGTATACGCCAAACCGTTGGAACAGCCAGGCATGTATCCGGGACCTGCAAGATGGGACCTGATTCAGACCCTATGGCGGTTGTTGACCAACACTGCAGCGTCAAGGGAGTAAAGGGGTTGTCGGTTGTCGATGCGTCGGTTATGCCGCGAGTTACAAGGTCAGGTGGTAGCCATGCAACGGTTATCATGATAGGGGAACGCGCCGTCGAGTGGATAGCGTCGGCTTAACCCCGCTTTACCGCTGTCTGAAATGTATGGTTTAAGACGGAGCGGGCGTGATCTCCATAACCGAGTTCCAGTCAGCCTCCGAACCTATACACGACGCCTCTGATCAGGGCCGGACGTAGTCTTCGTACAGTGCCTGCCCAAAACCGTTGATGCTGCGCAAGATAAAATATTAGCCCTGAAGTTCGCCGGGGAAGAGCTTATCTAGCATGGCCGGAGGCTCTGAATGTGGTTGCCCTGTTAGAACGTGGCACTCGAGCGGCAGACCGGTGCGACCGGCCGCTCTATCACCTGTACACCGGAACTGGCGACAGCATCGACGCGGCGTTAATCAGAGAGGGCCTGGGGCGGGCTTGGACGCGGGACGGCCAGCACACCTGGATTATCTCGCGGGCCTAGTCCCTAGAATCGGCGCCCACCCGACGCCATAGGAAGTCCTATTCCCAAGACCCCACCAATGACCATCATCACAGCCGAGGATACCTTTCATCGGCCACGGGCAATCACCGGCGTGATAATATTTACTAAGACTACCACCTGGGACAACCCAGTTTTAAAGTGTGACTAATTGTTCTAATTCGCGACGCCGTCAAATAAGACATCGTACGGAAACTTACTATCAACTAGTTCGCATTCACCGGAATACATTCTAAGCAGCGGGCCACAGGTTCGAACCCTGCCTGGGGTACCATCGCATTGTTACCCCACGTAGCTGGCATCCCTCTGGTACAAAAATGGCAAGATGCCAAATCCCTTTTGCGCCGGCTCTTCTGGCGTCAGACGTTCGCAGTGGAACGCAAACACTCGTCTGAAACCCGCCGGGGAGAAGCCGATACGCAAAAGCCAATTAGTAGGAGACGCAATGCAGTTTGGGATGTTCGGGAGCGCCCAAGCGAGGCGGGGCGGTCCCAGTGACGATAGCGGCGCCGGGTTCCGGGAATTCGTCGAGCGAAATGTCGAAGCGGAAGCGCTAGGGTATCACAGCACTTTTCTTGTCGAGCATCACTTTACCGGCTTTGGCCAAGTTTCCGCGACACTGAACCTGCTCACCTGGATTGGCGCTCGGACGGCCACCCTGCGCCTGGGCACGGCTGTCCTGGTGCTCCCCTGGCATAACCCGGTTTTGCTGGCCGAACAGATCGCCACCTTGGACCTCCTGTCGGGAGGCCGGGTCGACGCTGGTATCGGTAAAGGTTACCGTCTCAAGGAATTCGATGGGTTCTCTATCTCGATCGATGAGGCCGATGCGCGCTTTGAGGAATGCCTGGCGGTTATGACCAAGGCCTGGACATGGGATACCCCATGGTCTCACCATGGAACGTATTGGAAGTTTGACAATGTGGTGGTAGAGCCTCCCAGCGTCCAACAGCCCCATCCGAAACTGTGGATGGGTGCGGGCAGCCCGGCGTCCATCAAACAAGTAGCCGCTCATGGGTTCAACATGCTGTTGGGCCAGTTTGACTCTTTCGAAACGATAGTTGAGGAGGTTGGGCTCTTCAAGGCGGAGGTCGAGTCTCTGAGCCGTGCCTTCGATCCCATGAGCGTGGCGGTGGCTCGTTCCGTCAATATTGTCGACTCATCAGAAGAGTACGAAAAGGCGTTGGAAACCCGGATGGCGGGGCGCCGGCGAACCCAACAGCTGGCGCAACGGCCTAACTTTCAAGACACCCGCGAGGAGGCTGAAGCAGGAACCATTTATGGATCGCCCGGAGAGGTGAGCGCCAAAATCCAGGCGCTCCGTGATGCGGGAATCGAATACGTGTTGCTCAACACTCCGGCTGGGCTGCCAACCTTGCGCCGGTTTGCCAAGGAAATCATGCCTGGGTTCTCCGGCAAACCTTAAAAGGCGGCAAGCCCTACCCGTACCGCGTAGCCTTCCGAATGATTCGTCCGTCCCCACGTCTCGGCAGGTTAGATGGCAAAGCGGCTCACTTTTCAGCTGCGGCATTTGGGGTTGATTCGTGCCAAGGCCCCACCTTAGATTGGGGAGTTCCCATTACCGTCCTGGCACGGATGATTCCTTCCGGATTCAGCAACGCAGGAGGTAGATTTGCCGCTGGTCTCACCCCGGAGGTGACCCAGCCGGCCGCTAATCTTTTGATCAATTAAACGGCGCCAGTTACTAGCCTGTGAAGAGCAATGACAAAGTTCCGATCCAGGACAGTATTCCAACTATGACCAAAATCACCTCTCCTACCCCTATCTTGGCGTTTTCGACAGTGCCTTGAGAAATGTTGTGCCAGTAGCTCTTCAAATTCCCCTGTACGTGAAGTAGAAGCCAGGCAACGATAGTTATAGAGATCACATCCAAAACCGCTGTGGCAAACGCTACCGCTTGAGTTAATTCCCCCCGCCAGATCAATTGGAACGAGACGCCATCGATGGCGCCACTGATCATTACTGCAGCCACCGCCCAACCGGGTGAAATAGTTGTACCGAGACCTTCACCGGACATCAGATTACGGTAGGTCCGCATATGAGCGTAGGTCCGAAACAGGTTGTAGATCGGGACGAACAGCGTCAACGCGTGCCAGATAGGATACGCCTCTTCGCCAGTATGGTCTCGATATTGCTTCCATGTCACATAGAACCAATAGATCAAATAAAACCCGTAGGATGCTACAGTCATAAACAGTATGCGGCGCGGAGTAATCTGGGTTCGCAAGCCTGTGGCGGCCGCCTGCCTAATCTCTGCTCCATCCAGGCCAACCCTTTGCTGTGGTCCGCTTTCGTTCAATAGCCGCTGACCGCAGTTAGGGCAGAAAACCGAGCCGGGCTCGATCTCCGCGCCGCACTGATTGCAGTACCGCATCATCGTTTCCTCCCCGTTAAAGCCATTCCAGATGGATTATAGAGAGTTTAAAATGCGTATGATTAGTCAGATTCGCTCCCCGCTAAATAGGGATTTGGTTGATGCCTATTGATATCTGGCGTGTGCCGGCCAAAAATCTTTCCAACAGCGAGCCTGGGGCGAAATTTTCTCTCGGCCGCTGCTGCGCCCTCGGCTCCAGCCGGCCAACGGCTCTCGATTCCAGGCGTGATGCCTCAGGTCATATGCCAATAGCGGGTCTGATAGACTAAACCGCCAAATGTAAATCAGCATGGATGTAATCATATGCGTATAGCCGTTCCCGATCTGATCTCGAATTCATATTTCCCCGCCGTCGCCGCAGATGAATTGGGTTTCTTCAAGGCGGAAGGGTTGGAGGCGGAGTAGGAAATGCTCTCACCCATCCACAAGGCCATGGCGGCGCTGCGGGACGGCCAGATAGATTTCGTTGCCGGCCCGGCCCACGCCGCGCTGTCGGCATTCCCCGATTGGAAGGGCGTCAAACTGGCTGCCGCCCTGGCTCAACAGACCTTCTAGCTGCTGATCCTAAGGGCCGGCCTGGGCGCCAGACCGGGCGATGTGAATGCAGTCAAGGGGTTGCGGATCGGCGCCGCTCCGGGGCCGGAAGCGGCCCTGCGGCGGCTCCTGGATGAAGCGGGCATCGACCTGGAGAGGGACCAGGTCAAGCTGGGCCCAGTGCCTGGGGCCACCGATCCGGGTGTGTCATTTGGCGTCCACGCGGCCAAATCCTTGGAAGATGGTGTCATCGACGGGTTTTGGGCCAACGCCATGGGCAGCGAGGTGGCGGTGCCTAGCGGATCAGGCGCCGTGATCCTGGACGTAAGGCGCGGAATCGGCCCTGCTTCGGCGCAAAACTACACCTTTGCGGCGCTGGTGACTTCGGATAACCAGATCGAGAATGACCCTGATGAAGTCTCGGCGGCGGTGCGGGCGACAGTCAAAGTCCAAAACGCCCTTCGGGCAGATCCGTCCATCGCCACTGCAGTAGGGGAGCGCTTATTCCCGCCTGAAGAGGCGGAATACTTAGCTTCACTGGTGGAAAGAGACCTGCCTTTTTACGATCCCAGCATCTCGGAAGAGGTGGTGGCGGGCTTGAACCAATTTGCCTTGGACACCGGCATCTTGTCAGGGCAGGTCCCCTATGAACAGGTGGTGGCCACCCAGTTCAGCTAATTATGGACCCAATAGTGCTTTAATCCGCTGATGACAGTTTCAGGCATGCCCGATCAACCGGGTCTTGGCTGGTGATTCAACGAGCCTTTTCCTGATTCTGGCTGGTTGCGGAAGATAGCTTAAATCCCCCCAACCCCCCTTTACGAAGGGGGGAGGTTGTCCTTTTGGGAGGTATCCGCAGGTTTGAAAGGGTTATTTCAAAGTGAGATTTCGTAGTGAGGTAGGCTGGCCATGACATTAAAGGTCGATATCAGAGTCCCGGTGGGATTGCCAGTGCAGGAAACGGCCGATTTTATCACCTATTGCGAGGGTGCGGGCTTTTCCGGCGTGGGTATCCACGACCACCAGCACAGCGGCCGGGACGTGTTTTTGACCCTGGCGCTGGCCGCCCAGCGCACCTCCACCATCACGGTTTATCCCGCCACCACCAATCCGGTGACCCGGCATCCATCGGTCCTGGCGTCTTTGGCCCACACCCTGGAAGAGATAGCCCCGGGAAGGATTCGCCTCACCGTTGGACCCGGCTACCTGGCGGCAGGGAATATCGGCCGTCCCAGGGCGTCGTTGAAAAGAATGCGGGAAGCAATCCTGGCCATCCGGGATCTCCTGCGGGGCGAAAAGGTGATCTTCAATGGGACGGAAACCCGGCTCAGGAATGTGAGCCAGCGGCCAACGCCGATATTCATGACCGCGGCTGGTCCACGAATGGTGGAGCTGGCGGGGGAGGTGGCCGATGGAGCGTTGATGCTGGTGGGACTTCATCCCCGAGCCATTGCCGCCGCCCGCCGAAGGCTTGAGGCCGGCGCCGAAAGGTCGGGCCGGGACCTGGCAGAATTCAAGACGATTTACATAACTCCCATGACGGTGGATGAAAACGGCCAAGAGGCCCGCCGTTGGCCCCAACGTTGGTTCCGGCCGGACCAGCCGTACCTGAAGTATCCCAGCGACTCCAACCTGGTCTGGTTGCGGGAAGCGGGGATAGACTTGCCCCAGGATCTGATTCCCGAGCGGATCGATGACCGGCAGGCAGATGAGATCTGCGATGCTTTTGGGCTTTTCGGCACCGCCCAGGAATGCCTGGCCCGCCTGAAACGGGCGGTAAGCGAGTCGGGGGTCGAGCAGGTATTCATCTTCCCCACCCACACCCAGGACGGCGGCTACGACATGCCCCGCGCCGAGGTGGAGGCTTTCCGGAGCGTGATCTTTCCGGGGCTGGCGTAAAGGTGATCAGTTGTCGTTCTGAAGAATCTAAAGTGGTGGATCAGTTGCCTAGATTCTGTATTACCACTCTAGATTCTTCGCCGCTGCGGCTGGCTCAGAATGTCAGGGGTAGGAGTTGGCTGGCCCACATTGACGGGCGCGGAGCCGCTTGCGCGGAATGACAATGTTTGCCCGGAGCTTTCCTCCGCCTCTTGTTCTACCGGTGGGCCGCCAATTCTAGTCCGGCAGGACCGTCAGGTGCATGCGGGATTCCATGGTGGTGGCGGTGTCGAAATACAGCACCTGTTGGCGCACCGAATTGGTGTTGGGAGTGTCGGCAACGAAGCTAAGTCCGCAGTCCTGGCAACCGCCCATGCAAGACAGGATATCTCCCACGGCGTATCCGACGTGGTCCATGTCGTGGACGGTTTCCGACATGCTAGAAGTGTCTCCGGGCTCTATGAGTTCCACCTGCACCTGGCCAAAATTAACAAAGGCGTTACGCCCACCGTTGCGGGACGCGCCGCCGCCGATGTGCTCTCCCTGGAAATTATCTACGTACCAGGCGATGGCTTTATCCAGGTCCTTCACCCTGTATCCGGCGTGGACGATGCGTTCGATCTCCAGCCCGCTGCTAGCGCTGGCTCCGGTCTGGGCGGGCAATTGGGTGATGTGCACCAGGGCGCCGTTGACGCTGGATGAGTCAAAGTAGGCTAATTGCTGCCCCACCAGGTTGGTGACGGGCTTGTCCACGGCGAACTTGAAACCCTTGGCGATCAGATCGGCCATCTCCTGGTTGATGTCCTCCACCACGTAACCCACGTGGTGCATGGCCAACTTTCCGCTTTCCAAACCCTTCTTGTCTTCGGGTTCGATGATCTCGGTTTCGGCCTGGCCGAACCTGACGTAGGCGTTGCGGCCGCCGCTGGGCACTGCGTAACTTTTGTTCATGGGACCGCCGCCGGCATTTAAGCCGCCAAAGGATTTCTCGAACCAGCCGACCGCGGCGTCCAAGTCGGTTGTTAGATATCCGATGTGTTGTATCTTTTTAAACACGGTCCCTCCAGTATTTGGCCGGATTGGGCATTATCTTAACGCCAAGGTTCCTGTCTGTCGATGGGAATTGAATTCATCAAAAACGTGGTTTGACAAGCTCACCATGAACGGAGGAGGTGCTTTCCATCGTTTCGTCCTTGTATCTTAATTATGGAGGCTAACGCTCAATCACCCAGGGTCGCCACCGCCTGCACCACGGGACTAAGGTCCTGGTGGGTGTGGCCCCGGCCCGATGTGTCTTCCATGAGCCTGGCGTCGCCGGGCCCGAATCGTTGCTTACCGCCGTCGCTAACGTCTATCTCAACCTCACCAACCAGATGGATGATCAGCCTTCGTTGCGGCAATGGATGGAAAGGCATGGACCGCAGTTCTGAGAACTTGTGGATCGTTAGGTCCTCGACGTTGGGAAATTCTCCCAATGCCCTAACTGTTCCCAGATCATAAGGTTCGATGTGGCTCTCTCCGTCGGGACCCGCGAATATCCTGTATATGGCCATGGCGCTCCTCCCCAGCCTGCAAATTAGTACCAGACCAAAACAACCGTTCGGCCATTCGCAAAGGATAAGACATTTGGCCAAAACAACAAAGCTAATGGGTCGGCTCGCCGGCGGACAGGCCGCTTCTACCCCTGGGGAAATTTCCGTATTAGAATAGCGGTGCCTATAAATTCTCAGGAGGCAGCACCATGACAGCCGTGAACACCGTTTTGGGCGTCATCGATACCTCGGAACTTGGGTTTACACTGAGCCACGAGCATGTTGGCACCAACGCCGCCGGCATTCGCCACACTTATCCAGATTTCATCGACCGGTCTGGAATGTTAGAACAAGCGACGGCGGCCCTGAAAGAAGCTTACGATGAAGGCCTGCGCACCATGGTCGACGTTAGCACCTTCGACCTGGGCAGAGACGTAGGGCTGATGGCGGAGGTTTCCAGGGCCAGCGGCGTCCACATCATCGCCGCCACGGGCAACCACCTCGCGGTCCCCCGCCCCTTCGGCGACGTCTCGCCCGACGTCATTGCTCCGTTATATATCAAAGAGATTGAAGAAGGGATTGAGGGCACCGGTATCAAAGCCGGCATCATCAAGGTCGCCAGCGACCGGGGAGGGGTCACCCCACCCCAGGAGGTGGTCCTGCGGGCGGCTGCCCGGACCCACCTGCGCACCGGAATGCCCATTTCCACCCACACCTGGTCTCCGGACCGGGTGGGTGACCAGCAGGTGAAGGTATTTGAGGAAGAGGGTGTGGACCTAAACCGGGTGTACATTGGCCACAGCAACGACGACACCGACCTGGACTACCTATTGGGGCTATTGGATAAAGGCGTCTGGCTGGGGCTGGACCGCTTTCCTGGCGGACGGGCCGCCGGAACTCCCGACTGGGAAGGACGCACCGAGGTGACGAAGAAACTGATCGACGCCGGCCATAAGACCCGGATCATGCTTTCCCACGACTACTCGGTGCCCAAAGCCCGCAACGGGGCAGCGGTTCAAGAGGAGCGGCGCAAGGCCAATCCCGACGGTTACAACTTCATCACCCGCAAGGTGCTGCCCCGCCTGAAAGAAATGGGCGTTTCCGATGAAGATATCCGCCAGATCATGGTAGATAACCCCCGCCGGTTTTTTGAAGGGAAGTAGCGGGAACCATCTGGATTCAAACCGGATTCAGATCCGAACCATTTCTAGGAGAAACGGTAATGAAGAACAAAATATACGATAGCTACGATTCAGCGGTGGCCGACATACCGGATGGCAGCACGATCATGTTCCCCGGCTTTGGCGGCGTGGGCAGCCCAGAAAACCTGATCGAAGCGTTGCACCGGCAGGGGGCAAAGCAACTTACGGGTATTTCCAACGGGACCGGAGGTGGGGGCGGCGCTTCGGGTGTGGGTGCGCTGATCGAAGCGCGGCAGATGAAGAAGATGATCTGCGCTTTTACCGCACCCACCCATCCTTCCCGCACTACGCCGTTCATCGACCAGTACAACGCCGATGAGATCGACGCCGAGTTGGTGCCCCAGGGAACTTTGGCCGAACGAATGCGTGCGGCCGGAGCGGGTATCGGCGCGTTTTACACTCCCACCAGCGTGGGCACGGAGTTGGCCGAAGGGAAGGAGCACCGGGAGATAAACGGGCGCCTCCACGTTTTGGAATATCCCCTGCCCGCCGACTACGCCTTCATACGGGCCTATCGGGCAGACACCTTCGGCAACCTCCAGTTCCGCCTGACCCAGCGCAACTTCAACCCGGTGATGGCCACCGCCGCCACCGTCACGATAGTTGAAATAGAGGACAAGATAGTGCCGGTGGGCGAGCTAGACCCAGATTCCATCCACGTTCCCGGTATATACGTGGACCGGATGATCCTTATCACAGAATAGACAAGTAATCCCGGCTATTTCTAGTTCCTGTGGCCCGGCAATCAACAAATCCATCAGGGAGTAGCTATGCGCGTTGCGGTAATGGGGGCCGGTGGCATAGGCGGCAACCTGGGTGGGTTGCTGGCCCGCGACGGTAACGAGGTAACCTTGATAGCCAGGGGGGCCCACCTCGAAGCCATCCGTTCCCAGGGCCTTTGTGTCAAGATGCCCGGCGACGAGTTTACCGTGCAGGCTCAGGCCACCTATGATCCGGTCCAAGCCGGTCCGGCGGACCTGGTGATCTTCGCGGTCAAAACGTACCACAACGCCGAGGCCATTCCGGCCATGCGTCCTCTGGTGGGAAGGGAGACCGCGGTGGTCAGTTTTCAGAACGGCGTGGAAACCGGCGACGAATTGGCCCAGGTCCTGGGACCGGAATGTGTCTTGCCCGGCGCGGCCATATTCGGAGCATTTATCGAGTCACCCGGAGTGATAACCAACCGTGGCTTGCCTCCCGACGTGGTTTTTGGGGAGATTGACGGGTCCGAGAGCCCACGGTCCAAACGCATTTTGGAGGTATTCCTCAAGGCCGGAATATCGACCCAGCTTTCTAGAGACGTCAGGAAAGCCATATGGACCAAGTTCATGATTTTGCCATCCGCCGCCGGGATAACCTGCGCCGCCCGTACTCGTATCAGACCGTTGATGGAACACACCGGAGCCATGGAAATGTTGGTAGCGTCCATGCGGGAGATAGAGGCCGTGGGCCGAGCCAAGGGAGTGGACCTTGATTCCGACGTGGTGGAACAGAGTATCGAACTGCTGGAACGCGTACCGTGGGAGTATCAGGTTTCGATGCACGTAGATATTGACCGAGGCTCACAACTGGAGTTGGAGGCTTTCAACGGCGCGGTGGTGCGCATTGGCAAAGAGCTGGGGGTTCCTACCCCGGTCAACCAATTCTTGTATGCCGTGTTAAAACCCCACATAAACGGTTCGGCCAATCCCTGAACTTGAAGCAAACATTTTGAACAACGAGGCCAACCCATGGCCATGAACCGGCAACAGATTGACGCATTTCTGGATCAAACCCTGGTGGCCGTGATCTCCACGGTGGATTCGGCAGGCCGGCCCCGTTCCGCGCCCATCTGGTTTGAATGGGAAGACGGAGCGGCGTTCATGTTCACCAGCCGCCTGACCTTGAAATGGCGAAATATCCAGGTGATTCCCCACGCCTCATTGTGCATAGACAAGCGAGAGCCGCCATACGAGTCTGTCATCATGGATGGTGCTGTCGAAGAGGTGGACCGCCCGCTGTATGATCTGGTGTTATCCATGGCGCTGCGATATTACGGTGAGGAAAAGGGGCGCGCCTTTGCCGAGGGCTACCGGGGTCAACACCCCGGAGTGGTTATATTCAAACTTTCGCCGCGTCACATCGCCTCTTTCGTGAGTGATCCATAGCCCGTCACTTTGCCGATGGTATGGAGCAACCGGCGATGTCGCACCGGCAGTAGATAGCTGATAAACTTCGCCCTAAAGATCCATGCCCTCGTCCAACACCTATTTTGAACCGCCCGCCCCTCGAAAGGAGATAATATGGCAACGCGAAAGCAAGAGATCAAAAACATGCGGCTTATCTCCCACCACGACCTGAACGGCTTTGGCAACATTGGGGAGGGAGTCGCTTTACAGCTGGCTTCCGATGAGCGCAGGGTTTTCCACATGGCCCACGAAAGCGGGCCCAAGGACATTTCCAGCGTGGACGTCACCGGTGTGAACAACCCCAAGGTCATAGCCCAGACTGAACTGGATTATCCCCACCTGCGCTCCAACTCGTTGTCGGTGATGGGAGACACCCTGCTGGTGGCGTACCAGTCCCAACAACATAACCAGCCCGGCACCGGTATGGGTGTTTGCGACATCAGCAAACCGGAAGACCACCGCCGCATCGGTTTCTTCGACACCACCGGGCCGGGGTCCAAGGGCTGCCACTGCTTATGGTGGGTGGACGGCGAGTATGCTCATCTGGCCACCGGAACACCCGATTCCCGTCCCACCAACGACCGGGACGACCAATTCTACGTCATCGTCGATGTGAAAGATCCCACCAAGCCCACCGAAGCGGGCCGTTGGTGGTTTCCCGGCACCCAGGAAGGCGACGACGCTGCCCCTCCGGCGCGCCATCCCCAGTGGGACGCCGGCCACAGCGTGCACAACGCCAACGTTTACCCACAACGGCCGGACCGGGCCTATTGCGGCTGGAAAGACTCTGGAGTGGTGACTCTGGACATTTCCAATAAATCAAAACCTTCCATGATCGCCAACTTGAATTTCGCCCCTCCATTCCCTGGATTCACCCACACGGTGCTGCCGCTGTTCAGCCGGGACCTTTTGGTGGTCACCCAGGAGGCGGTGAGGAACGGCGGCGAGGATCACCCCAAATTGGTCTGGATGATGGACAACCGTTTGGAGACAAACCCGGTCATTGTCAGCACCCTTCCCATGGGCGATACCGATGACTTTTTTCAGCGGCCCGGCCGTTATGGCGCCCACAATATTTACGAGAACCTGCCTCTGCCGGGATCATTCGCGTCAGATAACCTGATCTACGCCACGTTGTTCAACGGCGGGATACGGGTCTTCGACACGAGCAATCCCTTCCAGCCGGAAGAGGTGGCGTATTTCGTGCCCGAGGCATCCGATTCAGACGTGGCCGTAGCGGTCAACGACGTGCATGTGGACGAAAACGGTATCATGTACGTGGTTGACCGAATAAAGGGCGGTCTATATATCTTAGAGCTGACCATCTAGACTTTTTGCAAGTCCCGGCGACGGCTCCAATTCGGTTTTAAAGGGTGATGGGGTTGCGGTGGAAAGGGATCGAATATTCGGTGCGGGAGAACCATCTGGCCAGGCGGGTGATACTTCGAGTGCCCTCTGCCAACCGCCTCGACGTGGTGGTTCCCCGCCGGTTCAACCGTAGGCGGCTGCCGGAGATATTCCAGGCACACCGGGATTGGATCCAGCGAGAGTTGCAGAGGGTCCAAGCTCTGCCTGCCGTGGCCGCTCCGCGCCAGATAGACCTCCAATCCATTGACCAACTCTGGCGTTTGAAATACCTGGACGACGGGGGACTTCCAAGTTCCCCGGAAGAAGCCGCCGGAAGAATCCTCGAAGTTGATAGAGACGCAGGCGACGTTGAGGCCGTAGCCCGTGATTTAAACGGCTGGCTCCAGCAAAAAGCCCGCGCTCACTTGGCGCCATGGCTCAGGAAAGTCAGCGTCGAAACGGGGATCCCCTTCCAAAAAATCACTATCAGGGGCCAAGCCACCCGTTGGGGCAGTTGCTCCAAGCAACATAACATCAGCTTGAACCGGAGCCTGCTGTTTCTCCCGCCGCCATTGGTCCGCCACGTGTTCCTTCACGAACTTTGCCATGTCAAACGGCTGGACCATTCCCCAACATTCTGGCGGTTGCTACAAGAGATGGAGCCCAAAAGCCGGGCCTTGGAAGCCGAAGTCAGGCAGGCAAACCGGTACGTGCCGTCGTGGGTTTCGCTGGGAAAGTCCCGTTAGACCTTTTGGGGAAAATTCTGTTCTTGCCATTGGTGGTACCGGAATCCTTCGCCAAAACTGTGATTCTGGGCCGTCTCTGCCATGTCATTCTGGACGAAGTGAAGAATCTAAAGTCGTTGGGAGAGATAACACCGATCAAATCGACGACTTTAGATTCTTCCCCTCGGCGGCTGGGTCAGAATGACATGAGTGAAGGTGGCTGGCTCTGAATGACCCGAGGGGAGGTGGTTGGGAGGGAATCAGATGAGTGTGACGATAGATTTGCGGCTGCTTTTGAGGCGAATCTGGTTCACGAGTTCCCGGGTGATCCGTAACGGGTTCGATGATGCTTAAAAGATTGTTTCTCGGGGCCATTTTGGCCTCATTGGCCGGCAGCGCTGCCATTGGGATAGCCATATTCGTCTTGGGCGATTTTGGCGACACCCAGGTCAAGCTTTTGTTGACCACCTCGGTCATCTTCGGTTTCAGCATCACCGCTTTGGCCAGTGCCGTGGCCTTGGGCTCTCAACAGCGGTGGACCCTGCCCTTGCCCCATGCGGGAATAACCGCGTCGATCTTGGCCGCCGCCCTTGCGCTTGCCATGATTTGGGAAGTGGGCGAATCGTTCCTGTGGGATGACTGGGGTTTCAGGGTCTTGGCATCGTTGATAGTGATTGCCTTCGGCGCGGGCCATTTGGCCATGCTATCAATGGCCCGGCCCCGTGGGCGCTTGGCCTTCCTGTTCCGCGGCTCGTCGATCTTGTCCGCGTCCGCGGTCGCTATTTTGCTGATCGTTGGGATCTTGGCTCAGCCTAATGTCATCCTCACCAAGGAGGTGTTCATCAGGACGCTGGGCGTACTCTTGATCCTTGATGTCCTGTCCAACGTGGCCTTGCTATTGCACAGCCGGCTGAGTTCTAGCCGGTGACAAGCCCTGCCGTGAGATTGATCCCAAGCTGGCCTAAATCGGATTCGGGTCAATCCCGATGATATTACTTCACGGTAACCGGCGCCGCGTGGATAGGATTGTTGGCGAAACCCCGCAAGGTGACCGATGTGGTGCTAAATCAATGTCGCGACGGCCTGGCCGGAGCCGTATACCCGGGCGACAGAGATACCGCGATAATCGGTCCGGTGGACAAGGGACTCAGCGGCCCAGTACCGGATAGTTTTCCAGATAACCCATGTCCACCAGGTCCACCCTGGGGGCTTGCCGGGCGAGCTCACTGCGGATGGGTCCCATGTCGGCCGGGCTGGTCACCGGCGGATTCCAGTTGTCGTGGTGGCCCAACACTATCGTCTTGGGCCGAAGAAGGTCGGCCTCCCGGGCCACGAACTGGGCCAAGGTTCCCTGTATGGGCTCACCGTCTATATTTCCCCGGCCCGCCGCCGCCAGCAATGCCACGTCGGGCCGCAAGTCACGCATTATGCCGGTCGAATGCCCCGAGGTATCCTTCCACATGATGCTTCCGTAGGCGGTCTCAATCAG
Source organism: Dehalococcoidia bacterium (assembly GCA_034428715.1). Taxonomy (GTDB): domain Bacteria; phylum Chloroflexota; class Dehalococcoidia; order Lucifugimonadales; family UBA3495; genus Io17-Chloro-G2. Next base: position 7,503 of record DAOUHE010000131.1, on the reverse strand, counting down.
ATAGGCAAAAGCGCCTCCCTCACCGCGGGGACGTTGGGTGCACGATTCCCGGTGGGCGGCCACCTGGGCCATGCCGGGTTCTTGTGAGTTGGCCCGGCTGGCTGCCCGTTGGGCCAGGTTGGATTCCCGCTCTTGCAGGGTCAAGCCCAGGTCGCCGATACACGCCTCGCCGGGAGCGCCGGTGGTGCTCCAGATGCACGAGTGCTGGCTGGGGAACACCCGCACGGTGACCGCGTCCGACAGCCGGATGCGTTCGCCGCCGGCCACCGCCACCAACTGTTCCTGGGGTACCTCTTCCGGTTCCATCAACCGCACCGACTCGTGGGAGCCGATGATCGTGGCCCCGGTGTTGTGGGCAATGCGTTCCGCTCCCCACAGGTGGTCAAAATGGGAATGGCCGATGAGGATATGGTCCGCCCGGTCCACCTCCCCGGATTTTAAGCCCACCACAGGCGCTGCCGGGACCCGGTCCATGTATGCGTCTAAAAAAATCACCAGGTCATCCACGATCAACCGGTAGGTGGATACCCCAAGCCAATCCAGGGTAACGGCCATGACCATCCTCCAAGTTATGTACGTATTTTCCGGCAGGTCTGAATATTAACTCACGAGTGGGAAGGAAGCTAGGATGACCGGCCGCGCCTTCCATTTCTACACGGGGTGGCCGTTCGCTTAATAAATCATTCGGCGCCTATGGCCCGAGCCAATATCAATGGTGGACAAGCTGCCCCATCCGACGCTACTATTCCCCCATCTATACTAGGATAAGAAAGTCCAAAATACGAAACCCCAAGAGCATATCTGGGGAAGAATTATTACAGCCGGAGCACCGGCTTTAAGGGGGAGCGATGGCTTTAACAAGGATTCACCACGTGGGTATGGTGACGGGCGAACTGGAAAACGCCAGGAAATTGTTTTGCGATGGGTTTGGCCTTGCGGTGGATGAACATCGCACGCCCTGGCCCCAGGGCCGGTCCGGTAATGGCAATGCCCTAAGCGTCGTGGAGTTCCCCATCGGAGAGATGTATTACGAGGTGACAACCCCAAACGACTCGGAAAGCAGCGCCGCCCATTTTCTTGACGGTTCCGGAGGCCGGGGCGGGATACATTACATCTCCATTGCCTCCAGCGACATAGGAAAAGACGTGCAGGAGTTGATAGACAAGGGCATCAAGCTCCAAGGTGAATGGCATGGAGAGGGTCCGGTGTTTTTGGACCCGGCCTCTTGCCTGGGACTGGAGATTCAGATTACCCCCGACGACACCTACTACGTCCACCCCAGCTTCAGAGGCAAGGGTCTGGTCATGGGAATGGCCCACGTGGGTCTTGCCGCCCGCAGCGCCGAAGAGATCCGGCAGTTCTGGGGTGACATAATGGGCCTGTCCGAGGATAAATCCATGGAGAGAGGACTGGAGCGTGACCCCGAAAGAGCGCCCCGGCCCGCCGGCGACCCGGTGCATCTTCTTGAGTTCCCCTTGGGAGGATCGGTGGTCGAAGTCAGCGTGCCCACCACCGAAGACAGCGGCACCGCCCGCTTGGTGGCCCAACGGGCGACCCAGGGTGCGGTCTATCACCACACGTGTCCCTACACCCCCGATGTCCACGCCTTCACCGAAGGGGCCGTGGCGGCCGGGATCCAGCAGATCGGCTCCATTCCGCCCAAGGAGGAACGGGAGCGGGTGGTTGCCTGGTTCCATCCCAGGTCGTGTCTCGGGATGTTGGTAGAGGCATGGAACCGACCGTCGGGCGACGGCCACTACGGGCCGGCTGCGTCCTAGGTTTCAACTAAACTGGACGCCATTCAGGAAATTGGTTCGACAGGCTCACCACGAACGGGAGAGCAGTCCGTTCCGTTCGTCCTGAGCCTGTCGCAGGATAAAACCGCAGCCCGCACAGGCTTTAAAATTTCACATAGCGCGTTTGGGAACGGCCGAAACCCGCCGGATTGCTTTGCCGCGACCGGCCGTTAAATATGATCTTCAAGGGAGGACGATTTGATTCGCAGTTATCAAGGTAAATCGCCGAAGATACACCCAACAGCATGGGTTAGCGAAGCTGCTTACGTCATCGGCGATGTGGAGATCGGCGAATATTCCAGCGTTTGGCCGGGCACTGTCATACGGGGCGACACCATTAAAATCTCCATCGGCGCTTACGTGGACATCCAGGATAACTGCGTGGTCCACGCCGACGAAGACGCCCATTACGGCGACTACGTCACGCTGGGCCACGGGGTGACATGTCACGCCAGGACTATCAATACCCATTGCCTGATAGGCAACGGCGCAACCCTTAACGATGGCGTGGTGTTGGGGGAGTATTCCATCGTGGCCAGCGGCGCGGTGGTGCTGGAAAACAAGGAATTTCCAGCCAAATCCTTTGTGGTGGGGGTCCCGGCCAACGCCAGAGACCAGCCCACCGAGGAGAGGCATCACCAATTGATACGCCGCACTGCCGAGGGCTACGCCCGAAAAGCCCAGCTATTCAAAGCCGAAGGATTGGGCAGTTCCGAAGTGGACGAGGGCAGGGGTTAACCGGCGCGAGCTCCGGAATGTTCGGCCCGCCATGAAATCCTTCGACAGGCTCAGGACGAACGGAATAAGAAGCGTTCTCCGTTCGTCCTAAGCCTGTCGAAGGACAGGTGAGAAGACCTCTTAAAGGAGACATCAACCATGTCCCTAGCCCGTGAGAACTTCCGCGGCGTGCTGGCCCGGCCCGGCTGCACCCTGGCGGCGAATATCTTCGATCCCCTGTCCGCCCGGATAGCCCATATGCTGAAATACGAGATTTGCGTGCTGTCGGGCTCGGTGGGCAAGGTGGCCAATCTTGGGGTCCCGGACATCGTCCTTTCCAACATGTCCGACGTGGTGGATCATTGCCGGCGCATAACCCGCATGGTTGATGTGAGCCTGATGGTGGATGCCGAGGACGGCTTCGGCAACGCGGTGAATGTGGGCAGGACGGTCAGGGAAATGGAGTCGGCCGGTGTCTCGGCCATTGAGATCGAAGACAACTTCGTTCCCAAGCGGTTCAAGGTATCGGACCCCGGATTGGTCTCCAAGGAAGAGCAGGTGGGAAAGTTGGAAGCCGCGGTGGCTGCCCGCACAGACCCTGGCACGGTGATCGTGGCTCGAACCGCCGCCCTGGGTCTATGCCCGCTGGATGAGGCGGTGGACCGCATCGCCGCCTATTCTCAAACGGGGGCCGAGGCGGTCATGCTGACCGGCGCTTCCAGCCGGGAACAATTTGAAGCAGTGCATCAGGTTACATCATTGCCCATTTGCGTATTGAGCCCGCCCGCGGATATCAGGAATGACGATGCGTTCCTGGCCGCCAACGGCGTGAAGATACTCATGTTGGGCAACCCGACCTTCGCCGTGGCGGTGAAGGTCATCCACGATAGCCTGGCGCACCTCAAGAACGGCGGATCCCTGGAGGATCTGACCTCTGATCAGGCTACACCGGACCTGCTGAGGTCGGTGAACCGCACCAGCGAGTTCATGGGGTTACAGGATAGATATCTGCGGCCTTGATACCCAGGCCAGCTATGATTGGGTAACCAGGGCCATCAAGGAGCACTGACATGAAGGCAATGGGTGTCTCTCACATTGCGGTATGCGTCCGCGACCTGGAGAAGTCCCTTGGATTCTACCGGGATGTTTTGGGCATGAAGGTTAAGATGCAAGCCACCCAGCCGATGGCCGGGCGTTCCGGCGCTGAATCGGCCGAAATGTACCATGAACCCCATGAGGCCCGAACCGTGGCGAATGTTTGGTTCGAAGGCCCCAACGGGGAAGAGGTGCCGCCGTTTCTGGTATTGACCTCCCATCCGGGCGACAATGTCGGCGGCGAGCCAATCAAGCTGGACCAGATCGGCATCAGCCACATCTCTTTCACAGTGGACGACGTCCCAAGCGTGGCGGCTGAGTTGGAGGCCAAGGGAGTGCCGTTGGCAGGCAGCCTGTCGGATTTCACCAATGCTCAAGGCAATGTCGGAACCATATTCGTGTACGACCCCGACGGTGTCCTGGTTCAGTTTGACCAGGGGCCTCGATAACCATCTCGGAGCTTGAACCCAGGCTAAGAATATAATGGTATCCAGCCAGATAGATCCCATTTGATAAGGAGCGCCAAATGCCATACGCGAACATCAACGGCATCAATCTGTATTACGAAGACCACGGCTCAGGCCCGGCGGTGATGCTCACCCCCGGAGGCCGGGGAGACACCAATGCGCTGCGGCCCATAGCGGCCTTACTGGCGCCTCACCTTCGGGTAATCCTCCATGACCGGCGGAATTGTGGCCGTTCCGAGGTGGTCATCGGCGGCGAGCTTTCGGAACAACACCATTGGGCCGAGGAGATGGCGGGTCTGCTGAAACACATCGGCGCGGCGCCGGCGTACATCTGCGGGGGATCGGCAGGGTCCCGCACCTCGCTGACCGTGGCGGCGCGGCACCCCGAGGTGGCAAAGGGCTGCTACGTTTGGGAAGTCAGCGGCGGACCCACCAGCGGTGCGTTAATGTCCCCCGGATACTACGGACAATACATCGAAGCGGCAGAGAATGGTGGAATGGCGGCGGTGGTGGAGACGGAATTCTTCGGACAGCGGGTGAAGGACAACCCGGACAACCTGGAGCGGCTGATGTCCATGGACCCGGCGACATTTATCTCGGCCATGCGGGACTGGCAGGCCGCGTTTGCCCGTCCCAATCCGGTGGGCGACATGACCGAAGAGGAATTGAAGTCCATCAAGTGCCCGGTGGTCCTTATCGAAGGCAACACCCCCGACGATGTTCACCATGTGTCGGCGGCGGAGAATGCTCATCGGCTGATCCCCAATACCCAGTTGCTGCCCTCTGCTTGGAGCCACGAGGAGTGGGACACCATCGGCCAGCACGACCACACATTCCCCGGCATCGCCGCCACCAACAGATATTCCATGAAGGCGACCCATTACGCCGCCCAAATATTGGAATTCGTGACCAAGCATGAGGCGGCTCAGCCCGTGTCTAGTGCCACGAGTGCATAGCCTTCATCCCGTTCCACTCCAGGCAAAATGAAGGATAGCAAAGCCGGGTCCGCCAGGATCCGGCTTGCCGGTTGGCTGCCGTTCTACTATGGGTGGGTGATAGTCGCCAACACCGTGGTGGTGAGTTTTTCCACCCGGACCGTCATGGCAGTGGCTACCCTCTCCGTATTCGTGGTGCCCATGACCGATCAGCTGGGTTGGTCTCGTGGGCTTTTCTCAGGAGCGGTCAGCCTGGGTGGCCTGTGCGCCGTGGTGGTAACCCCTTTCGTGGGCCGGTGGATAGACCGGTACGGCTCGGGGACGCTGATCGGCGTTTCGTCGGTGCTCACCGGCGCTTTATCCATGGGCCTGGCGCTGGTAGCTGCTCCTTGGGCCTTCTACGCTCTCTACGTGCCTGGCCGCATGGTTTTCGCCGGCCCACTGGAGCTGAGCATCCCCACGGCCGTCAGCAACTGGTTCATCCGCCGGCGGCCCCTGGGGTTGGCCATTGAGGCCATGTCTAAAGGCGCCGGTTTAGCCGTGATGCCACTGGCGGCCCAGTTGATCATCGGCGGATGGGGTTGGCGCGAGGCATGGGTAGCCATGGGGATGTTCACCTTTTTGGTCGGCGTCCTTCCCCCTCTGATCCTCATGTCACGCAGGCCGGAAGACATGGGCCTGGAACCCGATCCGGCTCCAAAAAGAACGGCAACAGAGAATCGGGATGCCCCGGCAGCGGACGCAAGGAGCGTGGTCTCAACCTCAGAGCCTGATTTCACGGTGCGCCAGGCATTAAAGACGCGCGCCTTCTGGTTGCTATCGGCATTCGCCGCCGCGACTTTCATGGTCCAAGCCGGGACGAGCCTGCACCAGGTGCCCCATTACATCAACCAAGGTTTGCCCGGAGCGTTGGCGGCGGTCACGGCGGGGGTGTACGCTTTTTCCCAAGTCCCCGCGGGGTTGATCTGGGCATGGCTATCCCAACGCGCGCCCCTACGAGTCCTGCTGGCTTGCGCCGCTTTCGTGGCGGGAAGTGGAGCCTTCGCCACGGCGGCTAGTTCCACACTAACGGCGGCATTGGCCGCGTCCGTGATCTTGGGATTGGGTATCGGCGGTGTGCACCTGTTGGTCCGGCTGGCCTGGGCCGATTACTATGGCCGCCAAAACCTGGGGAGCATCAGGGGAATAGCCCTTTCGTTCCAGGTGGCGGGCCAAGGCCTGGGCCCTGTGGTGGCCGGGTTCATGTTCGACGCCACGGGCAGTTACCAGTTGCCGTTGATGGTGTTCACCGCTGCGGCCTTCTTGGCTGGGATCATGGTCTTGGCGGCCGCCCCGCCCAAAAAGCCCTTGGCAGTTGGTGGCTGACCATGGCGCACCCGAACCGTATTTTTCAACCATGTCATCCTGAACGCAGTGAAGGATCTGGGGCAAGGGGCTTCCCCTCCCCAGATGTTTCGCCGCTGGGGCTGGCTCAACACGGCATACGGTGGGGTCCTAATATCCAAGAATCTGGCGAACGGCCTGCGGCTCACGAATCTTAGGGCTAGCTAGCCCGTATTTCCCAATTAGGTTAAAAGTGTGATGCGGTAAATCAGCAACTTTCTTACGTGTAGAGTTGTCTAATGAGCGATTACGCGTTATATCCGGTATAATACACTCATGTATTAGGTATGTTTCTTTAGATAACGTAACAACCCCGGAGGCACGGTCGGCTTCGGCTGGCGCTTGGACAGTCCACCTTGGGAGCGCTGGCATTGGTGGTGGTATTACGGGGTCGTTCAGGACAAATAGAATGCCCCAAAGTATCCACTTGGGCTAGGGCAGGTGATAATGCGCTTTTACGGGTGATAGGGAGGTGTTTACCCGATAAAAGCGGGGCATTTGAACGCGTCAGACCGCATTTGACCTCCTTTGTATTCGTGATTATAGTTCAAGGCAACCCGGAGGGTGCGATATCCAGGAAGGTCTGTATGATCTGGGGAATCCCGGCATAACACTAATGCTCCTTAGTATAAACGGGGCGGCATCAGTGTTAGGCCGGGGTAAAGACAAAGCCCGAGAGTCCTTGGTTACGGTCAACAAGCATCAAATGGCCGACGGTATATCAGCAAGGTATATCAGCAAGGTATATCAGCAAGGACATATCGTCATTCCTGAATCTTAATATTGAATTAATCATTTTTCGGAAATTTTAGTATGAGGTTCAAACTTGCAGAAAGCCGTAGTTATCGTTGTAAGCCTTTTAACCCCACATCACCGAGATGGTAGGCAACTTTGCCGCACATTTGACCCGGGATGAGATGGCCTATGGCGCCCAAGAGCGGGGGCTCAACTGGGGATCGATTCGGGCGCCCGATGAACTGGTGGCTTACCTGGCGGAATCGGGAGTGGTGTAGGCCGCCGCGAATTATCGGTCTAAAGCATGTCCTCCGAAGGGACTGGATTGTCTTCATGTCGGCGGCCACCGCCAAACCATGCTGGCACATCCTGCTA
>DAOUHE010000130.1:0-5568 GCA_034428715.1 Dehalococcoidia bacterium | reverse complement strand
AAGGCATCTCCAAACGAGTATCCTTGAGGTGTTCTTTCGTTTTTCTTTCAAATCTATGATAGTTAGCGAGCGTTTCGGCCGCATTGGCGTGGCGACCCTCCAATCAAGAAGCGCGCCCCAGTAAGAGCTGGTTAAAGGGTTAAAGATGGGCACTGCCTCAACCTAGAAGTACTTGCTAAATTCCTCGAGTACCTCGGCAAGGTCATCTTCAGCTACTCCCTGGAATTCCGCGCCGGTTGCCTCCGCAAGCATCCGCCCGACATCCAGGTCCGCGCCGTCCCCAATGCCGATGAAGAAGATCTGGATCGGATGATCGGTTTCTATCGCCAGACTGTTACCAATTACGTCCTGAATTGAGACGCCTCTCCCAACCTCATCTCTGCACACTAATTGGTCGACCATTCCCTCACATCGTTGTATGGGCACCTCATTTATGGACTCCATTCGGATGAGGTCGTCCAGCTTTGTCTGGCCTTTGTTCGCCTGGCCGTCGGTAAGAACTACGACGCCGCGAATAGCTTCGGGCGAGCCCACAGCGGCGTCAGTCATTTCGATTCCAGCCTTTATCGCGTCGTAGAGCGCGGTTTGGCCCCCAGCTTGCAGCGCCAAAACGGCGTCGGCGATGCTAAAGCGGCTTTCTGCCAGCGGCGCCACTGGGATCGTGCTGCTGATAGCGTCGTCAAAGGTGACGAGTCCGACCTGATTGTTCTTGGCCATGGCGTCAAGGGCGCGGACCAACCCATCCTTGGCCTGTTGTATTTTTTCCCCTTTCATCGAGCCCGACGTATCGATTACGAAGGTAACGATTCCCGGACGCTTTACTTGCTCCCAGTTCCCGTCGATGGCCGCGGCGACCTCCGGCTTGGTGAGCGAAGGATTGAGCACGGCTTTTGGTTCTTCGGGGTTCAGCCCGAACTCACTTTTGATCTTGCTAGCGGGGTCTGTAAGAGGAAGGCCGGTCCCCGGCCGAAATCCCGCGGCCATGAATGCCCGCTGCTGCTCATCTTCCCTAATGTAATCTATCCACTGCCGCGACGCCTCAACCTGCTCGGCTCTCACCCAGTCAGCCTGAACGATGCAGGCGCAGTTTTTGCGGGGCATGGAGCCTTCCTTCGGGTAGATCATGACCATGCGTTCCTCAATGGGCGGAGCCGTGGTCTTTTTACCATTGAGGTAAGACTTTTCGGTCCCCTCATAAAGGTGAATTAGGTTGTCCTCGGGCATAATGAAGAAGTGACCATAGCGAGTGCCCTGATAGATCTTGGTGTTCAAGACCGTGGTACCGATAAGGTAGTGGTCTATCAGGCCTTGGAACTCCTTGACGTAGGCAACAACGTCCGGATCGTTCACGTCGTCGATGGTGAGGTCCTCCGGCGATTTGTTCGCCGCAATGGAGTAGAGGGCGAGGTGGAGGCTGCGTCCGGTGCTGGAAGTAGTGGGGTCGGTAAAGGCTAAAAGTGGCTTCCGCCCCCATTCGGCCTGTGCGCAGGAATAACTCGCCCAGCCTTGTGGGCTGTTTCGCAGGCCAATAATCTCGGCGAAACTGATCTTCTTTTCCGGCCAACCCAAACATTTCGCCATCTCTTCGTAAGTGACGGTCCCGATCACAGGGCGGACGATGCTTTCAGCTGCGTCTAGGTCCACCACGGGGCGGCCGACTTCGTAGTTGAGGCTTATCAGCCAGTGAGCGCTTGAAGGTGTAACGATGGTGGGGTCCGGGATGTTTTCGACGACGTAACCGTTGGTTATCTTGTTAAGATCGAGACGCGTTCCGAATCTCAGCAGCTCGCTCAGATACTTGCCCTGGAGCTCTGACGGTGCATCGTAGACTTCGACAATAATCTTTTTACCGGATCCAATCTTGTGCCCGTCATCATTGAACTCCCTGGCCATGTCTTTCAAAAGCCCATCTCGGGTCAGATGGCCAGTGGTCCAATGGACGACAAACACGGGCTCGGAGCGGTCAAAAAGCTCAGGAGCGCCAAAGATACGGAGGCCAGTCCCAACTCCCACCACCGCTATCAGGACCACAATGATTATTAATGTAAGTGGTTTCATCGTGAGCCTCCAAGAAGTTTCTATTTAGGGGCTGAAGCCGGCCACGCAGCCTAAGTTTCGTTGATCCAGAGGTCGGTGTTCCGCTGGTATTCCAGAATCTCGCCGTGGCTGAAAAACAGGCTTATCTCTCTGGTGGCCGTCTCCGCGCTGTCGGAGCCGTGAATCAGGTTTCGGCCTATGTCCAGCGCCAGGTCTCCCCGGATCGTGCCCATGGGAGAATCGACCGGGTTGGTCTGGCCCATAGTGTTCCGCACCGCATCCACCGCTTTGTCCGCTTCCCAAACCATGGCCACCACCGGCGACGATGAGATGAATACCACTAGGTCGGCAAAGAAGGGCCGGTCCACGTGCTCGGCGTAGTGTTGCCGGGCCAGAGCATCGTCAATCTGCATCAATTTCATGGCGGCCAACTTCAGTCCGCGCCGTTCCAACCGGGAGATGACCTCTCCTACCAAGCCGCGCTGAAGACCATCGGGTTTGATCAATACTAGGGTCCTTTCCATTTGTTCCCCTTCTACTTATTTAGGTCCAAATTATGCCGCCGCCAGTCACGGCTCCTGGCGCCTGCGGTCCCTCTGCTTGGGGCCTCCTATGCTGGGCATCCGCAGGTAGTTGGGTTCCAAGGCGGCGGGGTCGTCGGTCTTGCCGGCGGCCAGCCGCTGCCTGGCTATCGAGGACAGGGACCACAACCGGACTCCCGGCGACGGCGAAGCCATGACCAGCGCCTTGGGGCCCAACCGCTCTTTGATCAGCGACACCCAGGGAACCACTCCTTCTCCGCAAAACTGGGTGGGTTCGGATATCGATTCCAGCAATTCATCAGGAGAACAGATGGTTTCCTCGCCGTCGGCAATCCCCCGGGAGTCGAACCTGGCCGTGGCCACCTCACCCCGGCCGGCATCTAGCATAGCGCAGACCGCCACGCCGGTTTCAAGATAAGGGAGCGCCTCCAAGTCCAGGGTTCTCACGCCGATCAGGGGCAAGCCGTTCGCCGCCACCAGGCCCTTGGCCACGCTGAGCCCGACCCTCAACGCGCTAAACGCACCGGGACCCAAGGCCACCGCCACGGCTTCCAATTCATTCGCCGATATCCCATGGTGGTCCAACGTTTGCGCGACTGCGGGCATCAATTCGGCCGTGTGGTTCACCCTGGAATACCACAGCCGGCATGAAACCACCCGCTCTTCATCGGAAAGCGCGACGCCGGCGTACCTGGAGGAGGTGTCGATGGACAGGAGCATTCAGACGGCTTTCCCAGGTTCGGGACGGTCTTCGTCAAGCCGGGCATCGGAACTATCATCGTTAGAGGACGCCGACATCTCCTCAAGGACCGCGCGTTGGTGTTCCATTCCGCCGGAAAAGGACAGGGTCCGCCGGTCTTCATCGCGATCATCATCGCCGCAATACGCCAGATCGACCCATAGGCTTGACTCTGGAAATAGCTCCGCGGCACGGTCGGCCCACTCCACCACGCAAACGCCGCCTCCGGAGAGTTGCTCATCCATCCCCAGGTCCCAAGCCTCATCTGGACCGGTTATACGGTAGAGGTCCACATGGTGCAGAATCAACCGACCGTGATGCCTGGTCATAATCACGAAGGTGGGGCTGCGGACGTATCCTTCCACGCCCAATCCTCGGGCGATGCCTTGAGTCAGACAGGTTTTACCGGCGCCCAAGGGACCGGTCAGCAAGAAGATGTCTCCTGCCCGCGCATTGGCGCCCAGTGAGTATCCAACGGCCTGGGTCTCTTCGGGAGTTTTGGTGAGGAGTTGGATGGTTTTGATCATCGGCTAACCGAAATGGTCCCATCCCGCGGAGCCGGCGGCCACTTCTTGGCCCTGGAGGTCCAAGATCGTTATGCGGCCCGGGTCACCCGCCACGACCTCTCCCACCACCGCTGCCGGCCGGGGAAGCAACGGCAGGACATGATCCATGATTTCAGGGCTCGCGGCGAAAAGAAGCTGATAGTCCTCTCCCCCGTGCAATGCCAGGTCCAACCAGTCTTGAGGAAAGGCTTCCTTCAAATCGGGGTGGACCGGTACCTTTTCGGCGTAGATACGGGCGGCAAGGCCGCTGGACCGCAACAGTTTGCCAGCGTCATCGGCCAGCCCGTCGCTGATATCCATGGCCGTCTTGACCCCCGCCTCAGCCAGCACCCGGCCCTGAACCACCGCCGGGTGGGGACGCCGGTGGCATTCCTTTAGATACTCGGCTAGATACTCGGCGGTTTCGGCTGTTACGTGGCCAGACTGCATGGCAGAAACGCTCTCGCCTCCCAACATCAACTTTAGGCCGCCTCCCGAACCACCCAAATAACCCGTGACAGCCAAGAGATCGCCAATATTGGCCGTCGACCGCAGCATAGGTTGACCCGCGGCCTGGCCCACCATTTGCTCCGGGAATACCCCCGTCAACCCCACCGTGATGAAAACCACCGGCGAGCGGACCATGTCGCCGCCGATGATGGCGACGCCGTATTCGTTGTTTATCTCCAACATGCCCTGGTAGAGCTCTTTCAAGTCGTCCATTTCCGTCTCAGGAGGCAATCCCAGGGTAACCAGCGCGTACAGCGGAAGCCCACCCATAGATGCCACGTCGCTGATGTTGGAGGCCATGGACTTCCAACCCAGGTCGCGCCAAGGGGTTGTGGTCCGGGTGAAGTGGACGCCCTCCACCATGGTGTCGGTGGTGAAAAGCTCGACCCCGGTGCCCGTCTGCCAGGCGGCGGTGTCGTCACCGGTATCGACCGTCAGGTGGAAACCCAGTTCCGCCCCGATATCAGGCCCAGAGCGCAACTCCACCACCATGGCGTTGAGCATGTCAATGACGCCGAACTCGCCCAAGTCTTTAATCTGCATGACAGGGTGATTATATCTGCCTTTCGGGAAGTTGCTCAATGATTTGCGCCCTTGCATCTCTATCCTTTCTTGATAAAGCCATTCTGAACCAACGGCAACGGCGAAGAATCCGGTCCGAAGCGCCCCTGCTAAAGACGCAATCGAACAGCGTAAGAGCGAAACCCGAAACGGGCCAAACAATGATTTCGCCAGACGCAATTGTGCTTGACACTCTAGAGGTGGCCCGATATACTGGCTAGGTTCTCTTGGAGTCGAGAGCTTTTTATGGTCGCACCTTAACAGTTGAACAGTGGAAGGAAGCTAGGTAAAACGTTTAGAGAGTTTGATCCTGGCTCAGGGTGAACGCTGGCGGCGCGCTTAATGCATGCAAGTCGAACGTGCCTTCGGGCAAGTGGCAGACGGCTGAGTAACGCGTGAGTAACACACCCTCCGGTGGGGTATAGCCCCGGGAAACCGAGGATAATCCCGCATACGATCCCCCCGCCCTGGTGGGGGGAGGAAAGCCTTCGGGCGCCGGAGGAGCGGCTCGCGTCCTATCAGGTAGTTGGTGAGGTAACGGCTCACCAAGCCGATGACGGGTAGCTGGTCTGAGAGGACGACCAGCCAGAGGGGGACTGAGACACGGCCCCCACTCCTACGGGAGGCAGCAGCA
>DAOUHE010000129.1:0-4114 GCA_034428715.1 Dehalococcoidia bacterium | reverse complement strand
AGTTGCAAACCGAGAGCACGATGCGGAACTAGCGGACCGTCCTCGCGCTGCTGGAGATGGTTGACGCCCCATAGCAGGCCAGCACTACACTATGAGATGACGATAGCCGTGAAGATGGAGACCGCCACGAGGGGCTCCGTCGATATTCCCGCCGGGGGGTAATGGCATGAGCGGAGACAGGTGGGGAATCGAAGGGCCGCCCGAAGAAGCGTACTCCCGCGTAACCAACCCGGAACGCTTCCAGCCTCTGCACGCCGCAGCGATGGAGTTGCTCGACCGGCTGGAGCGAGAGTTCGCGGTGGAGCGATTGGAGGGACACGATGCAGACGAAGAACTGGGCAGGGGAAGCCTTGCGCGTCCTCCCATAAGACTCGTCCCGCATGACCCACAGGCCGCGCCAATCGTGGTGGCTTTCACAGAGTTTCCAGGGCTGCGTTTAAGGTTCGGCTCCTGGCGCACAGAACCATTCCCCGATTGTGGCTGCGACGCCTGCGACGAAACGGCCGACGTGTCGATCGAGGAGATGACCAGAATGGTGGAAGCCGTCGTCTCCGGCGGGTTCCGCGAGGCAATGCGAGTGCCTCCGCTGCTGGGGGATGGTCGGCAGGAATCAGAGTTCCGGTTTGACGACGGCCACGGCGGTCCCAGCCGCTCTCGAGGCCGCGTCCCGCGCTCCCGTGCCCTAGAGATGACGGGGGGCGAACGGGACGTGACGCTGGAGTGGAAGCCCTGGCCCCGTCGCAACGCAACCGCCGCGCCTCCCTAAACTAAAGCCAAGGTGAAATGTACATATCGCCAGACCGCATTGTCGGTGGGCACCCAGTTGGGGCCTAAGAGTAATATGAGGTGCTGTAGAGGCCTTTCGGTCGTCTTCAAGACCCCCGAAATGCATATCCCACCTTGGTATTGGTTTAGTATTACAACGACGCTTCCTCAACTTGGTCAGTTTTTGGCCGGAAATCGCTTCGCGGAAGGCAAGGCAACAAAGCTGTCAAGCGCGTGGACAGGTCGCCATGAAGAGGTGCTCAAGGTCCATTTCTTGCGAACAGTTATAATACTACTAGCGCTGCTGAGGATGGTCGCCGCTCCATAGCAGGCTCGTGCCACGCAATGGGGTGACCATATTCCTTGCGGGGGCCGGCGGCTTCCGGGGGCAGGTGAGGCGCGGGCCAGCGCGGCGAAGATATGGGCTAAGGTGTGTAGGTGGTGTTTCTGCGTACCATAACATTGGTAGTTATGAGTCACGGACCCTGGGAAGCCACAGGGCGACCACCCACTCAAAGGTTTGTAGTACAGTAACGCTTGGCTCACTTTTTTCGGCCATGACGGACTGTACTACAAACCTTCCTCACCAGCCGCACCAAAGTCCTCCGAGCGGACTGAGGGCTGGTGACAACGACCCAACAGTGGTACAGACGATACTTGCGGCCTTCCGGAGGACGGCACGGACGTGTGCCACGACAACCTCGACAAAACCTCCGGCCAGACGTGACCACCAGCTGGGGACAGGTTTGTGTCCATCGCCGCTAGAGGTCACTACACATGTGCAAGAAATTCCCGATAATGATCTTTACCAAGTTGGGCTGAGGTTTTGTCGTCCGGAACGGGCGGCGTTGGTGGCATTCTACAATGCTACCGGCCGTCCACTGATGGTCAGCGTAAAGCTGCCGGTCCGTCCGGCTTCGTAGGTGGTGGACTCTATGGTATAGGTTCCGGCGGCAAACCAGTCCTCTATCCTGGAGTATCTGTCTTGGGAGCCTTGACTCCTGAAGGACTTGCTCGTTCGTTCCGCGCCCTTCTGCATGTACAGATAGGTGTTGGTATCATCGGACTCCAAGGTGATGAATACCGTTGAGTCGGTATACAGAGTGAAAACGTAGAAGCGGGCATAGCTGCCGGGGCGGTTGAAAGAGAGGCAGGCGCTGGTCCAGGTCCCGGAGACAACGCCGGCGGCGGCCACGATTGCCACGCAGTCGTCCTCCACAGCAGGCGTCGGCTCAACCGTTGGCACCGTCCGGTCCTGGTTTCCGAACTCCTGCCAGGTGGCCCACCCGTCGCCGTCGAAGTCAAACTTCAGGGCCGGATACTCCCTGCTCGTGCCGAAGTCCCAGAAATCATCCGCCCCGGTCGCCGGGTCGTCATCTCCGTCGGCGTCATCCAGGTCGGCGTTCCAACTGGCATATATGCCAGTATAGGCAGTGGCCTTTCCTTCCCTCTCACGGCAAGCGCAACCGAGCTTGGGGAGCAGGGAGAGGAGGGCGGTGAGTTTCCAAAAATGCGGATTTCTGCAATGACGCGACCAGGATGGCCGACCCACAACTTTGGGTCATCACCCTGGTGTACGGCGTGGGTGGGTTGCTTTCGCCTCCCAGAGCGGCGATTCTAGACAAACTCGATACGAGTAAAATAAAGGGTACAATTCGGTTACCCAGTGCCATGGGTTGGGGGACACAACAGTTTAGGGTTTCCAGTTTCTGGCCTTAACGGTTCGCGCCTTGTTATGGGGGTCGCGAGATGGTTCGATCCGAAATGCACGCCCGTTTCAAGCAGGACTTGTACCAGATATGGCGGACAAGAAAATAAAGTGGCTCACGTACACAGTTCTTGTGGGTCTCATCCCTGTATTCGGCCGACTGTTGGTATGGGTCATATCACAGAACCGGGATATGCACTTGCTCAACGCGGCCGACTTTGTTGTCTTCGGCTTGATTTTGCACATATCCATCATAAACGAGATCGAACACTTAAACGATGACCAACGGTCATGGAAAACACTCCATAATGGGGTATCCATAGCCTTCATAGCGATGTACGGCATCTTGTTCGCATCGCACATCTGGGGTCAGTCAAATCCAGGCTTAGTCGACGCCGACATTCTGCGTTGGTTGGCTATTGGACTAAGTATAGTGTCTGCTATTCAAGGTTTCGCGGTGTATGATAGAGTATCTAAATTGGTAGAGTCATGACGATTTTTGTTGGCGCACTGCTAGTCTTGGGAATAGCCGTGGGTTTAGTCGGCCTAGGAGTAGCGGTCTGGTCGTTTATAGACACAAGAAAACGATATTACGACGAATTCTTGCAGAGGAAGAAGAGACGTGTCGGGGATTAAGAATTTCCTATATCTCGATGGATACAAGATGTATTCCATTTCGTCGCAAATCTTCGAAGGGCTAACTGAGTCGTTAATCAATATTCGGGGAACCTCCAAAGAAGAAGAAGAGCGACAGAAAGGTCCTGTCGGTAGCGGCCGTGTGATAGCGGAGATCTGGCAACAAGAATCGCAACAACAAGAAAGAAAATACCTCCACGACTACTCTTACACACTCTTTGAAAAACACCTTAAGGATAATCACAAGGTTACGAGCGTCACGGCGGACAGTATTGAGGAGGTTATCCCCTCGTTGGAGAAGGTCAATTTCATAGAAGTGCGGGCCACCGCTATGTTCAATGACATGAACACCCTCAAGTCGACAATAACCGGTTTTAACGCCTTGGGCGAAGCTTTTACCTACCTCACGAATTTTGAAACGATAGCAACCGCCCAAAAAGAAATCGATGAGCTAGAGGGGAACACCAAGGATAGAAACCAAAAAGCCCGGATAAGGGAAAAGCGTAGAGAATTGTCCAACATTGCCAAAATGGCCGATGATGCCGGGCTTAGGCAGGATCCAACACTTTTGGAACACCTGGGATTTCTATTGGAGTATGGGTTTCAAGACCAATTCGAAGTCCGGATGCCAGTAGGAGAGTACGTTTTCTCAGGCAACCTTAAGCGGGAATACCTTAGGGAGGATGAACACTTACTTGTCAGAAAATTCTCTAGATTTCCGGACCGCGATTTCGTGCTATTCGGCATAGTCGCACAACCTCCAACACCTGTAGAAGAAGATGTGGATGATAAAGGAAGCCAAGAACCCTCGCTTCCTGGAACCATGAAGGAAGCAGTGATGCAACTGGTTCAAATTATAGCTGATGTAGAAGAAAACTTTACCGGCAGGTTAGCTAACGAAGTAGTCGTCGATCCAATCGCCATGTACCGCGAAATTTGAACCCACGAATCACAACCGGAGATGGACCAGAACCCGTCCTACTGATCTTGCACCAATTGTCCATT
>DAOUHE010000128.1:0-2806 GCA_034428715.1 Dehalococcoidia bacterium | reverse complement strand
AGGTGGCCAAGGCCAGGATCGCCCCCAAAGAGTGGCGTCGCCCTTGGCTACTCCGGAAGTCAGGCGCCAAATCCAGCGCTTCCCTCAAAGTCATCATCCTCCCCTCCCGCTTAAACTGGTAATAATTTTATACTATTTGAGAAAATGAAAAGGCCCTGGCGTCCCTTGGAGGTTCCGCCTTGGAGCTTGTGGTAGTGGTACAATACGTATATAGTTTAGGCACAATAAGAACGATTTCCAGTGGCGGATGTTCGGTTACCACCAAATGTTTTGGTTCCGCCCGATGGCCCGGAGAGCAGGTCTTGACCCAAGAAGAAATAGCAGAAATGCTTCGTCAGTGGGAAGTCAGGGTGACTCCGCAGCGGTTGGCCATCGCCGAGGCGGTGTTAAATTCCACTGATCACCCAACGGTGCAGCAGATTTACGACCGCGTACGTGACCATTTCCCGTCCATGACCTTGGCCACCATCTATTCCAACCTGGGTGTTTTGGAACGTAGCGGCATGATTCAGGAGCTTCCGTTCCAAAAGATGTCCCGTTATGAGCCAAACGTTGGGCCTCACGTCAACCTGGTGTGTATCCAGTGTGAGACAGTCATGGATGCCGATGCAGGACAAGACGCTGTGGTGCGGCTGCGGAACCGTATCTCCAGCCAGTCGGATTTTCAGGTGGCCTGGCAGAGAGTTGACTTCTACGGGTGGTGCCCTCGGTGCGCCGCCGCGAAAAAAGATGGCGCTCCAGCCGGCGTCTAACCCGGTCACGACTTTCCAAATCCCCTGTTCCCAGGCGCCGTAGACTCGCCGGGAGCGGGGGATTTGCTTTTTTAGAATCAGGAATGCCGGGCGAACAACGATAAGGAGTGGTCATATGGTCAGCGGCATAGTGGGCATCACCCTGTGGACCGCGGATCTGGATGAGATGTTCCGGTTTTATCATGATGTCCTGCAGCTGCCATTGCATTCCCGGCACGACGATTTCATAGCATTTGAGTTGGGCGAGGCCCGTTTCAATATCGGCCTTCATGCCCGGGTTCACGGACCATCCGCTGATCCATACCGGGTGATGCCTCATCTGGGCGTAAGCGACATCCATGACTTATATAAGAGATTGGCGGCCCAGGGAGTGGAGTTCATCCGCTCGCCGGAACAAGAACATTGGGGCGGGTGGATCGCTACTCTGAAAGACCCAGATGGAAATATCTTGCAGCTATTGCAACTTCCGTGAGGAAGGGGGTCTCCTGTGATTTACTCTGTAGCCGCGGACATCATGCTTGACCGGTCAGGTGTGGGGTCCTACAATTTTGCCGGCTTAATCCAAATATTTTCTAAGGAGGGATGCCCGATGGGTAGCATAAGCGGCCTCAGTCATGTGGGTGTATTTGTCAAAGACCTGGACATGATGACGAAATTCTACTGTGACACCTTAGGCCTCACCGAGACCCACCGTAACGGCGGCCGGATTGTTTTCCTCACGGCCGACGTCGCGAAAGAAGACCACGAAATCGCTCTGGTCAGCGGCAAGGAAGGAGACGGCCAGGCCATCCAGCAAATCGCGTTCCGGACCAAGGACGTAGACGACGTGCTTGGCTTCTACAAGACCTTCAAAGACATGGGGATAGAGATTCAGCAGACGGTGAGCCACGGGGCCGGCGTGTCGTGTTACTTCTACGACCCTGAGGGCAACCGCTTAGAGGTCTTCGCCGACATCACGATGCCCAATGGCCGAGGCTACAGCGGCCCCATAGACCTGGAAAAGAGTAAAGAGGACTTGGTGGCCCAGATAATCGCTGGGTAAACGGGACAGTTTTGTCAGGCGATCAAGGGGCGCGGGGCAATGAGCTCCGTGCCTTTTTTGTTGCTATTGGGCCAGCGACCGAATCACTAAGGATAGACCCAGCTTATCCAAGGTGCCCGAAGCGGTGTCCATCATGGCTTGATGGAGCACATCCTGGGGATCTTCAAGAGAAATTTCATTGATTTCCAGAAAAACCAGGGCACAGGCCAAACCGGTGCGTTTGTTGGCGTCGATGAAAGCATGGTTCCGGCTGAGGTGGAAGGTATAAGCCGCCGCCATTTCATTAATGTGGCGGTGAAGCGATTCGCCGCCGAAGGAGGCCTGGGGCATGGCCAGCGCTGATTCCAGAAGTCCAAAATCGCGCACGCCGTTGGGCCCGCCGTAACGTTGGATTTTGTCGGCGTGGATCCTTATCACATCTGGAAGTCTAAGGAAAGCCGGCTTGGGCGCCTATTCGGCCAACTTCCTGAGGGTTTGGCCGTGACGGGCGTTGATTTTCTCCAGTGCCTGGCTGACACGGTCGTGTTGGGAATCGTCCCGTACGGGGGAGACTGAGGTGGTACCCAAAAACTAGACAGGTGGCTAAGAGAGAGTCCAGCTTCTAAAATACCGGCAGCGGTTGCTGTTGGGGAGGAGAAGGACATGAGGCAGACGAGGAAGAAACACAGCCCAGCGTTCAAGGCCAAGGTGGCCCTGGCCGCTCTTGAAGGGGAAGAGACCATCGCCCAGTTGGCCAGCCGATTTGAGGTCCATCCCAGCCAGATTCACGCTTGGAAAAGGGCCCTGTTAGAAGGAGCTCCGGAGCTATTTGCCGACAACCATAAATCCCAGGAAAAGGCCAAAGAAGCTCAAATTGACCAACTCTACCGGCACATCGGCCAGTTGAAGGTGGAACGCGATTTTTTGTCGGAAAGGTCCGGTCTATGAATCGCAGCCTGCGGCAGGCCATGATCGACCGAGGCCATAAGCAACTGTCCCTGGTCCGTCAGTGTGCACTGCTGAACATCAGCCG
>DAOUHE010000127.1:0-25078 GCA_034428715.1 Dehalococcoidia bacterium | reverse complement strand
ACGTCGATTATCGATGAAATAGTGGGTGTTGCAACGTATTACATGCACTACCATGCCATATAAGCCTTGAGTAGGTCTGCTTCGCGTAGCGCAAAACCCGGCCAATGGCTTTCCGGCCAGACTTCTAGGTAGTAGACTGTCCCCCATGGTGAATCCCCAGGAATTCCTCTCTCCAGCATCACCGCCATATCTCTAGGAGCGGCATCTCCACATTCACACAGATTCAAGAACTTGCTTTAGCGACGTTCCCTCGGTGTGGCGGAACGGCTAACGTTTCTGCTGGAAAAGCGGGTCAGGTTGAGGCGCTGATGGATTCCACCGTCTCAACAACGAAATGCTGTTTTAATAGTTCTATCACCCTCCCGTCTCTTGAATACACCTCGAAATACCCACCATCGACCGCCTGGATCTCGATTTGAGCATCCGGATGTTGGATTGATGGAGGGCGCCCCTCCGAAAACGGGATTTCGGAATATTGGAAATCGGCCAGCTCCGGGTTGAACGCTAGGAACGCGCCCCAATTCGAGATGGTCACCGAGCGAGCCCATTCATACAGATCGATTCCTGAAACCCAAAGGACCACCTGCGGGGAATGCGCCACCAGGTGATTGATATCTACGGCGGCGTCTGGCAAATGGGAGAGTTCTACATCGGATACCGACCATCTGTATTTAAGGACTTCTGGCTTCAGCGCATCGAGAAGGTCGAACAACTCATACTGCCCTTCGAATGGACCAACCATTGATGTGATCTTCTTCTCAGTTCTGTATCCACGCATTTGAACCTTTGACTCTACGCCTAACCTTCGCGTCGGTCGTGAATAGCAGACGGTTGAGGCCGGCTACTCCATGGCATGCTCTATTTATATATGGATGTATCTATGGGCCGGAACCAGTATCAAGGTTCTTGAAGTCCGAACATATTATTCCGTCCTCAGGCGTGGTCAGGGTGGCGAAGACTGCCACCACCCCTTGTGCGGGGACGGCTCCCGAAAAGACAAGGTCTGTAACAGGTGGGTCGGTCACCAGGATCGCCGTCGATTCCAGGTTTAAAACGTTGCTCTGGGCGGTGCCCCAGATATTTTTCGTAGCTGGAACCGATGTGCCCACCATGGCCTCTATCGTGGCGGTCCCGGCGATGTAGCTCACGTCCAGAATCAAGGTGCAATCGCCTTGGGACTCAAAGGCGCCGATGTCGCTGTCCGTACTTGGGTCCGTAAGGTTGCAGCTGCCGTCGCTGTCCAGGTTGTGCGACAGCGAAGTTATGGATTCTACGTTCCATGAACAGTCGCCTGAAGGGTTGTCGGCGATGATAACATTGGTGAGATTTGTCGTCCCGCTGAAGTTTAGGATGCCACCCGCGCCAAAATCGGCGTTGTTGCCGCTGATAGTACTGTTGGTGATCGTCGCCGTTCCGCTGTTATGGATGCCGCCGCCTTCGAGGGTGGCCGTGTTGCCGTTAATGGTGCTGTTGGTGATCGTTACCGTGCCCGAGTTGTAGATGCCGCCGCCCCCGAAGTAGACAGTGTTGTCTACATCGTTGCCGCTGATGGTGCTGTTGGTGATCGTCATGGTGCCGATGTTGTGGATACCGCCCCCTTTACTGTCGGCGCGGTTGCCAATCACGGTACTGCCGGTGATAGTAGCCTCACCAACATTGGAGATTGCGCCGCCTGAGTCGATGGTAGCGACGTTGCCGCTGAGGGTGCTGTCGGTGATGGTCATCGTGCCGTTGTTTTGAATGCCGCCGGCCGTGGCGCTGACGTTGAAGCTTATTGTGCTGTCGGCGATGATCAACACGCCTTGGTTGACGATCCCGCCGCCAAAGTCGGCGCTATCCGTGTTCCACGACCCACCAGTTATCGTCACATCATTCAAGCTCAAGTCGCCGCTGGCTCCCACGTGGAAGATGCGGAATTCCAGGAAAAACCCTTCGATCCGCTCAATTGTTGAGCCGTTGCCATTGATGGTGATTTCGCTGGTTATAGACGGCAGGCCGTTGTCCCCGTCGGTGCTATTGTCCACCACGTCAAGGGTGTAGGTGAGGGCGACGCCTAGTTCGATGGTATCGGCCCCGCTGCCGGCAGGACATTCCCCCGCCGTGGCGCCGGAGGCCGTGTCGGTGTTGGCAGCGGTGATGGCTTCACGCAGGGTGCACAAGCCGTCGTCGGCGACCGTATTGGTGGTGCTATCGACGGTGATGGTGGCCGCCTGGGCCACCGACGGGGCGCCCACTGATAATGCCGCTACGGCCAGCAGGGCCGCCAGCAACAATGCCAGAGAAACTCTTGCCTTGATTCCACTCGCGATCGGTTTTTGCAACAACATAGTAGGTTTTCCTCCGTATTGCCGAATAGCACCGCTTCCAAACCAATCGAATTGGTTGGAGATGTTATGCGGAATTGCACATGATGTCCATTTTTAGCGGAACACCGGTCCATCGTTCAGGGTATGGGGAGTAGGGGATCGCGTACCCGGCCACGGGTTCTTAACATGCCGCATGGCGGCTTAACATGCCGCGAAGGCCGTCGCTTTAGTCCCAAGAAGCCGGCGGTCTCAAACGTCTGCTCCTTGGCGTGATCTATTGATATATGGGTGTATCTATGGGCCGGAACCGTTATCAAGACCTTGAAGTCCGAACATTATTATTCCGTCCTAAGCAGCCGCAGCAAGCCCAGCGCCAACCGTGCGGCGGCGGCATTACGCCTGGCGGCCAATTCCCTTTACCGGTCCAAAAGCGCATTGGGAGCCTTCCTTCGCCGTAAGAAGGCCGAGCATGGGGCGCCCCAGGCTATCACAGCCACCGCCCACAAACTGGCTCGCCTCAAATACCCGATGCTCAAGTATGGGCAGGATATGTGGACGTCGGTCAAGAATATTACGAACGCCGATACCGCGAGCGTTCCCTGAGAAACCTGACTCGCAGGGCCACCGAACTAGGATACATCCTGTTAGCCTCACAACTACCAACGCCCGAGGCCGCTTTGCCATGACGTGCAACAATTACCAGTTACTTGAAAGCTTGTCGAACCATCTTTTGAGATAGTTTCTTATTACTAGCCCTCAGAATCTCCAAACCGGACAGCCACGGTGACCGGCTCCAAAAGGACTAAAGTCATCGTTCGTCATTGCGGGAGAGAGGGCTTCCACTCCGAACGACACATACCTCGTGCTCACGGAAACGTGTGAATAACTAGATTGCTGACTTGGCAGCTATCCACTTGAACGGCCTGAATCCTTACGGTTATTCCAGCGGCAGACGGAGGAGCCGGGGCACTCAGGGTCGCGGTACCGCTGGCGTCGGCCACAGCAGTGCCCGCAATCTGCGGGGCGGCTATGTCTACCAATGCAGCAACGCATCCCGGAACCGCGGTCGAGCCGGCATTAACGCCATAGACGAAGTGGATCGTTCGACTGGGGGGCGCTCCGCTCACCTCAAGTGTATTGTCCACGCCTGCCGTCCCCGGCGTGGGACCCGTCAGCTCGAAACCGGCCTGATAGGACCCGATATCACAGATGGCGCTGCCGTTATCATCACCGTCCCTGGGGCGGGGGACACCACACTGGTCCGGGAAGAAACAGGTGGCGTCATCACCGGCGTCAATGGCCGGGCTGCCGAGCAAGAGAGCGTGGGTCTCGGTCGGGCCGCCGTTGTCCTGCAAGGGCCCCAGGATCGAATTAACTCCAGGCTGGTCATCAGGGCCCGTCAAGTCGCAGGTGTTGTCGCTGTCCAGGTTGTGACTCTGGGAGGTAACTAGCCCTGAACAGTCACCACCGGAAGTGCTGTTGGCGATGATGACGTTGGTGAGATTCACCGTCCCGCTGGTGTTATTGATGCCGCCGCCGTTGGTGGTGGCGGAATTGCCGCTGAAGGTGCTGTTGGTGACCACCGGATCACCGCCGTCGTTTTCGATGCCGCCGCCAGTGGCTGCGGAATTGCCGCTGAAGGTGCTGTGGATGATGGTCACGTTATCAGCGGTGTTGTTGTAGATGCCGCCGCCGCTAAGGGAGGCGGAGTTTCCGCTGAGGGTGCTGCTGGTGACTTTAAGTCTGCCTCTGTTGTGGATACCGCCGCCCCCCCCCATCAGTGGCGGAGTTGCCGCTTATGGTGCTGTCGGTGACAGTAAGTTGGTCAGTGCCTTCGTGCTTGATGCCACCGCCGACGAGGGTAGCGGAGTTGCCGCTGATGGTGCTCCTGGTGACCGTTGCAAGGGACCCCCTGTTCCAGATGCCGCCGCCATCAGCTGCGGAGTTGTCGCTTATGGTGCTGTCGACGATCGTTAGGAAGGACCCCCTGTTCCAGATGCCGCCGCCCTGAAGGGAGGGGGCGGAGTTGCCGCTGATGGTCCTGTTGTTGATGATTATTGCACTGCCCAGGATGTAGATGCCGCCGCCGGTAAGGGAGGCGGAGTTGCCCCTGAGCGTGCTGTTGCTGAAAGTTACTGCGCCATTGTTGTATATGCCGCCGCCTCTTTGACCAGAGACAAGAGGACCACTGGCAACCCCACCAGTAATCGTCACGTCATTCAGTGTCAAGGTGCCCCCCACTCCCAGGTGAAAGATGCGGAAGTCCGGGGCAAGGGCGTCCCGCTGTATGGTGGAGCCGTTGCCGTTGATGGTGATTTCGCTGGTTATCGACGGCAGGCCGTTTCCCCCTTCCGTGCTGTTGTCCACCACGTCCAGGAGGTAGGTCAGGCTTATGTCCAGCTCGATGGTGTCGGCCCCGACGCCCGCCGGGCATTCCCCCGCCGTGGCGCCCGAGGCCGTGTCGGTATTGGCGGCCGTGATGGCCTCGCGTACCGTGCAGACGCCATCATCGGCAACCACGTTGGTGGTGCTGTCGACGGTGATCGTGGCGGCATGGGCTACCGGCAGGGTGCCCACTGATAGTGGTGATACGGCCAACAGTGCCGCCAGCACGAAAGCCAGATATAGTTTTGCGTTGGTAAAGCGCTTGATAAGGTTTTGTTTCAACATCGGGTGCCACCTCAGAATAAGTTATCTATGTTGGGGATCACGTGCGCTAGGGCTTTCCCAGCCGGGTGACCCTATGGGATGCCGCGGACTATAATACCTCATCCCAAACACCTCATTCGCTGATCGAACCAATCAAACACTCCACCGCTATGAGGTGACCACGTCCCTTACGTACGCAAAAAGTACCGAACCCTCTGCCGACGGACCCAAGCAATTCCCTAGGGGCGTCCTATATTCTGCTGACGACTCCGCAATGCGGTCACCCGGGGCCAGACCCCTCTGGTAGTCACTTACCTGTTGTCCACCTATTCCAAGTTGCGGACTTGCCGAAAGGCCAGCAGGAAAAACAGGGACGACGCCAGGCTCGCCGACGCGACTATGGTGAGCGCCCCGGACACGGAGTACAGGTCCATCAGCAGCCCGATGAGGAAGATGGCCACCGGGCCCAGACCGAACTCCAACATATAGAGGCTGGTGACCCTTCCTCTTAGGGTGTCGGGTACCATGGCCTGTACCAGGACCTGGTTGGTGACGATGAAGCTGGTCTGGCAGACCCCCAATACTACCAACATTGCCAAAGAGAGCAGTAGCCAATTCGACTGGGCCAGGACCAGGATGGCGGCCGAGCCGGCCACCAGGGCAACCATGCCTAATTGACCCTTTTTCAGGACAAAGCCCAGGGAGGCGATAAGTACCGTAGCGGTGACCCCACCCACTCCCTGGGCGGCCAGAAGATACCCGCCGACGTTGGCCTCCGAATGCAACACCGCAGTGGTGTAGGCCGGCAGCAGGGCCGGCACCGGTATGAAAGCCATGTTCAGGACGAAATTTAACACCATTAGGTGCAATATGATCCTGTTGTCCTTCCAGACGTATGCCAGACCGTCCTTCAGGTTGGTAAACACCGACGATTGCCTGGCGGTGGAAGCCTCCTGGTATGGGGTCCTCATCGGTATTAGCAGTAAGGCGGTGACGATATAGGCCGCGCCCTCCACGAAGAAGTTCCACTGGATTCCCACTGTTGTGATCAACAGCCCTCCCAGGATGCCGCCGATCAGCCGGTTGGAAGTGACAGTCATGGCGCTAAGGGCGAAGGCATTGGACAGGTCTCCGGGAGGCACTGTATTGACGATGAGGGCCTGGCGGGCCGGCATGATGAAAGCGAAGCAAATGCCAGAAACGATGGCGTAGACCATGGCGTGCCAAACCTGCACGGCGCCAGATGCCACCAGCAACGCGAAAAAGACCGATACCCCCGCCAAGAAGACCTGGGCCGTTATCACCAGCTTTCTGCGGTCCATCCGGTCGGCGATCACGCCGGCCCAGGGGCCGATGACCAGGGTGGGCAGACCCCTTGACCCGGCCGCCATGCCTGAGAGCAGGGCCGAGCCGCTGAGGCTCCATACCAACCAACTCAGGCTAATCAGCTGCAGCCACAAGGCCATGTGCTCAAAGATATTTCCGGCCCACAGCAGTCTGAAGTCTTTATTCCTCAGAGATGAGAACGTCCGGATGCGGGGATGCCGGCCTGTCGCGGCGCTTGCCTTCGATGGGAGTTCCTGGGTTGCCTGGTCGCGGTGGATGGGCTGCAAGTTTTAATCCTTTGGGCCTTTGACGTTAGGTGTTTATCGCCTAGATCCACGCTGGCACAGGGAAGCCGCAGACATCCGGTGGCGATCCCCGCCAGCGCTGAGCTGACGGTTTTACATACCTCATGTCGTGGTCTCATGTCGTGGTCTAGGGAAATGGCGGAAGTTCTAGTCTGCCGGCTGTTCAGCGCGGGCGCCTGCCGCAGCGGTGGCCTCCAGCTGGCGCAGCGACGATCCCAGATTGCGGACCTTGCCGTTGATCGTGGCCGGCCCCGCGGCAAATGCCACCACTGCCAGGGCTCCGGCGGCGATGGCTATGGGGGTGGTCACCAGATTCGCCAGGGCGCCGGCCTGCAATGCCCCCAATGGACTGATGCTGTAGGTCATGATGTAAAACCCCATCACTCGGCCCCGCATGGCGTCGGGCACCATCATCTGCAACGAACTTTGCACCGAGATGTTGTAAGCCGAGTTAAACAACCCAACGGCGAACATCAGGAACCCGGCTAACTCATATGACCTGAGGTACTGGGATGTGAGGGCAAAGGCGGCTAGTGACAGCCCAAACAGGACAGCTCCACCCACGATGAGCTGGCCTTTATAACGGGTGCTGTCTCGAGAACTCAACCACATGGTCGCCAGTAACGCGCCGGCCCCGCCGGCGCTCATCAGCAGCCCCTGGCCGTCGGCGCCCACCTCCAGGATGTCCACGGCAAACACGGGCATCAACGTGATGTAAGCCAACCCGAAGAAGCTGTTGAAAAAGGTCATCCCGATCAGGAAGGAGAATATGGAGTTCTTGCCGATGAACCTCAGGCCTTCGATCATGTCCTGTGCCGGGTTACCGTGAGCCGCGCGGGTAAAGGGTGGGATCCGCAGGTAAATGATTACCACCACCATGGTTAAAGACCCAATACCGGCCATGAAAAACGCCGCCGCGGTTCCTGCCAAGGAAATGATCAACCCGGCCACCGCGGGGGCGACGATCCGGTTTCCTTGCCAGATGGCCGAGTTTAGCGCCACGGCGCTGGTCATTGCGCGGCGGTCGATGAGATGGGGATAGAGAGCCTGACGCGCCGGCTCGTCGAACGCGTTAACCCCGGCGGCCAGGAAGGCGAGCACCAGGACGTGCCATACGCGCACCAAATCAGCAAGGGTGAGGGCCGCTAGCAGGAAGATCAGGCCGGCGGTGATCGTCTGAGTGATCATGATCAGGCGGCGTTGGTCCACTTTGTCCGCATAAACGCCGCCGACCAGATTGAGCACGATACCAGGCAACGCTTGGGCCAATCCTACATAACCCAAGGCCAAGGGAGACTCGGTTAGCTGGTACATCAACCAGAACTGGGCGAACCTGACTATCTGAAAGCCGCTGACCGAAGCCAGAGTGCCTAACCAGTAGTTTCGGTACAGCGGATAATGCAACGCGGGAGGCAAGCTGGGCAGATGGCTGATCATTGGGGAGTGGAGTGGGCGTCTTGTTGCAATTTCCGTCCTTGTGCCAGTGGTTAGGTGTCAGTCTACCACCAAGTAGATTTGGCTCGCACTACCTCGGACCACTGTGATCAGCACCCTCGCCAGCATGGGTATATGCGTTAGGGTAACCTCAGAGGGGCGTACGGTTTACCCTTGGATGCTGTCAGTTGTTACTGAGCCTTGCATTAATTGCCGGAGGTTACGAGCAACCAGGCCAGAGTAGAAATCCCCCTTTGCAAATGGGGAGAACTGGCCCCCCTTGCAAAGGGGGGTTGGGGGGATTTAGCCTCACTGGTCTGCCTATCGGCGAGTTTAGTAGCCTACGCAAGCCTCAGTATTAAAAGCCCCCGGCTCACACCGGGGGCTTCGCTGTAAACATGGTTCAGTGAGGATTATCTAACGGTGAGCGCGGGTTCCGGCGCCTTAGCGCTGATCCGGCCCTAGATGTAGTTATCTCCGAGCCACTTATCTATGGAAATCTCGGCCCGTTCTTGCATGGTGACGTCATCCTCATTGCCGGGGTACCGGGTGAGACAGCAAAACTCCAACGAGATTCCATTGGGGTCCTTCAAATAGATGGACTTTGCCCATTCATGGTCCACTACGTCCGTGACCGTCTGGCCTTTGGCGATCAACTCCACTCGCTTTGCCTCCAACGCGGCCACCGAACCGGCCTCGAATGCGAAATGATAGAACGGTCCTGGGACGCCCAATCCTTCGTTGATGCCGGCGTCGTAATCGGCAGGTATGGCATCTACGCCCTTGGGCTCCATGAACGCGATAAGCTGGCCGTGCCCCACGTCGAAGAATATGTGCCGGACGCGCCCGCCCTCTTTGATCTTGATGATATCGCAACGTACCGCTTTGAAACCCAAAACGCTCTCGTAGAAGTCACGGGTCTTGTCCAAGTCCAGGGTCGAAAGCCCGATATGGGAAAATCCTTTGCTGGACGTCGTTCGCCCCTTTTTCGTAGCTTTGTAGCTGAAACTTTGTTTGAATGAGTTTAACGTTACGTCAGAATGCTGTCAATTGAGCCTCTGCGCCCAGGTTTTCGTAAGATTCTTGCGCGGATTACCCCGCTGGCAGTGAAGCCGTCGTACAATGAGCAGGGCATCAGACGAAGTTCAAACCTAAGGAGGAAATCGATGGTTCAGACCATGTTGGAGATCACGACCGCCGGACTCGATCACGTTGTCATTTGGGTCAGTGACCTGGAACGGTCCAAGAGGTTCTACATTGGGCTTTTGGGCATGACGGTGAACCACGAAAGTGATTGGCAGTCGTTTCTCTGGTGCGGCAATGGGCACCAGGTGGCGTTGTTCTTGCAGCGCGACGGATCCCCGGTAAAGATAGGCGCCGAGCTCAATCACATTGCCTTGCGTATGGAGCCGGCCAGCTACGAAGAAGTAAAGGCGCGCCTGGAACAGGAAGGGATTGAGGTATCTGGACGGGCGGGCGACCCAACGTGTATCTACTTCGATGATCCAGACGGCCACCGCCTTCAGCTCCTTTATAAAGGACACGATTAGGCGGGTAAACGCGGTCTTATCGGAGCAGGCGAAAACCAGCAGAGGAAATAGAGGAATTCGGAAATAGAGGAATTCGGAAATAGAGGAATTCAATGAAGGCATCCCTTTTTGCGCAGATGGGGTATTCGGAGAGGCATAAGTTTCCGGCTACCTGGCCGGTGCCCCCGAGCTACCACGACCCCGAAGTGACGATGCAAAGCTACGAGGATGGCCTGGAAGAATGCGAATTCGCCGAGGAGATGGGCTTCGATTGGATCAGCTTGTCGGAGCACCATTACTCGGGCAACAGGCTCACGCCAAACCCGGCGGTGATGGCGGCCGCCGTCTCGCAGCGATGCAAACGGGTCAAAATCGCCCTTTTAGGACAACTGCTGCAGCATCATAATCCCGTCCGCGCTGCCGAAGAGATCGGCATGTTAGACAACCTGACCGGTGGCCGGGTCATCGCGGCGTTCCTCCGGGGTATCCCCAGCGAGGACCTTCCCTACGGTCTGAATCCCGAGGAAGGCCGTGGGCGGCTCCTGGAGGGAATGGCCTTGGTGCTAAAAGCGCTGACCGAGCCGCAGCCCTTTTCCTGGGAGGGACGCTACTACCAATTTCGCACCGTGTCGGTCTGTCCGCGGCCGGTGCAGCAACCCCGCCCGCCGGTGATAGTGGCGACGAGAAGCGACGACTCGATCACCTTTGCCGCTACCCATCGTTTGGGTTTGGCCGTCTCCTATGACACGGTGGACCAGATGGCCAGGGTCGTCGACAAGTACAACCTGTTGTGCCAAGAAGCGGGATGGGAGCCCACGCCCGACCAGATCGTCTACCGCGCCAGTATCCTGCTGGCGGAAACCGACCGGGAGGCGGAGGATCGGCTAGAGATTCTCAAGGGCATGGGGATTGGGGAACGGGGGACTGACCTTCGCTCTTCGATCACCCAAGCCGTGTTGGCGGCAAGGGATGGGAGGGTGGCCGGCCGGAGCACGTCGAATACCGCCTCCTTTGGCGCTCAGGGGTCTTACCAAGCCGTTCGGGCCAGCCGGGGATTGATGACTTTCGTGGGCAGTCCCGACACCGTAACTAAGCAGTTGAAGGAGTTCCATGACCAATGCGGCGCGGGCGTGGTGGACCTGGGCTTCCAACAAACAGGCATCACCCACAAAGAGGTCATGGAGGAAATCGGCCTGTTCGGCCGGGAAGTCCTGCCCCGTATGAAAGAATTCTAAAATCTCTAGATCATGGCCGGCGTTTTGGATTTTCCGGTCTAACCATATACGCCGGCATTCGGGACAATGAGTCCTCCAGCCTCGCCTCAATCGAGCGGACCCTGTGTCCAGGGTCTTGTAATCAGAGCAGATCAACCCCAGCTCCGGCAGGCTCAGAGTCGTTAGGATTCCCACGGTGCCGCTAGGTGGGAGCGGCTTCGAGATTGAAGCGTTGATGGCCGGTTCGGTTATCGCCAACGGACCGGAGAAGAGGGAGACCATATCGCTTTGAGCGGTCCTCCAGAGGTTCCCCGTCGCGGCTACGTTGGTCCCTACCAGGACGTCCACGGTAAGGGTGTCTGCCGCATGGCTGGGGGTCGTCACCAGCGTACAAACGGGGACCAAGGCTGTTGTGTCTTCCTCCGTCGTGTTATTGCTCGTGTCCGGGTCGAGTTGGGCGCCCTCTACGGTGGCAGTGTTGGTGAGGATCGTTCCATCTAAAGTAGAGGGGTCAACAATCACCAGTATTTTTAGCGTTTCGCTTTGCCCACCGGATAGCTCACCTACATTCCAGATCACCTCCGCTCCGGTTACTGGGTCCACCGTGCCCTGACTGGGAGTGGCTGATTTGAAAGCCACATCTCCGGGAAGGGTGTCGGTCACCACCAAACCCGTGGCAAAATTCTCCGTGGTCTCGTTGGTGACAGTCAAGGTGTAGGTAAGTTGTGATCCGATCGCTACGGGGTCCGGCCCATCGGTCTTAGCGAGGGAAACGTCGGCCTGCGCTAATGCCAAGGGGCAGGTGCCCGTTTCGACCTCGAAGGCTTCGTACAGGCTATTGAATGCGTATTTGGCCAATATGGCCTCTTTCGGGGCATATGTGACCGGGTCGTAAGTCAGATCCTCAACCCATGCCGATGGTGAGAGGGCGGCGAACTGGGTGATGAATTCGCCGGTGGTCTTATCGACTCGGCGGATCTCATTGCCTGCTGGGCGGCCAACATAGAGAGAGTTGCCGGAACCCACTACCACACCGCTTATGTTGCCATCGGCCGTGCCAACAGAGTTCTCGGGTGCTACCGTGTTGATGAGCGTTCCCAATGCAGGGTTGGCTGGGATAAAGTCCGTCCCCAGGGAGAATTGGTACACACAACAGTTTTGATCCGGGCTGTAATATAGCGAATCATCACCGCCGTCGTACGCGAGACCGTCCACGATCGAGTCTCCGCCGACTCCAGGATTGAACTGGAAGGTTGCGACTACGTCGCCATCCACCGTAGGGTCACCAACATCAATGAGCCAAACCGCATTGGCATGGGCGGCCCAAACCTTGATACGGTTGGGGTCCCAGGCAACACCGCTTATACTGATTGGGTTGTCCAGATTGTCGACGATATTCTTTGTGGCTATCTGCCGGTGCCGGCAACAGGAGGCTGGTAGACCCGTAGAGTGCTGCTGGCCCAACCTCCCCCCGATCCGGGGGCTAGATAGTATGTGCCATCGAACGTTCCACCCACCGACTGACCACCGTTGCCAATCAAGTCCACGGTTCCAAGCAGATCGCCAGACGCCCCAAAAGCAGCGGGCACCGCTGCCAGCACCGCCAGGGCAGCTACTACGGTCACCATGATCAAGTTTCGACGGAAGCTTCTCATCTTGTTCTCTCCTAAAAGTTTTGATCCTATTCAAAGTTCGCACCCACGCCGCGCTCACGCGATTTCTGTCCCATCCCCTGGCTAGACTCGGTTTGTTTTGGTTCGGAGCCAGCCTGATCCGAATTACTGATTAAAGCCAAATTCGTGGAACCTTCGGCGTTTTCAGGTGCCCAGACTATACATAACGACACTCCAGGTCAAGTGACTTCCTCCGAACATGGTACTCTGGGGATGGTCTCGAACCGCGAATGGATGCCTGGGAAAGTACTTTTTATCCGTTCATTCAATGGCCCGCCAGACCGCTCCGGTATTTCGCTATTTTCCGGAGGTACACTGATCGGTGTTGCCGCCGCTGACATTCAACCCATTGCGGTTTGGCCGCAAAGATTGAGGTAAGAGTCAGTTGATATCAAGTTACGCGGTGATCGACTCGTGAAACTTGGCTTATGCGTCATAGGTTGCGGCGATTTCGCTTCAACTTTCGCGGGCGCCGTGGAAGCGTTGCGAGGGGAGCTAGACCTTTACTTCGCTAGCCGTGACCTGGGCCGAGCAAGGGCCTATTCCGCCCGATTCAACGGTGTGGAGGCGTTTGGGTCCTACGAAGCCGCCGCCGCCGACCCACGGGTAGACGCCCTGTACATCTGCACGCCCCATCATCTCCATCTTGAGCACGCTACCCTCGCCGCACGGCATCGCAAGCACATCCTCTTGGAAAAACCCATCGCCCATACCCTGGAGGACGCTCTGGCCATAGTGGCGGAAGCCCAGGCCGCTGGGGTGACATTGATGGTGGCTGAGAATGCCCGCTTCTTGCCGGCGGTGCGAAAGGCTAAAGAGTTGATTGATGACGGCAGGCTGGGCCAGATCCGCCTGATCCAGCTTCAAGAGCAATACCCGTTTCAGCCTTCCGGGTGGCGGAACCAGGCCAAACTCAACGGAGGCGGCGTGTTCATCGACGGCGGCATCCACAAAGCCAGCTTGTTGACATATCTAGCAGGGCGTCCCAATCAGGTCTACGCTATGGCGCTGTTACCAGGCCAACCGGGTTTGGAAGCCGAGGACGGCATCCTGGTTGTGACCCGCTCCGCAGAGGGCGTGGCGGGCATGATAAATCATTCCTGGAGCGCCGCCCCGGCCCCGCCCCGCCCCTGGGTTTCCATCTCGGGTACGGAGGCCACCATCTATTTCGAGTTGGGATCTCGCAGGCTTAAGGTGATGGACGCGGGGTCTGAAGAGATGATAGACCTTGATGATGACAGCACCGGCTTGTTCCCCATGGTTCAAGAGTTCCACCAGAGCATTCTTGAAGCCAGGGAACCATCCATGACCGGCGCGGACGGCATCAGCGACCTGGCCCTGGTCCTAAAGGCCTACGAATCGATGGAACTGGGCTTGCCGTTGCCGTTAAACTCTTTCAGTGAATGAGCATTTAGCCGGTTCAGTGAGTGTCGCCGCCAGTCCACCCCTTTCGAGTTCCGGATGCGAACCCAGAAACCATTCACTTAGGGCCACCTTTCCCCGATTTGCCATTGCCCTTATCTCCTTGGCCTGCTGGGGAGGAGGTGTCTCCGGCAGGGTTGCCTTGCCCTGCCGGGGATGAGGTGCCTCTGGCAGGGTTGCCTTGTCCTGTCGAATCCGGCTTGCCCCTGCCCTTGTCTCCCTGATCTGCCAGAGCGGAAGTGTCCGATGCAGGTTTGCCTTTACCTGTTGAATCAGGCTTGCCTCGCCCCTCTGGGGGACCGGCGCTCTCGCGGGCGTCAGCTGCAATCTTCAATGCCTTTTCTCGTCGCAATTTCGAGTTCTTCAAAGCCCTTCCGATGGCCACATTCGTCTGTGGTAGGAGATCTTCCTGGTCCGCCAGCCCCTCGAGGATGGCAACATGTTTCGCCGAGTGATCGTCCAAAGCCACGGCTAGGTTTGCGACACGCTTGGACCGGGCTTTTCTGCTTTTTTCTGAGATTTGTCCCGGAGATTCATTGACGTCCTCCAAGAATCTCTCCAGGCGTTGGCGTACCTCTGACGCCCTGACCAATCCAGTTGCTTTCTCCAAAGGCCCATTATCGACATCAGCCTGCGCCGTGAATACGGTGACCACTTCTCCCAACTCAGACGGTTTGCCTTGGTCTGAAATTTTTATCTTCAGCTTCTTTCCATTGGGAAGGCGCAATGTCAGCTTACCTTTCTCCTGGTTAACGACGACTCCCACGGAGGGGGTGAAAATAGGTTTGACCGGCTTGACCAGGCCCTTTTCTACGATCCACATCCCATCGGTCCACCTGACCCGGACCACAACCCTTGCACCGCCCTCAAAAATGCCCTTGCGGGGACCGCCGGGGGTCTTGAATTCGAAGCCCTCGGAGGGCAAATGTATTTCAACCAACTCTCCGCCGCCTTGGCGTATAAGGGTGAATGGATTGGGCGGCTCTGAACCCTGTTCTCCGTCTACGACGCCGTTAAAGCCACGCGGCTTCCCTTCCTTTATGCCATCCTTGGGTGGCTTGGGTGGCTTGGGTAGTCCGGTGTCGATCGTGAAGGCGGCAACGGGGCTCTCCTTCACGTTGCCAGAATCGTCGGTTGACCGGGCTTGTACTGTATATTCTCCGCCGGCGGGGAAGTCCCCGAAGGGAAAAGAATAAGACCAGTCCTCAAGACCCTCGGCCATGACGAACACCGCGCTACCGGTAGCAAACTGGGTGCCGTCCCAAAAGTTTCCGGCGCCCCGTTGTTGGATACTGATTTCGAACTTCTGCACGCCGGAGCCGGTGGCACTCGCCGTGGCGGTGCCGCAGAAGCCAACGGGGTTGCAACCTGCGTTCCATTGCTCTTCGTTATACTCGCCGGTGTCGAGCGGGAATGTGATGATAGGGGTGTTCCCGGCGTCCGGCTCCTGAGCAGAAGCCAATCCCAAGCTGGACAAAATCACGCCGCTGGAAAATACGACGCCTAGTGCCACTGCCGCCAGGAATCGATGTAACTTTTTCATGTGATATACCTCTTTAGAAGGATCTTCACTTGATATAACAACGGGCCGGCGGGAAAGGTTAGCACCCGGATCGGTCTAGGACTCGTAGAAAACCACCACCGTTTGAAAGTTGACGTTCTGATGAATATCCACGGCGACCACCTCGATGAGGTTGGGGCCTTCCTCCAACAAAACGGTGGAGGAAAAGATGCCCAACTCATTGACGGCCACCGGTTCGCCGTTTACGCCTACCACGGCATCCTGTCTGGTGCCTCCAATCACTTCCAATGCTGGTTCCGTCACTGGCAGCCCATCGGCAGGATAGAAGATGCTAAGGGGAATTCCTGCCGTGGGAGATACGAAGAACACACCACGGTACCGGGCATCCGTTTCCCCAGAGAGGTCGGTGGCTACCACTTCGATCATATTTTCTCCCTCGTCCAGAAACAGGTCATGTTGGAACACGCCGTCGGCGGAGATGCTCACGGGAATACCGTTGACCGCGACTATCGTATCGGGGCGAGTTAGCCCAAAGACCCTGACCGCGTTGATTTCCACCCCAGCGCCGTCCTGGGGAGATAAAATCTGAAGGCTCAATCCGGGTTTTGAAGTATCGGCTGGTGTGGACGTGGGTTGGGATCGCGGGGTAGGGGAAGATGGAAGCACGGGCGAGCCGGTTGGAGGAGCATCCGCTATAGGAGATAGGGTTGGCGTAGGCTTCAACACCAACGTGGCGCCCGGGGTTCCTGAGACGGCGGCGATAGTAGGGGGTAGCGAGGTGGATGCCGGCGTATCCAGGGGCATCCCCGTTGGTGATGGACTGTTGGCCTGTTGCCCGCCACAGCCGATTAGAACGACCATGAAAGCGGAAACAAGTACGGGCCAAAAGGATATCATCCTAGGCCCTGTATTACGCGGCATCGAATCACCTCGAATTATGGTTGCTGCTAACATTTTCTGGTGCGGTGGATCAAACAGTCGAGCCGCGTATCTGATGGAGCCTTAACGCTAACGGCCGTCCCGCTAGGGAGGGACCCCGGGAGCAGCTGACTCCGCAGCTGCCACTGCGTAGCGCACCCGTTCCCTGCCTTTTTGGATAGCTTCAAGAGCTCTTTTGATATCCGGTCCGGCATTGGCAGGGGACCGGTTCAATGTTTCTTGAAGGGCGGTCTCAGCCGATCGTTGCTCGGTCATCGCCTCTTCCAACTGGCTGAGCAGTTTGGAGCTGATTGCCCGAGGTGTCTCTCCCGGCGGTTGAAATCCTTGCTCCGCCAATTGGGCGACGTCCGCCACGTGGCGCTGTAGGCGCGTCAAAGCCACCGACCTGTCTTCAACACGTTCTTCCAACGCCAACGCTCTAAGCTCCTTTACTCTTTCCTTAACCATGCGGGAGTAGATATCCACCTTGGCCTCCGGCGAGCGGCCCAACCATAACTGGGTATTCTCCCGCGCTTCTTTGACTCGGTAGAGGTAATCACCGGGTATAGCGTTGCCGGACGCCGACACGGTGCCGGCGCCGCCCAGAAAGATGGCCAGGACCAACGCGGCGGCCACGGCGGCCCATCGGGGAAGGAAGGAAGCGAACCACCGTATATGCCCGCTCGGTTGATGGCGGCGGTCCCACTCCACCATGACCCTTGTTTGGCCCCGGACCTTCGCCGTCTGGGGCATACTAGCCGTCAGATGTCCGTGAACAGTCGAGGCGGTCCGCAACAGCGGCTCCAGGTCTTCCGCGAACAGTGGATGGGCGGCAAGACAATCTTCCACAGAAGCGCCCTTATCCATTAAGCTTAAACAGTTCTCAAGGACCTGCTCCATGTCATCCACCATGGGTAACCACCTCCTGAGACGCCAACATTCGCCGCAAAGCTCGAAGGGCGCTGAATTGCAGGGATTTGACCGACGCTTGGCTGCGCTTCATGACCCATGCCGTCTCGTTTATCGTGAGTTCGCCAGCGAACCTCAACCTGAGGACTTCCTGTTGTAGCTCTGTCAAGCTATCCATCGATCCGAGCACCTCCTTGGCAGCGACGCGCTCTAAAACCACTTCGGCTGGATCGTTGGGCGCCGGTATCGTGTCCTCAAGTACCGTTTCTCTCCGAGTCCCTTGCTTTTTCAATTGGTTCACCCAGAGGTTGTGGGCGATGCGAAATAACCATGCCACGAAGGGAACCCCTTGATCTTTGTACTTCGGCAGGGCTTTCATCGCTCGTATAAAAACCTCTGCCGTGACGTCTTCTGCGTCGGCGGGTTGGGCCATTCGTCCCAGCAGATAGTGATAGACCCGGTCTACGTTCATTTCGTACAGACTAGCGAAGGCCTGCCGGTCTCCACGCTGCGCGGACCAGATTAGCTGGGGTTCATCGTTTGTCGTAGCCACGGCCTGTTTTTCCTCTGAGGTTTCGGCCAGCCTGCGGGAAGGAAGCCGGTTGTAACTGCTTGCCGCTACCGTTCCATTGGTATAACAACCGAGGATTGGATTAAGTTAGCATCGTCTCCCCATTCCTATCATTTTCCTTTGCAATCTTCATAATGTAGAGCCGCTGAAGCTAGCCGAATCCCAAGGCCATACAGCGGTAATACAGATACATTTGGAGAGCCGGGTCGAATGACCTGAATTAGAAAGGACAATCAAAAATTTCGGCGGCTCTGAAGGCACACCGGTCAAAGCTGCGATCCGGCAGCCCAAGCATTTTGGCCAGATCGGTATCGCTACTCTGGTCGAGTTTATCGATCGGATATCGAAGGCCCAGCTTGAATTCGACGAGGATGATCAAGGCCATACACATAGGGCACATTGTTCAACCGCACTCCCATTTCCCCGGAAGGCCGGGATTGGATTTCCGGGATGGAGGCAACGATGGAACCGCGCCAAACACACTAATTTTTATCAACAATCGGGTGGAGATTCTCTTATCTGGTGACAATGCTAATTAAATCGCAGTCCGCAACTGTCGCCCTAGTGGTTCCACGTGGCCGTGCCGAACCGTCACCAACTCCTGAAGGTCAAGAATGAGGTGAAAGCCCTGAGACCACCCATGCGGATAGTCCAACGCGCGCCGACAAACGTCGTTCGATTGTGCCGTGTCGCCAACGCTATTCGCCGATAGTGGCGGCGGTCCACGAAATTGGAGCAACCCGGTCAGCAATTGGGATGAATCTAGCAGAGTCGAAAGCGTGATGTTCGTTGGGGGATTAAAGCGGTACAATTCACAGGGTTATTGACGACAGATCAGTCGAACAGATCAAAGATGCGGCCGGTTTTCGCTACATTCCCTCACGACCCTGATCCTCGCCCCAATTCGAAAAATCCGAGACGAAGAAGGCGCCTTTACCATGGCAAATCTGTTCCAGCAACTTGTCAGACTGCTTTTCCCTTCTCCACGGAACACTGGCCCAATTGGGGACCCGGACCCGCCACAGCTGCCCGGCCCGGAAACCAGCAAGCCGCCGGCCAAGACCATCGTGCCCCTTCTCATTTATCCCGACATTACCGAGGGCTTGGTGATGGATGAGACCGTAGAAGTTGATCAAGACAAGTACTACGTGTCCTCACCATGGGTGGTTGACAGCGATCAAGTCGACGAGGCTATCTGTGCGGCCGAAGATTGGCTGGCCAGCGCTCTGGTGACTCGGATTCCGTGGGACCAGGTGCGGACCATCAATTCAGTGCATAGTCTTTCCGAATGGAGGACCAGAAAGATAGCACTGATCAGCGACGAGGTGATCAGCCAAGGCTTGCCCTGGAACGCCGATTACATCTACCTGGCATTCGTGCGAGGGATGGGCGGATACGCGGGGGGCGTCCGATACCTGGGCAACATCGCTGGATACGCCATGGTGGGCGACGTTTGCCTTGAGGCCGTCTGCCGTTACCCGGCGCCTACCGCGGGTTCCGTGTTGCTGGGCGAAGGCTGGCCGTCAAACTCCTACGGTCTTGCCGGCCAAACTGGAGCTTTCATCCATGAGGCGCTGCACGGTCTAGATCTTCCCCATCCGGATGGCTGGCCCGAGCCTGACCAACCGAACGGGGATGACACGATCATGGGCCACTGGTGGAATATGCCCAATTTTAGCAACACCAGGGGACTCACCCTCGTGGAGCTCGAAAAGGTCATCCAATGGGCCGGCGGCTAGGCGGGATTCACTTGGGTTTATTCGCTAA
Organism: Dehalococcoidia bacterium; assembly: GCA_034428715.1. Taxonomy (GTDB): domain Bacteria; phylum Chloroflexota; class Dehalococcoidia; order Lucifugimonadales; family UBA3495; genus Io17-Chloro-G2. Next base: position 5,533 of record DAOUHE010000127.1, on the reverse strand, counting down.
AGTCCGGAGCGGTGGTTTATACGGTTTGGGGTTCACTTTATATTTACAGCGTCGTCGTCTGCTGCCGGTAGACCCAGGTTAAGAGTCGCTGGTTCCCAATCTTTGCATTCCACATATGGATGGCGCGAGGTTCAGGTGTTTCATTGGATCTATTAATTCCGGATAATTCGGTTAAGAATGACGACGTTTGCGCGGGTTTTCCTTTCGCTCTTCGGGCATGGTGGTACTTGGGCTTTGGTTGCTTCACCGGGTAATACAATCCCCAATCGCTGCCGCCAATCCTCGCGATCGTGATCACCTGGTACTTCCCCACCAAGGAAGGGTATGGGGATGACGTCACACCACCCGTGCTCCAAGTTCGGTCTGTGATCCGCGCGGTTCGCGCTATAGGGGGAGGAGGCGCCTTGGCCATTTCCATAGCTGTGGGATATTCCATACCAGGATGGTTGTTGGCGATATCCTCATCGATCTTGTCGTTTTATTTCGTTTTATTTCGTTGAGATGCGTGTGCCTCCCAACGCTGCTGCGGTGTGGAAGGTGGGACCGCAAATACTGTTCGCGGATGGCCCTGGTGCTCAGATTCGTAGTCTGGTATATAGTTAGAAATACCGGCCCGCCCGCTAGAACGTACCATTCCCGCAACTGGATTCCAGGAGTTGGGGTTCGATATTTTTGGGCTAGGCGGATCGGCGAAAAGGGAGCAGACTGGTGTTAGTTGGAGTGGTGTCAGACACCCACGGTTATTTGGATCCTCGAGTTCCCGAACTGTTGCAAGGGGTTGACCACATCCTGCATGCCGGGGATATCGGCGACGCGGCCATCATCGAGCAGCTATCAAGCATCGCTCCGGTGACCACCGTGCGGGGGAACAACGACCGGACAGGTCCGGCATCGCTTTTCCCAGAGGAGGTCACCTTGGAGTTGGCTGGCTATACCATTTACCTGACCCATCAAGTAAAAGTACCCAAAGAAGCCGGAGACCCTGCCAATAAACCCTACGTCGACGCCGGTATCGATGTGGTCGTCTTCGGTCACAGCCACATAGCCCTTCAAAGAACGTTGGGCCCGGTATTTTTCTTCAACCCGGGGGCCGCGGGCAAACGCCGGTTCAAGCTGGTGCCTTCCTTAGGAACTTTGGACTTCGGAACCCTGGAGTTGGCCAAGAAGGAAGTACGGGCAGCCATCATCCCGTTGTAAGGACCACCACTTGTTCTTAACTCAGTTGCCACGCTTAATAGGCGTTTGATTCAGGCGCGGACCCTTCCCGCGCCGTCAAAAATAAGCTGCCTGACGTATAAGCCCGCGTCTAAGGGAACGTGTGAACGACGACGTTGCTGACGTGGCAGCTTGCTTGCGCGACCGCTTGGAGTCTGATCGTCGACCCGGTGGCAGAACCTGGGACCAGGAAGGTCAAGCTCACGTTCCCGGTGGCATCGGCCATGGCGCTGCCCAATAACTGGGGGCTATCCATGTCTACAAAGACGCCCGGGCATCCAGGTATCCCGGTATCGGGATCGGGGTTAATCCCAAATACGAAGGTGATATTTTGGCCGGGAGGCGCTCCGGCCGCGCTAAGGGTATTTTCCACACCGGCGTCTCCTGGGGCCAGAGCCGCTAGGTTGAATCCGGCCTCGTAGGCCCAGATGTCACAAATGGCGCTAAGGTCGCCGTCGCCATCCAACGGCCGGGAAACACCGCGCTGGTCCGCGGCCGGACAAACGGTGTTATCCCCGGTGTCGATGGCCGGGCTGCCTAAATGCAGCGCATGGGTGAAGGAAGGCCCGCCGTTGTCCTGCAACAGGCCGAGCAGGGGGACCATCCCGGAAAGTTCCCCGGGGCTGGCCAGTCCGCAAGTGTTGTCGCTGTCCAGGTTGTTTCCCAGGGAGGTGATGATCCCGGAGCAATCGCCGCCGGAGACGCTGTTGGCGACGATGGTGTTGATCAGCGAGATAGTAGCTAGAGTGTTGTTATAGAGGCCGCCTCCGTCTCCGTCGGAAGCCTCGTTCACGTTCATGGTGACGTTGGTCAGGATTAGCGTACTCCCGTCGCTAGCCCGGATGCCTCCGTCCTTGTCTGTCGCCATGTTGTTGGTGAAGGTGGTGTTCGTCACGATGAGCGTGCCTATGTTGGAGATGCCGCCTCCGTCGCCGGAAACTCCATTAGCTTTGTTGCCATTAAAAGTGCTGTCGATCACGTCCGCTACACCGGAGCTGCTAATACGGATGCCACCGCCGGCATCGCCAGTCGTGTTGTCGCTGACAGTGGTCCCGGTGAGATTTAGTGTCCCAAAGGTGTAGATGCCGCCGCCTACGTCGGTGGCGATGTTCCCATCAATTCAATGACGCTCTCTGTCACGGTTGCGGTGCCCGAACTACTGACGTTGATGCCACCAGCATCGTCGGTAGCTGTGTTCAGGTTGACGTCGGTATTGGTGAGCGTAAGGATGCCACCGTTGTTTATGCCGCCTCCGTCACCGGAGGCCGTGTTTCCGTTGATGGCGCTGTCTATGATATCTGCCGTACCCGAGCTGCCGATACGGACGCCACCACCGTTATTTGTTGCTGTGTTCCCGCTAACCTCGGAATTGCTGAGCGTTAGGGCGCCACAGTTGTTGATGCCGCCACCGTCACCCTGAATTCCAGTGACCGTGTTGCCGGTGATGAAGCTGTCGGTCAAGGTAAGTGCGCCGCAGCCGTTGTCGATGCCGGCCCCGTTGTCGTCCGCAAAGTTGTTGCTGATGGTAGCGCCGGTCAGGTCCGCCACGCCGGAGGTATGGTTGCGAATACCGCCGCCATCATCACCGGCCGTGTTGCCGTCTATGGTGGTGCCGGCGATGGTCAGGGTGCCACCGTTAGCGATCCCGCCGCCGTCGTCGGCTGTAGCAGTGTTGCCGCTGACGGTGCCAGCGGTCAAAGTCAACACCCCGCCGTTGTTGATCCCGCCCCCGTCTTCAGCGGCCGTGTTGCCACTGATGGTAACGGTTGACAGATCGGCGACACCACTGCCGAGGTTGGCGATACCGCCGCCGTTATCGGCGGACGTGTTGGCATCGATTGTCCCGCCGGTCACGGTGAGGGCGCCACTACTGCGGAGACCGCCGCCCAAAATTCCAGCCGTGTTGAGGGTGATGGTGGGGTTGGTCAACACCGCCACGGCCGAAAATCCGCGGTTAGCAATGCCGCCACCGTCAAACCCGGCGTCGTTGCCGGTGTTGCTGCCACCGCTCAACGTTAGCGTTCCAAGATTGTCGATGCCGCCACCGTAATAGACAGCCGAGTTTCCGCTGATGGCGGTGTCTGTCACGGTCACGGTACCAAGATTGAAGTTGCTGATGCCGCCGCCATCAAGGGCGGAGTTTCCGCTAATGGTGCTGGCCGTCACGGTCAGCACGCCGGGACCATCCAGGCTGATCCCACCGCCATCGAAGGTGGCGGTATTGTTGCTGAGAGTGCTGCCGGTAACTGTCACCTCTCCGGCGCTGCGATTATGGATACCACCACCGCTGCCGCCCGCCATATTTCCGTCGAGAGTGCTGCTCGCCTGGATCGTTATAAATCCGATGTTGAGTATGCCGCCACCGTCGACGTCGGCCGTGTTGCCGTTAACGCTGGTATTGGTCAGGATCAGCGTGCTGCCGCCGCCGCCGTACCGGAGAGTCGTGTTGTCGCTAATGGTAGTGTTGACGAGTGTGGCGGTGCCTCCTCTACCGTTGCGAAATCCGCCGCCAGCGGAAACTGTAAAGTTATCAATGATGGTGGTGTCGATCAGGTTGATTATGCCCCCGTGATTGTCAATTCCGCCACCGGAACGGACAGTGGAGTTGTTGCTGATGAGGCTATCGGTGATCGTCAGCGTTGCTTCGTTGCGGACCGCGCCTCCAGAACCATCAGGATTGCCGTGCTGGATGGTCATGTCAGAGATGGCCACGGTCCCCGCGGCGATGCGGAAAACACGAAATGTCGCCACGCCGGGGTCGTCAGGCAACAGGACGGGGTTTACGATCGACGCCTGAATTATGGTGAGACCGGTGCCGGCGCCATTCAGCGTCACGTCTGTGTCAATAACCAGTTGTGATCCGGAGTCCAGGGTGTAGGTTCCGGCAGGAACCGTGATGGTGTCGGCGCCGCTCCCAGCCCCGCACTCGCCTGCCGTAACGCCCGACGCGGTGTCGGTATCGGCGGCGGTGATGGCCTCCCGCAGGGTGCATAAGCCATCGTCGGCCACGATGTCTAAAGGGCTGTTGACGGTGATTGTTGCCGCTTGGGCCACAGACACCGTGCCCACCAACACCGATACCAGCAACAGCGCCGAAAGCACCGCCGCCATATGTAGTCTTGCGTTGATTCGTCGCATCATGAGGCTCTACTCCTACACGCCGCCTGCAGCTGGTTAGCGAAAACGTTAGGGGGCGGCACCCTTCGCGTGCACCACCCCCTTTCGCCAGAGAATATACGTGGAACCGAATTCATGTCAACATCGCTAAAAGCTCCAAGACGCGATGGGCGGTCGCTTTCCGCGCCGCTATAACCAACCCGCCGCCTAAGGGAATGTGTGGACGACGACGTTGCTGGCCTGGCAGCTTGCTTGCGCGACCGCCTGGAATCTGCGCGTCGACCCGGTGGCGGAACCTGGGACCAAGGCGCTCAAGCTCACGTTCCCGCTGGCATCGGCTATCGCGGCGCCCAACACGTTGGGGCTATCCATGTCTACAAAGACGCCTGGGCATCCAGGTATCCCGGCGTCGGGATCGGGGTTGGTTCCAAACACAAAGGTGATTTCCCGGCCGGGAGGCGCACCGGTTACGCTAAGAGTATTCTCCACCCCAACGTCGCCTGGGGCCGGAGACGTTAGGTTGAAGCCGAACTCGTAGGCCCCAATATCACAGATACCGATGAATTCACCGTCGCCATCCCGCGGGCGGGGAACACCGCGCTGGTCGGTGGCCGGGCAAGGGATGTTATTCCCCGTATCAATGGCCGGACTGCTTGATTGTAAGACGTGGGTGAACGTGGGGCCGCCGTTGTCCTGCAGTGGGCCTAGCAGCGGGTCTTCACCCAAAATGTCTCCGGTTCCGGCCAACAAGCAGGTTCCATCGCTATCCAGGTTGTTGCCCAGCGAGGTGATGGTCCCGGAGCAGTCGCCGCCGGAGGCGCTGTTGGCGACTATGGTATTGGTGAGGGAGATAGTACCGGTGCTGTTTCGGATGCCGCCGCCGTCGAAGCTGGCCGTATTGCTACTGATGGTGACGTTGGTTAGAGTCGATGTGCCGTGGTTGTCGATGCCGCCGCCGTGGGGGCCGATAGCGGTGTTGCCGCTGACGGTGGAGTTGATGAGGGTTAACGTGCCGCTGGCCCAGACCCCGCCACCGACGCCGATAGACGTGTTGCCGCTGATGGTGGTGTCGGTTAGGGATTGTCACGAAATAATTAGTTCAATTGAGCAGCGCAACGCGGGGTAGCAGCGAATAATTCCATTCACCATGGAAAGAGTCTCTACGCAAATAGATGGCTTCGAGTTCGTCGTCCGATACGGT
>DAOUHE010000126.1:0-6837 GCA_034428715.1 Dehalococcoidia bacterium | reverse complement strand
GGGATGGCGGAAATCGAGTTCAGCGTACTATCCCGTTCCTGTTTGAAGCAGCGACTACCCCACGAGGAGGCGCTCCGGCGGGAAGTCCAGGCTCTGGTTAAGGAACGCAACGCCGCCCAAGCCACCATCAACTGGCGCTTCAACACCCATGACGCCCGAACCAAACTGCACCGCCTCTATCCCTTTGATTCCAAAGATGACTGAGTACTAGTCTGACCCCGGAACAGGCAGGTCCGGCACGCCTGCTCAAGTTGTGGCGGGGTCACTGGCGCATCGAGAATCAGGTCCATTGGGTGCGGGACGTGACCTTTGACGAGGACCGCAGCCAAGTGCGCACCGGGGCGGCTCCCCAGGTGATGGCTGCCCTCAGAAACGCGGTCATCGGCCTCCTCCGGCAAACCGGCTCCCAAAACATCGCCGCCGCCCTGCGCCGTTACTCTTGGAATCTCACCGCCTCCTTATCCCTCCTGGGCTTACCTATACCCAACTATTGAAAGGCCCTGTCGAAACCAGGCTGTTGCTTGCAGGTGACGATTGATGTTACATAATGGCGGCTGACTCGCGCTGCGATGCTACGGCTAGGTAATCGGCGGATAGAGCGGGTTTACATGGCGTCTCCCACCCCATCGTTACGACAGAAGCGCGTGGTGTTGCTGGCGACCGGCGCGGCAGTGATTGTCACGCTGGTGGTCCTGTACCTGTTGGGCAACATCATTCTGACGATCGGCCTCAGCGCGTTGATTGCCTACACCCTCCTACCCGTGGTCCGGCTGCTGGAGCGGGCCATGCCATGGCGCAAGCGTCACCCCGATCTGAGCCGCGTTAGCGCCATCGTGATCATGTTCCTCGTTGGGCTGGCAGCGGTGGCCGGAATATTGTTAGCGATTGTTCCCCTTATAGTCCGCGAGTTCGGCATGTTTGTTGATGAATTCCCCCAGCTTTTCCGTACCGCACGGCTTACGGTGGAAAACTGGATAGCAATCTATGCCGACCGGATTCCCGAGGAAATAAAACAGGACCTGGAGGATGCAATTGCCCAAGTTGGGAACATCCTGGTCGGGGCGGCTTGGGACGCAGCCGAGAAGACCCTTGGCGTTGTGTCCAGGTCACTGAGCCTCATCATCGGCCTTGCCACGCTCCCGATACTGGTGTTTCACCTGATGAAAAACTCGGGAGCGGTGCATCCAGCGGTGTGCGCGCCCTTCCCTTCGGCAATGCACGCGCACCTGCGGGCGATGCTGGATATTGTGGACCAGACTTTCGGCGCGTATATCCGGGGACAGCTCACCCTCGGATTGGTGGTCGGAATTATCGTGGCCGTAGGGTTGTTCCTGTTGGGGGTGCCTTTCTCGATTCTCTTGGGCATAATTGCAGGTATAACTGAGCTGATACCCATCATTGGCCCCTGGATCGGTGGAGCCGCCGGGGTCATCGTGACCCTGGCGACGGCGCCGGAAAAGGCGCTGTGGGTGCTCCTCCTCTATTTGGTAATCCAGTTTGCGGAGAACGCCATTCTCGTGCCGCGCATCCAGGGGAATGCCCTGAGACTCCATCCGGTCGCAGTTATCGTGATTGTCATCATCTCCGGCCATTATTTCGGGATATGGGGAATCATCTTGGGACCGCCCCTGGTGGCTATGGGAAAAGACATTGTGACGTACTTCATTCAGGAATGGAAGCCGCCGGAAGGAGAGATTGGCAGCCCGCCGGAGGAAGAACCGGCTCCCGGGACGTCGTTGCATTAGAAGCCAGTGGGCATGCCAGTCCTGGCGCGCCGCGGGCCGTCTATGACTTACTTTAGATCCGCCCGAGCTTAAGGGGCGAAACGGCGCTGGTTACGGCACCTGGTCCGAAGTGCGGGGCCGGGAGCCGCCATTGGTTGCCCAAGCTATAGCATTTGGCCTGACGCTATGGCAGAGTAGCATCGACTGAAGCGGAGAGAGTGTCCGATGAAGGGACTGCTCCGCAGGAATCCGGCCGCCCCAACTTGGCAGGACCGTACGGAGGACCGCCTTTGGAATTGTGGAACGTCAGGACGGGCATAGATGGCTAAACTTCGCTTCGTCCACGCCGCCGACGCTGCACCTATTCAGGAGGGGTTCACCGGTGTTTCTTCTTTCCTATTCCCACTATTCCCGCGTGAACGGGGTGACTCGCTCATAATCTTGAAGGTCTTGCGGTCGTTGTGGGCTGAGAGCAATCCCCAACGTGAAGCCGATGAGATCCATTTGCGAGGCGTTCACCCGATTAACTGACCCAATTTTCACATCATTCAGGCTCCGCTCGGATGAAGCTTGGGGATTAACTGTCCAAAGAGACTCCTTACTCCCGAAGCTTATGTCCGGAGAACTTTGCACCACGGAATAAGGCCAGTTTGAGAGAATTCAGAAAAGGAAACTCTCTCCTCAACCCAAGAGCAATGTGAAGGAATGGAAAGCTTATTCCAGTCCGTTTCTGGTTTCCTTAAACTTGTGCATTACGCAGCGAGCGGGATGGGTAGTGTAGCGGGGACGATGCTGGCAAAATCGAGTTCAGCGTGCTGTCCCGCTCCTGCCTCAAGCAGCGCGTCCCCAACGAACCCGCCCTCCGGCGGGAGGTCCAGGCCCTGGTCACGGAGCGAAATGCCGCCCGAGTCACCATTAACTGGCGGTTCAACACCCAGGACGCCAGGGGCAAACTTCACCGCCTCTATCCCTTCGATTCCAAACATGACTGACTACTAGGGATGAAGGATGCTGCCTTTCATGTAGGCAGCCCCCTAAAGCCGGAAAGGGTAAGTAATCAATATGCACCACCGGGTATAAGTCAAATGGCGAAGTTGCCATGCAGCCTCGCCCCGAACGATGTAAAATCGGGAGCACCCAAAGTTCATTCTTCAATAATTGGGTTAAATCTCGTAAACAACTGGTTCCCGCCTATCCGGGAAAAACTCTACGCGGTGAGGAAATGATGGAATATCGGACCATTTTTACTGACCAAGTGGATGCGGTGCTCAAAATCACGGTGAACAGGCCCGAGGTGTTGAACGCTCAAAGCCGCATCATGCGAGAGGAGTATGATGATGCGCTGGCGCGGGCGGCCGAGGATGAATCAGTGCGGGTGGTGATCGTAGCCGGCGCGGGCGAACATTTCTCCTCAGGCCATGACCTGGGCAGCTCTCAGGAAAGGGAAGACCGGATATTGCGGCCTTATCCTCCCGGCATGCCTGGAAGGTACAAACGCAGCATCGACCAGAACCTAACGAATACGCTCCGCTGGCGGGAATTCGCCAAGCCGACGATCGCCCAGGTGCAAGGGGTTTGTATCATGGGTGGACTGATGCTGGCGACCGCGTGCGACCTGATCGTCACCGCGGACAACGCCAGGTTCGCCGACCGCACCGTCAGGTGGGGCGGCCCCCACGTGCAATACTCAAGCCTTCCCTGGGAGATCGGCGTTCGCCGGGCCAAGGAGGCTCTTTTTACCGGAGACTGGATCGAAGCTGAGGAGGCTCTACACCTTGGGATGGTGAATCGCGTCGTTCCCCTGGATAAGCTCGAAGAGGAAACCATGGCGCTGGCCCAACGAATCGCGTTGCAGGACCCCTTCGCCGTGCGGCTGGCCAAACTGTCGATCAACCAGATGCAGGACGAGATGGGATTTAGGGTAAGCATCACCAGTGCCTTCCAGGCCCATGCCCTTTCCGTGGCCTACCGTCAGGAACGGGATGGCGACGAGTCTCAAAGAGTCCAGGGAGCGCAGCGGGCACGGAACCGGGACGAGACCTTTGGCGACCACGTTTAATTCGCGCAAATTAAGGCTATGGCCGCTGGGGAATCGTGATGACCGCGCTATCTGACCTTCGTGTTATAGACCTCTCTTCAAACGTGGCCGGGCCGCTGTGCACCAAGATGTTCGCCGACTTCGGGGCCGACGTGATCAAAGTCGAATCTCCGGTGGGCGATGACGAGGCGCGAGGTCTAGGACCGTTTGCCAAATCGCTTGCCGGCGAGAGAGATGACTCCGAAAGCAGCGGCATGTACCTATATTTGCATACCAACAAACGCGGAATCACTTTAAACCTGGAATCGCAACAAGGTATGTCGCTGCTGCGCGAGCTGTTGGGCAGTGCCGACGTGGTGGTTGAGAGTTTTCGGCCCGGAGTAATGGAAGGCATGGGCTTGGGATTTGCCGCCCTGGAGAAGCTTCGGCCGGGAATCATCCTGACCTCGATCACCCCGTTCGGCCAAACGGGGCCGTGGCGGGATCATCAGGCTACCGACCTGGTCGAATACGCGGCGTCTGGATTGAGCTACGTCAATGGATTGGAAGGAAGGGAGCCTCTGAAATCCCCTGGACCCGAGTCTTACTACCAAGCGGGTCTGAGCGCCTTCGTGGGCAGTATGACGGCCATCTGCTACCGGGACCGAACTGGTATCGGCGAGCATATTGATGTATCGATATTGGAAGCCGCTACGTCGATTTTCGGGCCGCAGCTATTGGGTGCTCAATATTCGGGGAGACCTCCCCAGCGAAGGCCTCTTGAGGGGCCGGCCGGTTTGTACCCATGTAAAGATGGCTACGTGTCGTTAAACGTGCGCCACGAGCCCACTTGGCAATTCATGTGGTTGTTTTTTGGCGAGCCTGAGATGGCCGATGACCCCCGCTTTGCCACCCAGGACGGCCGCCGCCGGCGAAGCAAGGAGTTGGAGGAATTGCTTTTACCATATTTGGCGCAGTACACCAGGGAAGAACTTTTCCATGGTCTGAGCCCCCTCCGGATTTTGGTCGGAATGGCCTTGGACGTAGCCGATGTGGTCAACGACCCACACCTTCAAGAACGAGGATTCTTCACCCGGTCAGATCATCCGGTGGCCGGTGAAGTAAGTTTTCCCGGTGCTCCTTTCAATATGAGTTTGACTCCCTGGCATCTGAATGATCCCGCGCCCATCTTGGGCCAGCACAACCAGGAAGTTTACTCAGGGATTCTCGGTCATAGTCCCGAAGAAATTGAGCGCTGGCATGAAAAAGGAGTTGTGTGATTTGGCCCAACCAAGGCCGCGAAAACTACCCTTGGAACACATCCGCGCGGTGGTGCTTACCCAAGCCTGGGCCGGCGCTTATACAACGATGCTCTTGGCGGACATGGGAGCCGAGGTGATCCAGATCGAGTCGCTGGACCGGCCCGACCCCTGGCGGGGCGGTTATCCTCCCAGGGTTTCGGGAACCTATCCGGGAAACCAGCCGGGAGACCGGCCCTACAACCGGGCCGCTTCCTTTAACTCGGTGAACACCAATAAGTTCGGGATCACCCTGGACTTGAATACCATAGAGGGCAAGGGCCTTTTCCTCGATCTTGTCAGCATCTCCGACATCGTGGCCGAGAATTTCTCCGCAAGGGTGATCCCAAACTTTCGATTGGGGTACGAGGTCCTGCGGTTTTTGAATCCCAGTTTGATCATGCTACGAATGCCTACCTATGGTTGCGACGGCCCTTACTCCACGTACATGGGCAACGGAGGCACCACCGAGCCAATGTCAGGGTTATCCTCGCTGATGGGTTATGGGGATGATCCGCCCATGAATTCGGGAATCATGCATACGGACCCTGTCGCAGGACTTTACGGGCTTTCCTCCCTGCTGATCGCGCTTCACCACCGCAACCGGACCGGCGAAGGGCAGCTGATAGACCTGTCTCAACAAGAAACCTCGGTCCATCTCATGGCGTACCACGTGATGGACAATTCTATGAACGGATCGGTGCATCGACATAAGGGGAACCGGGACGGCCGGATGGCCCCCCATGGCAACTTCCCCTGCGACAGCGACGATTCCTGGGTCGCCATCGCGATTCGTTCAGATCGAGAGTGGCAGCGGTTGTGCGCCGTCATGGGTAAGGCGGAATTGGCAACAGACCAGCGATTCTCCGGCTTGGAAGCCAGGTTACATAACGTTGACGAACTAGAGCGGCTGATTGTCCAGTGGACGCGGGGAAGAAAAGCCTACGACATCATGAGCCAATTGCAGGCGGAACACATACCGTGCGCGCCGGTTCTCAATGCTCATGAAGTGCTAGAAAACGCCCAACTAAAGGAGCGCGGGTTTTTCGATCGGGTGGACCATCCTGAGACGGGTACCCATCTGCACGCCGGAACGCCGTGGCGAATAGCTGGTGCTCCAAGCCGTGTCCGTACCCCAGCTCCGGCCCTGGGCCAACACAGTGGTCAGATATTGAGCAAGCTGCTGGGAGTCTCGTCCGGCGACTTGGCCTCGCTGGTAGAAAGAGGCATCACCGGCGACACGCCTAGGTTGGATGACTAGATCGCATCATGGCGGGCTCTGGTCGAGAGTGACAAATACCTCAAACTAGAATGCGGCGCTCCGTGGCTCTCAGCGTGGCTTATTCCTAGCGGGCGAAGCTTTCGCGCTGAAATAGGCGTGGAACCTTATTAACAGGAAGATGTGTCGTGATTGCTAGGCGACGCGAGACCATGACAAATCCACCCATTCTCCTGGTCGCCGACCCCGTAGATTAACTGGGATGCCTAGCGTTGATGGTTTCAGCGATGCCTAATGCGAAGTAAGGTCAGCAAAAAGAGGCCCGTTGGTACGCCGGTAGGCGTACTAGTCACTGCCCAACTCCCAGCCATAGTATTTTGCAATAGCATTTGTAATCATGGGTATTGAAGCTTGCCAAGTTCCATTCGCAACTTTCGCAACTGCTTGCCCTAAACCAAGAGATAAGTTTCGGTCCATATGCGTGTGGCTCTTTTGTTGGCCCATCTTGTTCGATAGCCTCTCGTAGTTCGTAGGTATCGCCAGTAGGAATCCCCATATCTTCCAGATACTTAATTAATG
>DAOUHE010000125.1:0-4948 GCA_034428715.1 Dehalococcoidia bacterium | reverse complement strand
GTACGCAAGTTATCTGAAATAGCCAACTTATTGCATGTATTATATCTGAAATACGGCTAAGAAATTCATGTAACGACTAGAAAAGCAAGAAAGTTGCCTATTTACCGCATCACTTGTTTGAGCCAAATGGGGAATACGGGTTTATAAGAATCCCCTTCATCCTTATACCAAGGCGCTGTTCTCGGCGGCGCTGCCTTCCCATCCAGACATGTTGCGGGAGGAGATTGTGCTGTCTGGGGAAGTTCCTTCGCCCATCAATCCGCCAGCGGGCTGCAGGTTTCACCCCAGGTGCCCCTTTGCCATGGACCGGTGCGCGGTTGCAATCCCCGAAACCAAAGAGGTTGCGCCGGGACACCAGGTTTCGTGCCACCTTTACTGATCCCGGCCCTCTGCCAGTCCTCCACGAGTTCCGGCTCTCCAGATACGAGTGAACTGGTATTTCCACTCGTTTTGGCATTCAGTTTTGTTTGATGCCATTGTCCTCTGGGCCTCGCCCATGGAAATTTACATGAAAGGTATGATTGCCGCCGGTTGCTGATTTGGGTTAACCTGGATTAATGAGCAGGGCCACCGACGAAACTCCTCCAGGCTCCACCGGAGAATCACCTGCGGAATCACCTGCGGCTGGTGTGGCGCAGAGAATCAAACGGCCGGGCGGGCGTGCCAAAACTGCAAACGGCTAACGGTCCGCCTGCCGGAATGGGCAACCCCGGGAGCCAAAAGGTTCAAATGGTTCACCCGCCGCCACCTGATCCTGGCAACGGTCTCATTAGTGATTCTAGGCTTCATGGCATGGATCAATTACCCTGTTCTGCCAGACCCGGCTATCACCCTCTTCAAAAGGCCAACTGCCAGCCTCAGTTCCGCCTCACTGCCTGGCCAGTGGGCAATGGTGGGGTGGGACTCTCAGCTCTCGCGGGACCTGCCGCGCGTTACCTCCTATCCCGCGGGCCAGGTCTTGTGGACCAAAGACCTGGGTGAGACCCGGTCCGCGCCTACAGTGGCTGACGGTGTGATCTACGCTGGAGCCCACTTCAAGGCTCTAGCCCTGGACGCGGAAACCGGCAATACAGTTTGGGAACTGGAAACGAATGGCCCGCTACACTACTCTTCTGCGTTGGCGGGGACGAATCTATACGTCGGCATGCTGGATCACCGCCTGCTTGCTCTGGACCGCAAGACAGGAGAAATCGACTGGGAATTCAGGGCCCAGGCCCCATCACCACGTCTCCATTAGTGAGCAATGGCATTGTGTACTTCGGCTCGTCGTACGAATTCATCTACGCCCTAGACGCCTCTAATGGCAACGTGATCTGGAAGGAGGAGATCCAGGGCAAGGTGCGGTCGTCGGTTGCGGTATACGACGGCAAGCTCTTCGCCAGCGACACCGAAGGAAACCTCCACATCCTCAACGCGAGGACTGGTCAATCCCGCCACCGGTTCCGCACTCCTACTCTGGCAACGTCGGCTGCAGTGCCGGCCAACAGGCTGGTTTACTTTCCCAGCGGGGGAAAATGTATGCCGTTGTTGCTGAGGCCAGGGAGATACCATGGGCATTCCTGGTAAAGCAAGTGTCGACCCAGTTTTGGCTGTGGCGCCTGCCATTGATACCTGATCCGCCGGCTCAAAAAGGAGGCCTGTGGCTCTTTACCCCGGAAAAACAACCGGCTCCCGGCATCATAGCTTCCCCAGCAGTAACACCCAATGCATTCTATGTAGGAGACGCGAAAGGGAATTTTTACGCCGGCGATGCACTCTCAGGCGCTGAACTTTGGCGGTTTCAGAGTGGATCCGGTATCTTGGGGTCTCCGGTGATCCTGGGCGATCGCGTATACTTCGGCAACCAGGCAGGCGTTTTCTATTCCTTAGACAGGACCTCCGGAAAGGTGCTGTGGCAGATCTCCCTGGCGCCGCCCATCGAAGTTGCTCCGGTATTCGCCGAAGGCCGCTTCTACGTCCGAACCGGCGACGGCAAGCTGCATGCCATAAAATTACCGGCGCATCACAGCTTATAGGCCCGCCGGTGGTTTACGCCTTTTGTCTGGATCTTGGCTCGACGATGTCTTATCAAGCTGATAAGGTAACCAGGTACGAATAGACCGCTCTTTTTGAGGAGATGACTGGACCATGAGCCAGGACGGCTACCGCAAACCCGTGCCGGTTTCCACCCCGGAGACCCAGTTCTTTTGGGACAAGTGTAAGGAGCATGCGTTGTGGATTCAGCGCTGCCAAAGCTGCCAGCACGTCTTCTTTTATCCACGGTTGCACTGCCCCCAGTGCCTCTCCACCGAAGTGCCTTGGTTCCAGGCGTCCGGTAAAGGGACGCTTTGGAGCTATATGATCAACCACCGGCCGGTTCCCGGCTTCGAGGAAGACACCCCTTACGCCATCGCCGTGATCCAACTTGAGGAAGGGCCAAGGATGATGAGCAACATCGTTGGCGTGGAAAATACCCCGGAAAACCTGGTCCTAGACATGCCCTTGGAAGTGGTCTTCGAAGACGCTACAGAGGAAATAGCGATTCCCAAGTTCAAGCCCGCCGGCTCCCACTATTAGAGAGTTAGCAGTTCGATGCAGAAATCAGCGCTATCAACCCCGTTCGTGGTGAGCCTGTCAAACCATCCTTCAGGGAAAGGACCCTTCGACTAGCTCAGGGCGAACGGAGGATTTTGACGGGTATTTACAAGATTAGGTACAGGTTATGACCGATTCACTTCGCTACAAAGCTGCCGTCGTCGGGGCCGCCGAGACCACCGGCCTGGGGGTCGTTCCCAACATGTCGACCACCGGTCTGCACGTCGATGCCATCGCGAATGCGATCAAAGACTGCGGCATCGATAAGAACCAGATAGACGGCATCGCCAGCACTATGAACCCGGCAATTCTGGCCCATTACCTGGGCATCGTGCCCCGCTGGCTGGACAACACTTCGGTGGGCGGCACGTCGTTCCTGATACAGGTCAGGCACGCCGCGGCGGCCATAGCAATGGGAATGTGCGATGTCGCATTAGTGGCCATGGGCCAGAGCGGCCGCAGCCGGGTTGGCGAGGAAACCGCCAGGATAGGCGCCACGTCCGCCGCAGGAGGACCTCGATCGGACATCTCCTATCCAGGTCAATTTGAGTCGATCTACGGCACCGCAGGACCCTCCACCCTGTTCGGCATGGGGGTCCTGCGTTACATGCAGGAGACCGGCACCACCCACGAGCAACTTGCGTCGGTGGCCGTCGCCCAGCGAAAGTGGTCCAACCAGGTGCCACGCGCCATGATGCGTGATTTGATCACGGTAGAGGACGTTTTCAATAGCCGGATGGTGTGCTATCCGTTCCACCTTTTCGAGTGCTGCCTGGTGACCGATGGCGGCGGAGCGATAATCCTAACCAGCGCCGAGCGGGCCAACGACTTCCCCAAGAATCCCGTCTATATTATGGGCACCGGTGAGTCCACCGAATCACCCATCGTAAGTCAAATGTACGACATGACCTCTTCCACGGCGTTCAAGGTTTCCAGCCGACAGGCTTTTCAAGAAGCGGGCATAACCCATGGCGACGTCGACCACCTCATGATCTACGACGCCTTTGCCCATCTGCCAATTTACGGCTTGGAGGATCTGGGGTTTGTGGGAAGAGGGGAGGCCGGCGCCTTTATCCAGGAGGGAAACACCTCGCCGGGCGGGAAACTGCCGATGAATACCAACGGCGGAGGCCTCTCCTATACGCACACGGGCATGTATGGGATGTTTGCCATGCAGGAAGCCATCCGGCAGGTCAGGGGGGAAGCCGCGCACCAGGTGTCCGGCGTGAAGGTGTCCTTCTGTC
Organism: Dehalococcoidia bacterium; assembly: GCA_034428715.1. GTDB lineage: Bacteria > Chloroflexota > Dehalococcoidia > Lucifugimonadales > UBA3495 > Io17-Chloro-G2. The sequence continues at coordinate 1,130 of DAOUHE010000125.1, read as the reverse complement.
AGGGCGTGGGCGGTATGTTCATGGCGGCGGGCAGCCTGATCTTTACCAGTGAGCCGCCCGGCTAGGGCGGGTTGAATGGAGATTTGATGGCGCCAATAGAGTGAAGCCGGACGATAGATTCGACCAATAATCAACCGGGAGGACAGGCAAGAATGTCGACAAATGCTTCAGGTCAGCGAGATATAGCCATCGTCGGAGTCGCCGAATCCGATGAGATGGGGACCGTGCCCAACAAGTCCTCTTTACAACACCACGCCGAAGCGGCCCACAACGCCTTGGAGGACGCGGGCCTATCGAAAAACGATGTCGACGGACTCTTCACCGCCGGGTTCTCCACCTTGGCCACAGCGGAGTACCTGGGCATACAGCCACAATTCACCGACAACACCACGGTGGGTGGCTCTTCCTTCGTCATCCATGTGGCCCATGCCATAGCGGCAATTCGGGCTGGGTACTGCGACGTGGCATTAATCACCCATGGACAAGCCGGCCGCTCCACCAGGGGTAGGGTGCCGGGGGACCCAAACCTGCCCACTGCCCAATATGAGTCTCCCTACGGAATAATCGGCGCGCCGATCAACTATTCGCTGGCCTGCTCCTGCTACATGCACCAATACGGTGAAGACAGGACCCGCCAGGGTATGGCCGAGGTCGCCGTGGCTACCCGCAAGTGGGCCAACCTGAACACCAAAGCAGTGATGCACGATATGCCGATGAGCTTTGATGACTACCACGACTCTCGATGGGTCTCCTGGCCCTTTCATCTGGTGGACTGCTGCTTGGTCACCGATTCCGGGGCCGCGATCATCGTGACCAGCGCAGAGCGAGCCCGTAGCTGCCGCAAGGAACCGGTATGGGTACTGGGCGCCGCGGAAGGGCACGACCATAACATGATCAGCATGATGCCCTCTCTTACCTCTACCATCGCCCGGGAATCCGGCCCCAAAGCGTTGGCACGGGCTGGCCTTACCCACAGCGACATCGATCTAGCAATGATCTACGCCCGTATTCCCCATTTGGCTCAAACAAGTGATGCGGTAAATAGGCAACTTTCTTGCTTTTCTAGTCGTTACATGAATTTCTTAGCCGTATTTCAGATATAATACATGCAATAAGTTGGCTATTTCAGA
>DAOUHE010000124.1:0-3163 GCA_034428715.1 Dehalococcoidia bacterium | reverse complement strand
CCAAAGGCCGGGTGGAAAGCGGCATCAAGTACCTGCGGAACAACTTCTGGCCCAGCGCGCGTTTTACCGACCTGGCAGACCTGAACCGTCAGGTCCGGGAGTGGTGCAGTTGTGTGGCCGACATTCGGGTGCATGGCACCACTGGGGAACTCCCTAAGGACCGTCTGCTAAAGGAAGGGAGTCGCCTGCGGTCCCTGCCGGACCGAGGGCGGCTAACCCCCTTCCTGCGGGAGGAGCGCAAGGTGGGTCGGGACGGCTATGTCCAGTGGCAGGGGGCCTGGTATGGAGTGCCCTGGACCTGGGCCGGCCAGGGAGTGCAGGTTCAAGCCGAAGGGAGTCTGGTGGAGGTCTGGTCCGGCGAGCAACGGCTGGCGATGCATCCCCGGGCAGGACGCCCCGGACAGCGGTTCACACTGCCCGGCCAGTGGTCGGGGTTGGGGCTCGGGGATTCTCGGCCCAAGAAGGAGCCTCTGGCCACCCAGGTGGAGGAGATAGAGGTGCAACAGAGACCCCTGGACCTCTACCAGGCCCTGGTGGTGGGAGGTGGGCGATGATGGCCCTGGAACAGGCCAGGGAGTACCTGGAGCAGCTGGGATTGACCGAGGCGGCGGCGGCGCTAGACAACCGGTTCGATCCTGACGAGGAGGAAGTTTACACCCTCTTCGATTCCATGCCTGAATTGGTGGATTACACCTTTGGCCTCGATTTTTCCACTGCCCATCTTCGTTTAAGGTATGACCGTGAGACATATGACCGCCGGGTTAAGAGGTTGATGGCTGAGTTCGCCGGCCTATCGTATGATATTAGGCCTTCCACGTTGAGCGCATACCCGGATGAGGACCAGCGTTTTCTCCTGCCTTGGAAAACTTTGGATCAGTACATGGACCGGCGCCGGGTCGCCGTTCCCTACAAGGACGCCGTCCAGTCCTTCAACGGCCAGTGGATCGACCCGGCCAATCCCGGGGGAGGCCGGGCGTTGGACTTCGTCGCCCTGGCCCGAGACCAGGCGGCCAACCGGCTGGAGGCCCTGGAGGGCACGGTCTCCGCCGCCGGCGACGGCGGGGTGGTCCACTACGGGACCATCGAGGCGGTGGCCCAGCAGTTCACCTTCCAGTCTGATAATAGTTGCTCCGGCCCTTCCTGTTCGGGCGTTACCAAGGTTTTCAGCGAGCTGGTCCCAGTGACCTTTCATACCAGTGTCCGGGAGCAGAACGACGGGCAGACCTACCGGAACGTCACCGAGGCCGGGGACCGGGTGGTCCGGATGTTGGACGTTGGCGTCGATGCCCAAATTGAGGCCGATCCTGATCTGGTGTTCGATCCCGACCTGCTATATCCCAAGCAGGAGTTGGAGTTCGACCTGTCCTACCTGCCGCCCAGCACGCTGCATCTTCGGGACCCCAGCTCCGGTGCTTACTACCGACGGTACCAGGAGAATACTGGCTCCGACCAGCTCCACATCAGCCTGGTGTTGCAGGACCGGTACCGCCGGTACCTCAACTTCGACCCGGACAGCGGGCCTTTGTACGGTGAGCGGGGGCTGCCGGTTATGGGGTTTGACCCATGGAGCTACGACAGCATCAACAAAAGGCGCGATGCTGGCGTCAACGAGTGGTTCCGGGTTCCACCAGCAGTATCCGATCCGGATTCGGATGTGCATTGGGGCTATCGTCAGTCGTTGCTCCACCGGGTTTATTCCACCACGGAGTTGTCCGAGCTTCGTGTTCCTTCGGAACCCAAACGGATCGGGTGGCCGGTCAACCTGGAGGACCTCAACTGGTATCTCTACGAGCTTCCCTCGACGGGGTACCGGGATCCCCTCTGGCTCTACTGGGTGTCCAGTGATGGCCGCCGCCGTGTGGTGAACAGCGCCTACGGCAAGAACCCGGTCCCGTTTCCATCTTCTGACACTTTGGATCTCGGAAATCTTCTGGATGCGGATGGCCGTGATATTGCTGATCGCATTCCTACGTGTTTCCTGCCCGGAGAGAAGGCGGACGACGGCACCCGTCTCAACTATGCGGCCTCCGGCTACCGGCCTCCTCTGAACATTGACGCTATCAAGTGCGAAGATCTTTCTGACAAGTGGGATTGGGCGGATGTCTGGAAGGGGGATCAGCGAGGAGTGAACCTTCCCTTCGACTCTCCTGGGGGTCAGTATCTCCTGCGGGACGATCTCATAATCAAGCAGGGGGTGGAGAGCGCCGTCGATTCTGGCGGCCCCATCGGGATCCGCCAGCTGAACCGCTTCGATTTTCTGATCAACGAGTCTGAACGCATGGGGAATTTCCCCCCAGGTCAGAAGGGTTACGATGCGGAGCGCCGTTACGGGCTTCCCCGGCATGGTGGTAAGAGAGATGACTATGTTGATAATTGGGCCTTCAAGCGGGTGGACCCGAATATGCCTCACCTGCTGGTGGTCACCTTCTACGAAGCCAAGGTTGATAAGGATCTGGTCGATTTTCGGGTTGACGATGATGTTGGCGCCTTGGTCTTCTCCCTTCCCAAGCGGAGGCTCCAGCGGGTCATCTGCCGGATGTTCGTTCATCCGTCGGGGAACAACCCCTGGACTGATGCCACGGGTTGGGTTGGGGGTAAGATTGGGGGAGCGGTGTCGAAGATTGGGGGAGCGGTGTCGAAGGGTAGGGATGCCGTTTTGGGTGGGCTTGAGGCCGCTATTTTCGGGCTGGTAAAAGGCTTTTCCAGTGCTCCTCTCAATGTAGCGCGTCAGAGCACGGCGTTGGTTTGCGGCGGGGTCGGTGAGTTGGATAGGCTCTCCGGGTTGGATCGCACTCTTGTTGTGGCCTCTGTGTCTCCTTCGTCTAAGTTGCTGAGGACCAGGGATGGCCGGATCAGGATCAATTCGGCGTCCCAGAGCAAGCTGGACGGGATTGAGCAGTGCGACGAGGTGTCGACTCCCATGATTTCCACCTGCAAGAGGAGCTCGGACGTCGTTTTTCAGGGCGAATGTGTGCGCCTGCCGGAATTGCGTTTGCAAGTCCGCGACGCCGAGTTCATCGAGCCTCCGGATGACTTTCTCAAATACGATGAGTACAGCGTCCGTCCGTTCCGAGACGGCTCGCTGAACTACGGGGATCGGGGAGCGGTCTTGGTTGCTTCCGTGACTGAGGTTGGTTTTGATCCTAAGTTCCTTCCCCCGGCG
>DAOUHE010000123.1:0-11942 GCA_034428715.1 Dehalococcoidia bacterium | reverse complement strand
GGCCGGGGGTGGGCTTAGACGCCCGGCTGATGGTATATTTTCGTAGCTGCGGTTCCGCTGCCCGCCGTGCCTGGCGGGGATGCGATTCCAAGCCACAAATCCTGTCTTAGAGGGGATTCACTGCCCGCTCACCCTTACTTTAGCCTCAAAAGGTGAGCTGGTAGGGGTTCGACAGGCTCAGGACCAACGGTAAAGACACACCCTTCCGTTTGTGGTGAGACCTTCGGCTTGGCTCAAGACAGGCTTGTCGGACCACTTCTTGGGATGAGTCCTAGCGCCGGTTTGCCGGTCTAGATCAAACAGGCCACGTCCAACTCGCTACAGGTGTCCCGCAACCACTGAACAACCTCCGGGTGCAGGGGTATCCCGTCGGCACGGCGCACTTCCTCGACCTCGGCTTCGGCTTGGCCGGCGACCAACACCCGGTCGTGCCCAGGGGCTGGCTTGGTGCTCTTCATCATCTGCAGCCACTCGTCCATGGTGGTCTTGAATTCTCCGGCGTCGGTGAAAGCATCCACGCTGTAAGCCGCGACATAGTGGCCGAAGTTGGGCCTACCGGGTACCGCTCCGTAGCCAAAGCCGGTCAGCACACCGCCCAGGATATCCACCATGCAAGAAAGGCCATATCCTTTGTGGGAGCCCAGCTCCCGGGTGCTGCCAAGGGGCAACAGGGTATAGCTATCGGGTGCGTCGATCTCTTCCATGATGGGCGTGCCGTCCGCGTCCACCAACCAGCCCGGCTCCAGCTTGGCTCCCAACCGGCGGGCGATCCCTATTTTGTTGCCGGCCACGCTGCTGGTGGCGGCGTCAAACACGAAGGGCGCCTCTTTGCCGGATGGAACGGCTATTGCGATAGGATTGGTGCCCAACCGGGGCTCAGCGCCGAAGGTTGGCACCACCGACGGCGGACAACTGGTCATACAGATACCGATCATGTCGTGCTCCAGGGCCAGCATGGCGTGGTAAGACGCCATCCCCAGGTGCCGCGCGTTACCCATGGTCACCATGCCCACGCCGACTTGCCTGGCTTTTTGGATGGCGAGATCCATCCCCTTGGGGGCTATGATGACTCCCAGTCCCCGGTCACAGTCAATGTTGGCCGTGCTGGGGGTCTCCCGCACCACCTTCCAGTCGGGCCGGGGGTTGATGGAGCCGTTTTGGTACCCATTGACGTAACTGCGCAGCATGTTGGACACGCCGTGGGAGTCCACGCCCCTCAGGTCGGCCAGCACCAGCACGTCGGCGGCCAACAACGCATCTTCGGCAGGCACCCCCATCTTTTCAAACACACCGGCGGCCGTATTTTTAAGGTCTTCGCCCTGGGCGAATATGGCTTCATCTAAATTAACTCTGAATTGCTCCAGCACGGCTGGCCTCCATATTTACGAATATTTGGCTGATCTTTGGGTTTCGGTATGTCTAACGACGGCGATGGCCCAGTTCGAACCGGTCCGCCCGCGCCGAAGAAGTATATCACCGCGCCATTTCACCAACCACTTTAGCCTTGCCAGTGAAAATGGGATGATTCGTTTAGTAAAGACTGGCCCGAAGTTGACTCTTTAAATGTCTCCCCGGGAATTCTATCCCACAAATGCCCGACCGGCCCTGGCTTCCCCGAAGGATAGACGGCCCATTGGCTTCTCCGGCCGCTTCTGGGTCAAGAACAAGCCGGACCGGCCAGAGACCAACGGACGAGGCTCGACATTCCTAAAGGGAGCGGAGCCGTATTGCCAAGGCTCCAGCCCACCACCAGGCTATGCGGGACCGGTACTTTGACCCTGGTACCCTCAGGGCATTCGAAAGCTCCATTACACCTAAGGGGTTCGCACCCTTTGACCGGACCCGTGTAAGTCCCAAAATGGGTTCATGCACCGGTTTCGACATCGATTCCCCGGAAATTCTTAATCGTTAAGAGCCCGCACTCAATCTCTGAACGACGAGGAAAATCATGATGGTATTCACTCCGAAGCTGGCCCTTATCACAACCGCCGTCCTGGTGGCTGTTGGCCTTCTATGGTTGGGATTTGTAGAAAGCGGCCGGAGCCAGGCTACGATTACCCAAGGCATTGGTACCCAGGGGTTCGTAGCCGCCGCGCCATCTCACAGTCAATTGATTGCCGCCGAGGCGATGCCGGTCTCCCACCCCGAGGACAACGTGGCTGCGTTGGCGGTTAGTGGATCTGTGATCGCCGCGTTGATCATGCTGGCCCTCGCTTTTGCCCGCTTCCAAACCCTCAATCCCCCTGGCCATGCCTCCATTCACCCAGAAATGACCTCCACTCGCCGGCCTCGTCTCGTCACCAGCGGGGCATCCCAACTTTAGCCCGTTGGTCACCGGCAATGGCCCGGCCCGGCTTTATCCGCCAAATGTGCTGCTTGATTTGTCAAAGCACTTTATCGTGCGGTTTTTACCCTTCATCTGACCTCCGAAGCCCTGTTCAATGAGTGAAAGCCTGGGGACTGCGGTTGCCATGTCGCTGCTCATCGTTTTGAGTGGCGTGACTTTTTTGGTGTTGCTGGACGTTTGGGACCTTCACAACACCGAATCAGCGGCCAACACGGCTCTGATCACCGAAAGGATAAACACCCGGGTGAACATCACCGCCACTTCTAGTGAAGGCGCCTGTGACACATATACGGTTACCATCTCAAATCCGGGAAAGACGTACATCTCTGACTTCTCGAAAATGGACGTGATCGCCGACTACCAAGACAGTGGCGGCAGCAGAGTGTACCAGCAGCTTAGTTACGTGACCGGGGCCGTAGGCCATAATGAATGGGCCTTGAATGCGATCACTCCAGACACCCAGGATCCCAACACCTGGAACCCCGGCGAGACGGTGGTCATCGACCTAAAGGTGACCCCCAATGTCTCCGCCACCGTTTCGGGAGCAGTGGTATTGGCCACTCCCTTTGGGGTGACCGATAGCGCATATTTCGGGTGTTAAAGAAGAGATAGGTTGCCAGTGGGTTACAACCCGAAGGGAGCCAGGGCAATCCTGCGAGGAGCACGGCACCAGCCGTGATCGAGATAATCCCAGGGGGTTAGTACCGGGGCGGTTTGAGCGGTATCTTTATCAGAGGATCACCGGCGAGTCACGGAGAGGAGACTGTTCTCGGCGCGGTGTGATCAGGCTTTCTTAGATAGGGGTCGCTAAGATTGAGTGGTCCGCACCACGTAAGAGATAAGCATTGCCCCCATGAAAGCCACCAAAAGCGTGAAGGCAACCTCCAAGCCGGTGTTGGCTCCGTCGATCATCGCCTGCAGTAGTGCCACCACCCCCATTCCCAAAAGGAATCCCAGTGTGATGCCCACCGCTATAATCGTTAAGATCCTGGTTCTCATGGCACCGGCCTGTGGCCGCCCCGACCACCATAGTGGCGCCGGGACAAAGAATCTTCGCCGCTCAGGCCAATGGGCCACACCGGATCATGAACGGCGTTGGGTGAATGATTAGGCCTCATCCAAGGCTGCTATCGGGCGCTGATACTTGACCTGACGCCCCACCGGGCCAAAATAGCAGATATACCCTTTTGCCCTATTGGACCTATCTTTAAAATCCCAAACATCAGCCTCAATGCCCCGCCGGGGCCATGCCGGCGCCTGGTATAATCCGGCCACCCTTACATGATGATATCCCGCCGGAATGCCGGCGCATCAAGCAGCCAAAACCCGCCAAACCGAAATTTACCGGCATAGAGGAACATATGGCCTTCAAACCCGAACTGGCGTTGCACTTCTTGGAACGGTTGGGACAAAAACCGGCCGTAGCCTTCCATGAAGGCGGCGTCGCCCAGGCCATTCACGAAATACTCACTGAGATCCTCTATGATTCGCAGCTGACCATCACCACCGACGCCTACAGTAATATCATCGCCAAGATTCCCGGCACTGATGTCGGCGCTACGCCATTCGCGATGGTAGCCCACATGGACCATCCAGGATTCGAGGCGGTAGCCGCCCACGGCGATCTGGTGGTCGCCTCTGCCCTGGGTGGAATTCCCGCCGGGGCCTTTGCCGAAGGAGTCGCAGTCCAGGTGATTCTTGAAGACGGCGGCCGTCTGCGGGGAACGGTGGCTGGCCGGCACGGAGAAGAGTCCCAGCGGCAGGTCCTGATCAGCCTGGACCAACCTCAATCCCTGGAGTTCCCCAGACCGGTGGTGTTCGACCTGACCAGCTTCCAGATCGACGGAGAATTCATCCACATGCGGGCGGCCGACGATCTGGCGGGCTGCGCCAGCATTTTGGCGACGCTGGCGGAATTAGCGCGGTCTAGCTCATCGCTCAGGCCCGCCGGAGACGTTTACGGGGTTTTTACCCGGGCCGAAGAAGTAGGCCTGGTAGGTGCCCGTTTGATGGCCGAAGCAAGAACCCTGCCCGCAGACACCTTGGTCGTCTCCGCCGAATCCAGCCGCACCCTACCCGGCGCCGAGATGGGCAGCGGTCCGGTGATTCGCGTGGGGGACGCCGGATCCACCTTCAACGGCGATGCCGAGGCCGCGTTGATCAAAGCGAGAGAGGTCCTGCAGGAGCGTCCCGAGGGATTCAAATCCCAGCGTCAATTGATGAGCGGCGGCGTGTGCGAGGCCAGCGCTTTCGCCCTTCACGGATATAAGACCACCGGCCTGGCTTTCCCGTTGGGCAACTACCATAACGGCGCTCCCGATGACGCCATTGAAGCAGAGTACATCCACAGGGACGATTTCATCGGCGGAGTGGAGTTGATGGTGGAAGCCGCCCGGCAAGTGGGTAACCGCGACACAACCCATTTCCGCCAGCGCCTCGGCCCCGTTTCCGACGAGTATAAAGAGCGGCTACAAGCCAAAGGTTAGAATCCAGCCGAATCACCCCATGCCCACCACGCGTACCCGGTGATTGTTGCTGTCGGCTATGTAGATATTCCCCTGGCGGTCGATGCCGCAGCCGTGGGGACGGTCCAGCCCGGCTTCCAGAGCGCTGCCGCCGTCGCCCTGGGTTCCTTGGCGGCCGCCTGCGATGGTGGTGACCAAGCCTGTGGCGGCATCGATGCGGCGGATGGCGTGGTTTTCCGTGTCCACCACGATCAGGTTGTCTTGGAGGTCGCAACGAATCGCCTTGGGTGCGCCCCAAGTGGCTTCCAGGGCGGATCCGCCGTCGCCTTCATAACCCCTTTCGCCGGTTCCCGCGTAGGTGGACATGATCCCTTGGGCATCCACCTTCCGGATCCCGTTTCCTTCTCGCTCAGCGATGTATGTATTGCCCTTGGAGTCCATGCAGACAGCGCGGGCCCCCAAGATACTGGCCCGAGTGGAGGGCAGGCCGTCGCCGGCGCGAAACTTTTCGCCATCCCCGGCAAAGGTGTCGATGATGCCTGTGGACAGTTCGAGGCGGCGGATACGCTGGTCCTGAATGTCGGCTATCAACAATGCCCCTTTCCCGTCCAGGAAACAATCGTTGGGCTCGCGGAGTTGGGCGAGTTTCCCCGGCCCGCCGTCGCCGCTATATCCCGGCTGGTCGGTGCCTGCCACGGTGGTGATGATGCCGGTAGCGGCTTCGAACTTCCTAACAACGGCGTTTAACCGGTCGACGATGTAAATATCACCGTTGGTGTCCACCACCAAGGAATAGATCTGGTTCAGTGTCGCATGCACCGCGGGCCCGCCATCGCCGGAATATCCCTCCTCTCCATTTCCAACCACAGTGGTGATGACGCCCGTGTCTTTATCCACCCGGCGAACCGTATTTGATTTGCTATCGCAAAGGTAAAGGTGGCCTTGGGCATCAAAATCACATCCAAAAGGTTCACCCAAGACCGCCAGATGGGCCACTCCGCCATCACCCGCATAACCGGCCTCGCCGGTGCCGGCCACGGTCTGAATCTTTCCCGTATCAACCTGTACCATTTTTCCTCCAGACGCTAATAGCTGAAAGCCCACTGCTAAAAGCTATCGGCTACCCGATCCCAGCTTCCGCCTTATACCAGTCCAATATCTCGCTGCCGGTCATGTAGACAACGCCCTGGAATTGGCTGATGTATTCGAAGATCTTGTCAAAGTACCCGATACGGTGGGGAACGCCGGTGATGTAGGGGTGGGTGGAGATGGCCATCACCCGGGCGTTTTCCGCTCCCTCTTGATAAAGGGTGTCGAATTGGTCTTTGGCCCGCTCAAACAGCTCCGGCGAACGGTGGTGCTGCACCAGGTGGATGGGAATGTCGTTGAGCTCCAGGGTATAGGGCACCGAGATCAGTTGGCCGGAATTCACCTTCATCGGGTAAGGTTGGTCGTCGTTGCACCAGTCGCAGACGTATTCAATGCCTTCCTCCACCAAAATGTCCGGCGTGTCGAAGGTTTCAGCTAGGCCGGGGCCCATCCAGCCTCGGGGCGCCGAGCCGCTGAATTCCCGGATGGTGCTGATGGTGCGCCGGATCACTTCCCGCTCGTCGGGCTCCACGTTGAGGACCCGCTGCATGAATCCGTGACCCATCAATTCCCAGCCCGAATCCAGGCTTTCCCTGACGACCTGGGGATAGGATAGACAAAGCGAAGCGTTGAGGCTGATGGTGGCTGGGATGTTGCGGCGGTCCAACACCCGCTTCAGGCGCCAGAACCCCACCCGGAGACCATAGTCGAACCAGGCGAAATTAGGAATGTCGGGAATGACCACCCGGCCCTGGGGAACCGGCAACACGGTGCGGGCCATGGCCTCGTTTATATCCCACTCCTCCATGTTGATGATCACCCAAACCACTATTCGGGCGTCCCCCGGCAGTCGTAATGGTTTGCGGTCAAAGATCGGCGAAAATTCAGCACGGGGGTTTGCCATGGAATCTCCTCTGGCAGTTAGCTTTCAGCAGTCAGCTTTCAGCCTTTCCCCTCAACCCCGTCGAAACTAGGGGGACCCAATTAGCTGACGGCTGAGTGCTGAACGCTGAAAGCTATTAAAGCCCCAGCGCTTGCAGCCCCAATTTGGCTATGTCTTCGTCTTCCTGGGCGGCCAGACCGCTGACACCTATGCCTCCCATAATGGAACCGGTCTCGGGATGCAACACCGTCACTCCGCCTTGGACGGCTGCCAGCATCGGGTCTCCCATCTCGGCCACGGTGCGGCCCTGGCCCTTAAGGCGTTCGGCATAGTCTTTGGAGTCCTGACCCTGGATGGCGCAGGTGTAGGCCTTGCGCATGGCCATCTTTTGGGGGCCCGGCCGGCAGCGGTCCATACGGGCAAAGCTGAGTATGTTGCCCAGGTCGTCGACGATGGCGATGGTCACCGGCCGGTCGGGTTCCTGGGTAGCCTTATCGATCATCACCGACATAGCATGCTGGGTCTGCTCCAGGCTGAGCATAGGCTTGTTGTACGACATGATTGGCCTCCGGGCAAAGTTATCTTTAGATTTCGAGATTTCGAGCTTGAGAATTCGCCCATTCTAGTCTGGCCTCTCAGCCATGACAAGGGTTCAAACCGTATCTAAGGGAGCGCGTTGCCCGCGTCGAGCCATCAGTCGTCCAACAAACCCTCCAGCAGAGCCTGCACCGCCTGGCAGTCTTTGCACCCCGCCTTTCCTGGCGGCCGCCGATCCATATTAAAGATCTCCAAGGCACGGTCCAACAAAGGCGGGATCAGCCGGGCGGGCTTTACTTCCACCGGGACGATGTTGGCGTGGAATGCCATGTTAAACCCCTGGCCGTCGGTGATCTCCGGACGGCCGGCCGTTTCTTCGTCGGTCACCGGCTCCATGTAGGCCAGGGCCAGTCCTGTCACTGGGGCAAAGTCCAACCGCTCCCCTATATAGGCGTAGGAATTTAGCTGCACCTCATAAGTCCGGAACATGCCCCGTTGTCCCGGAGTGTACCTGGAGGTTTTGTAATCGACGATTGTGTAGGAACCGTCGGTCATCTTGAAGATCGCGTCAGCTTCTCCCCTGAGGGTCACTCCCGAATCGGGGTCCAATATCGAATAGGCCGACCAGTGGGGCGGTTTGATGCTGGCAACCACCCGTCCCAGACCATCCAGCCACGACGGCAGGCTTCCGTGGCGTTCAAAATAGCTGTTGACCACCAGTTTGTTGTAGCGGTCTATCGAGCTGAATATACCCGGAAAACTCTGGTAGGGCAGCGGTTTAACGTGAAGCCGGACCCAGGCGCAGCGTCGGCAAAACCGGCTGGAGGCAAAATAACCCAGGTCGCCCCCGGATATGGTTAGCCCCATTTCATCCCCTGCGGCCGCCGAAGTTGGGCGCGTTCGGGCCAGTCAGGCTGAGTTTCAATTTGAAGCTTAAATCCCCCTTAGTCCCCCTTTTGCGAAAGGTGGAAACGGGATGAGCCTCTAGATTACTTGGCAGACGAATTCTCAACAAACAAATCGTCGCCCCCCTTTCGCAAAAGGGGGGTTGGGGGGATTCCCCCTCATCCACAGCCAGCCAACGACTCCGTAGGAATTTTTTTAAACGAGTCACGACTTCATACCAGGTTTAAGCGATATCTCTAGACCGGCTAATCATCCCTCCCACCTCTGAAACACCCCATCCAGAGCTAACCCAGAGAACCGTTGCGGCCACATCGCTTCGGCCAGCCCTTCCATGACATCAACGATGCGGGGTCCGTGGCGGCTCGGGACCCTGCCGTCAAATAGATACACCTGGTTCCTACGCACCGCGGGAAGTGTTTGCCAATCCTGCTGGCGGCGCAACCACTCTTCCGAGTCCTGCCGAACCCGGCCCGGCTCGAAGGCGCAGGGCATCATCATCAGGTATTCCGGCTGGTACGCCAACACCTCCTCCCATGCCACCTCACGAGACTTCCCCCATTTTTCGGCCAGGCCTTCCACACCCCCGGCCAGTTCCACCAGTTCCGGACCCCACTGGCCCGTGTTGCGCAGCGGGTCCAGCCAGTCTATGCAAAAAACCCTGGGCGGTTCACCCCCGCCGGACAAGGCAGACCCCACATATTCGACCCGCCGCCTTAGCGTGTCCACCAAGTCTTCAGCGCTGGCGGCAGATTCGGCGGCCCGGCCGATAATCAAGATATTTTTGAGGATGTCTTCCACACGAGCGGGCCGTATGGTGATTATCTCGGGCTGGTAGTCCAAAACCTGGGCGGCCGTCTCGAATACCGAACCGCTGCCCACGGCGCAGACCTCGCAAAGCTCCTGGGTGATAATCAGGTCGGGCCGAAGCTCCCTGAGCAGATCTCCATCGATCCAGTAAAGGGGATTACCCGTGGTCCGGGCCTGCTGGGTGATCGCGTCGATCTCCCGGCTGTCGAGATGACCAACCTGGCGCAGGCTTCGGCTGACCACCGGCTGGGACTGGGCCTCCAAGGGAAAATCACAGGCATGTGAAACCCCCACCAACTGGTCTCCCAGCCCCAGGGCATACACTATTTCCGTAGCGCTTGGTAGCAACGAGCAGATACGCATGATTGGCCTTTCCAGTGTGTTTGGACCAGTATATTCCTGGCTATGGCCGGCATCAAGATTAACCCGGTCCTGCATGCTGTCCGCTGATGGCCGGGCGCTTCCGCCTATGCTAGAATTTTTTGGGTTACCGGCTGGTGGCAACCGGCGGGAGGATGATGTAAAGATGGCCAAGATACTGGACGGCACGGCCCTGGCCCAGGAGATACGCGGTGAGGTCGCCTTGGGCGTGAAGGAGACGCTGCAGAAGCACCAAGTCGCTCCGGGATTGGCCGCCGTTTTGGTTGGCGACGATCCCGCCTCGGCCATCTACGTGCGCAACAAGCGCCGGGCGTGCGATGAAGTGGGCATGTTCAGTGAATCGTTCAACCTTCCCGGTGACACGGATGAGAGCGAGGTGCTGTCCCTGGTGGACCGGTTGAACGCCGACGGCCGCTTCCACGGTATTTTGGTCCAACTCCCGTTGCCTCCCCAGATGGACACCCAAAGGATCATCGAGTCGGTGAACCCCAACAAAGACGTGGACGGGATCCATCCCTACAACGTCGGCAAACTCGTCCAGGGCAGGCCGGACTTCATACCAGGGACTCCCGCGGGAATCCAGCAATTGCTCCTGCGGAACGGCTACGACCCCGCCGGCCAGAACGTGGTCATCTGCGGCCGCAGCGAGATAGTGGGTAAACCCATGGCCATATTGCTGATGCAGCGAAAAGAAGGCGCCAACGCCACGGTCACCATCTGCCATACCAGGACCAAAGGCCTGGCGGAACATACACGCCAAGCCGGATATTCTGGTGGCGGCCACCGGCCAGCCGAAAATGATCACCGCCGATATGGTGAAAGACGGCGCCGCGGTAATAGACGTTGGTATCAACCGGGTTGAGGATTCCTCCCGCCGCCGGGGCTACCGGCTGGTGGGGGATGTCGACTTTGAAGCCGTCTCAGAAAAAGCCGAGGCCATCACTCCCGTGCCCGGAGGCGTGGGCCCCATGACCATCGCCATGCTGCTGGTCAACACATTGACCGCCGCCCGCATCAGCATCCATGGCCGGTGACGCTGTCAGCTATCAGCTATCAGCTATCAGGGTTGGATTTTAGGCATCTGGTTCAGATTCATGAAGTATTTATCGGTTAAAATTGCGAGTCCCATGGCCCTCCAAAAACGGCTGAATGCTGACCGCTGACAGCTAAAATGCAGACCAGCGATTTCGATTACCATCTTCCCACGGAACTCATCGCCCAGACGCCACTGGAACCCAGGGACTCGTCGCGGCTGCTGGTTCCCGACCGGGCTTCGGGACAGATCAGCCACCGGCGCTTCACAGACATCATCGAATACCTGCGTCCCGGCGACGTCATGGTTTTCAACCAGAGCCGGGTGATCTCGGCCCGGATTCGAGGACGGAGGGCGGACACCGGCGGCAAGGTGGAGTTCCTGCTGCTGCGCGAGGTATCGCCTGGGGCCTGGCAAGCCATGGCCCAACCGGGTAGGCGGCTGCGGCCTGGGGCTAGGGTCATTCTGGAACCACCGGATAGGTTGTCCGGTAACGGCGGGAAATCCCTCCACGCTCCCCTTTGCAAAGGGAGGGTCAACGGAGGACTTATAGCCGAGGTGTTGGCGTCCAACGACGATGGCACCAAAATAGTGAGGCTTCCGGCCGATGCTGACCTGGACCGGCTGGGCTACGTACCCCTGCCACCCTATATCCATCAACGTCTGAAGGACTCGGAACGATACCAGACCGTCTACGCAAAAGACTTGGGCAGCGCCGCCGCTCCAACCGCCGGGCTCCACTTCACCGAAGATCTACTAGAAAGGATCAGGGCCATTGGGGTCGAGACGGCCTTTGTCACCCTGCACGTGGGCCTGGACACGTTCCGGCCGGTGCAGCACGAAGACCCCGCCCAACACCAGATCCACACCGAATATTACGAAATTTCCCCGGATACCGCCGGCATCCTGAACCAGGCCAGGGCCGGCGGACGCCGGGTCATCGCCGTTGGTACCACCTCGGTAAGGGTCTTGGAACAGTTGGCCGAGGACCAACACCGCTTGGGGCAAGGCCAACTGGAAGCCCAAAGCGGCTGGGCCGGCCTGTTCATCCTGCCAGGCCACAAGTTTCGGTTGGTGGACGCCATGATAACCAATTTCCACCTGCCCCGGTCCACCCTGCTGATGCTGGTCTCGGCATTCGTGGAATCTGTTAGTGGAAGGGTAAGTCCTTCGACGGGCTCTGGACGAGCTGTGTTATTAGCCGCTTATCAGGAAGCTATAGCACGAAACTACCGGCTCTTCAGTTTTGGCGACGCAATGCTTATACTTTGAGGAATCCAACTCCGCAAAGAGGTTGGATCAAATTCCAGAGTGAGCCGCGTAACATAGCATTAAAGATTCGACTGGGGAATTGAGGGATGATTCATGCTGAAGACGCGTTTTACCGAGCGCCTTGGTATTCAGTACCCAATCATCTCGGCACCGATGCAGCGTATGAGCGGTGGCCGTCTGGCGGCTGCCGTGTCCTCCGCGGGGGGCCTGGGAACCTTTGGC
>DAOUHE010000122.1:0-6150 GCA_034428715.1 Dehalococcoidia bacterium | reverse complement strand
GGCCGGGGGTGGGCTTAGACGCCCGGCTGATGGTATATTTTCGTAGCTGCGGTTCCGCTGCCCGCCGTGCCTGGCGGGGATGCGATTCCAAGCCACAAATCCTGTCTTAGAGGGGATTCACTGCCCGCTTACCCTTACTTTAGCCTCAAAAGGTGAGCTGGTAGGGGTTCGACAGGCTCACCATGAGCGGTAAGTGAATGCTGAAAGTGGAGTGCTGACGGCTGAAAGCTGAACGCTGATGGCTCACCCTCGCCTCTCCCGCAGCACGTCCCACACTTGCTGGGGCTTGACGCCGTTGGAGGCCATCAATACAAGGGTGTGGTATAGCAGGTCGGCCACTTCGCCAGGTAGATTTTCCGCGTCGCCCAATGCTCCCGCGATGGCGGTCTCTCCCGCCTCTTCGATCACTTTTTGGGCGATGCGGGCGACGCCTTCCTCCAGCAACTTGGTGGTGTAGCTACCCTGGGGCATCTCCCGTTGGCGGTCCTGGATTACCGCGTATAGCTCGCCGAGGACAGCAGGCCCGGTTTCGTTGGTTTCGTACTCATCGGGCAGGCCATCCAGAAGGTTGAAGAAGCAGGACGTCTCCCCCGTGTGGCAGGCGGGTCCGTCGGGGTCCACCTTGAGCAAGATCGTGTCGCTGTCGCAGTCCAACCAGGCTTCCTTTAGATTAAGGTAGTTGCCTGAGATCTCACCCTTATGCCACAGGTCTTCCCGGCTGCGGCTGTAGAACCAGACCTGAATCCCTTCCACGGTGCGTTTCAGCGAGCCGGGATTCATGTATCCCATCATCAACACCTGGCCGGTGTTGGCGTCCTGGGCTATGGCGGGCAGCAGGCCCTGCTCGTTTAGTTTGATTTTCACGGGGCACCGTCCTTTGAATCGGCGATCCGGTCCAGCAGGTCCGGGATCTCCAACAGGCTTTTGATTTCGTGGTCCGGCGCCGGCAGTTCCGGGTCCATCGCTGTTCCGGACCGGTTAAGCCATACCGTTCCCATTCCTACGCCGCGTCCGCCCTTGACGTCCTCCAATTGGCGGTCGCCAACGTAGAGGCACTCTTGGGGCGTCACCTCCAACCGCCGCAGCATCTCCTGGAAAAATGCCGGTTGGGGCTTGTAACATTGGGCTTCTTCGGAGGTCAGCGCCGCCGATAGACCAGCCACGATGTCATCGTCCAACAAACTTAAGTTGGGGCGGAAGTAACATTCATCGGCGTTGGAGAGGATCGCCGTCCGGCAGCGGGCTTGTATCAAGCGAAGGCCTTGCCGCGTTTCCTCATAAGGTTTCCTTTGAGAAAGGTCCAGCAGGGAATGATCGATGGCGGCGCCGGGGTCACCCGATAGACCCAGGGTCTTGAACGCGCCGGCAAAGGCTTCCCTCCAAGCCTCGTAATAAGTTTCGAATGGCACGCCGGGCCTGGTTCTCCTGTCGCGGAATTTCCGCTCCAGCCCCCACCAGGTTTGCCACAATAGTTCCAGATCCACGTTTAGTTTTTGGTGGCGGATTATCTCTGCGAAGGTTTCCCGCCACTGATCGTGGCTTTCCTCCACCAGAGTTTCGTACATGTCGAAGATGACTGTTGTTATTTGGGCCATGGGCTGGGATACTCGGCTCCTTAATTGATTGGGAGAGGTTGTGAAGGCTATCGCCGCATGGGGACGCCGCGGCCCTCCAGGTACTCCTTGGCCTGGCCGATAGAGTAGGTTCCAAAGTGGAAGATGCTGGCGGCCAAAACGGCGTCGGCATTCCCCTGGTCAAAAGCCTGGTACAGGTGCTCCAGATTTCCCGCGCCGCCGCTGGCTATGACCGGCACGGTCACCGCTTGGGAGATCGCCCTGGTCAGTTCTAGGTCATAACCCGCCAGCTGGCCGTCGGCGTCCATGCTGGTCAGCAGGACCTCTCCACTGCCCAAAGCCACGGCCCGGACGGCCCACTTGACCGCGTCCAACCCGGTGGGAGTGCGGCCGCCACGGGTGTATACCTCCCACCGGGATTCATCCGTCAGGGACAACTCAGGATCCACCGGCGGGGTCGTTGTAGTCTGCCCCGTGGTTACTCGTTTGGCGTCAATGGCGACGACGATGCATTGGTTTCCAAATCCCTCCGCGCCCTGGCGTATCAGGTCTGGATCGTTCACCGCCGCGGTGTTTACCGACACCTTGTCGGCCCCGGCCTGGAGCATGCGCCGGACGTCGTCCACGCTGCGGATTCCCCCGCCCACGGTCAAAGGAATGAATACCTGCTCCGACACCCGCTCCATCACTTCCACCATGGTATTCCGTGAATCGGCGCTGGCGGTGATGTCTAGAAAAACCAGTTCGTCGCCACCCTCTTCGTTGTATCGGGCGGCTAATTCAGCCGGGTCTCCCGCGTCCCGCAGGTTGACGAAGCTGATGCCTTTCACCACCCGGCCCGCGTCAACGTCCAGGCATGGGATTATGCGTTTGGTGAGCATGGAATTCGTGTGTGATGGAATCCAAGATTGGTTGGTTTACTCTGGCCAGTATAACACTGGACATACGGGTTCAAAGGGTGGGGAGTGTGGCCGGTCCAATTGCACGCAGAGCTCCAGGTTGGCGCGTTCATTCACATGGGGTAGAATTGGCCCACTCAACGGACTTAGTGCACTTTAATTTTCGCGGAGGTTTGTCATGGCTTTAACATTGGAAGAAGCAAATAGGATTGTAGCTGGTACGATTGCCCAAGCTGCGGAATTTAACATCAAGGTCAACGTGGCCGTTTGCGACGCCGGCGGACGCCTCATCGCTTTTAACCGCATGGACGGCGCGATCTGGGCGGGGGTTTATGGATCCCAAGGAAAAGCGGTGGCCTCGGCCGGATTCGGCCGGCCCAGCGGCGAGCTGTCCGAGCGGGCAGACCAACCGACTCCCAGGGGCATCGCCATCGCCGAAGGCGGCCACATGATCATGGGCCAGGGCGCGGTGCCCATCATTCGCAACGGCGCGGTGGAAGGCGCCTGCGGTGTGGGCGGCGGCACCAGCCAGCAAGACGAGGATTGCGCCAAGGCCGGAGTGGCCAAGCTGTAGTCTACTCTCGCCTCAGGATTGGATAGGGTTCTAGACTTGACGGTAGGTAGACCGGCGGGGTTAAATCCCCCCAACCCCCCTTTGCGAAAGGGGGGGAAGTCTCCTTTTTGAAAAGGAAGACCAACTCTCTTTTATGGAAAGGAAGACCAAGGCCCCTTCTGAAAAGGAAGACCAAATCTCCCCCTTTCGCAAAGGGGGATTTCCACTCTCGCCTGTTCCCTCGTGATGCTGAGCAATCAACGCCAGGCTCTGTAGATCCTAGCCAAAAACGACGCGCCTCAAGGAACAAAAGCCAGCACCGACACCGGGGAACCGGCGCCGTCCTCGAGGCGCAATACCCCTATCACCAACGTGCAACCCACCGCGGGAAGCTGGTCCAGGTTGGCCAAATTCTCCAATGCTATGCGAGGTTGTTCCAGCACCAGTTTGTTGATGCCGAATGATTCCTCCCCTTCCGGAACTTGGCCTGGGTCCAGGCCGTGGGTATCGATGCCCAGTCCCCCAACCTCCCGCTCCTCTAGCAAAAATCGGGTGGCGGCAAGACCGAATCCGGGAAAGTGCATTTTTCCTCTTGAGTCGTAACCAAAATAACCCCTGGGGTCCTCCCACTTGCCGGACCAGCCGGTCAGCAGCAGGGCCACGCTGCCTGGGGGGACCGGCCCCCACATTTCCTCCCATTCCGCAAGGGCAGAAACGTCCAGACAGTGATCGGCGTTAGATGCCGCCTGATCCCGAACATCCAGAACTACCGCAGGCGCAACCAGCGAATCTGCGGAATAAGCGTCTATGGCCACGCCTTGGGCGTGGAAGCTGATGGGGGCGTTGATGTGGGTGCCGCTGTGTTCTCCCATGGAGAAACTGCCCAGACGAAAGCCCTCGGATTCTAAAGTAGCGGCAGTCGTGAACCGTATGGGCGGGTCTCCTGGCCAACGGGGTATGCCGGGGTGGATCTGGTGGCTCAGGTCGACCACCCGACGGTAGATGATTGATCTAGATTCGATGGGATTGTCTCCGCGTTGAACTTTGTCCATCTGTCTAGTCTACCAAGACCGCCTGATTTGACGAGCGGTTGGTTGACGCTAAGTTGGCGTGACCTTAGAATGCGGCATTAGACAAGACTGGCCACGCTCAGAACCATCTTGGCGGGTCATGTAAGGGCTAAAGTTAAGGAGGAACACCAGCATGGAATTTGGGATGTTTTATGAGGTTCAGGTGCCCAGGCCGGCGTCTCCAGAGGCCGAGCACCAGCGGCTGCGGGAGATTGTGGACCAGGTGGTCTTGGCCGAGGAGATGGGCTTTGACGAGGTATGGTTCGTCGAGCACCATTTCTTGACCGAGTGGGCCCATTCCAGCGCCTCCGAGGTTATGTTGGCGGTGCTCAGCCAGCACACCACCAAGATGCGCCTGGGGTTTGGCGTGGTTTTGCTGCCGGTGCACCATCCCCTGCACGTGGCGGTCAAGGCCTCCACCCTGGACATAATGAGCGGTGGACGGGTCGACGTGGGCGTGGGCCGGTCGGGCAATCCGTATCAGTTGACCCCCTTTGGCATAGAGATTGAAGATACCAGGGGCATCTGGGAAGAGTCCCTGCGCATGTTGCCCGATATCTGGACCAAAGAAGTCTACTCCCACGAAGGCAAATACTTTAACGTTCCCGAGCGGGAGGTGATCCCCAAGCCCATGCAGAAGCCCCATCCCCCACTTTGGTCGGCGTGTAGCCAAGACGACACATTCCAGTTGGCGGGAGAGATGGGCCTGGGCTGCCTGTGCAACGTTCTGGGTCAGTACGAGACGGTGGAAAGGCGCATCGGGATCTACAAAGAAGCGCTAAAAACCGCCAAACCCGTGGGCAAATTCATCAACGACAAGGTGGTGGTTTCCAGCATAGGCTTCTGCGACGAGGACAAGAAAGTCACCCTTGAAAGGGGTGCCGAGCTGGCGTCCTGGAACATCAACATCCGGTTGAGGAACTACGCCCGGGCCTGGGACGGCATTGACACGAGCAAGGTGCCCGAAGATTACCGCCACCACATCCGCCGGGGCGAATGGGACCCCCAGATGCGGCAGGGCGTCACGCCGGAGGAGGTGCTTTCCAGCGGACGGTTCTGCGTGGGCACCCCCGATGAATGCATAGAGGTTGTGGAGAACTACGAACGAATCGGCGCAACCCAGATAATGCCCATCTTCCAGGCTGGTCCGGCCACCGATGCCGAGGTGAAGAATTCTCTACGTCTGTTCGGCAAGTACGTAATCCCCCATTTCAAGGAGAAGGACCGCAAAGCCAAGGCCGCGGCGGCTGCTACTGCTGGAGACAACGGTTAAACCCATACCGTTTTCCATCGCTTAACGGTTTGATAATCCCCGCCGGGGCCCGCGGCCGTGCGCCCCGGCGGGGGAAGCCATCTCCCCCTGACGCATCTCTATGGGAACACGGGCGGCGCCGGGATGAGCGCATTCGATGTGTGCCTGATGTGCGCTTGTTGCCTCTTCCATAGAGACTGCAGGGTTCGCCCGTTGATTGCCTTGGCCCCGCGGTTTTGAGACTGACCTCCTACAATAGCCATCCCCCTTGGATGGAAGTCATCCCCTTGTTTGCTCACCAGCGCTCCCGGAGACCGCGGCAACCAGTCCTGAATCGCCTCTCCCTTGTTCGGAAGCATTGACGCAGTCCGCATGTTTTGGAGGCCTGGACCAAGAATGAAACCGTGGTCCATTGCTCTTCCGGAATAATCCTTCTGGGGAACGGCAGGCCGTCCAGCGGCCCGGGGCCGGTTTTCGTGGTCAAGATGGCCGTCATCAGGCGCCTCACCGCCACCAATTTGGTCGAAGCCGGCAACGTCCACATTTGCATTCCTCAATGGCGGCTCAGGCGACGGTATCCACACATCGTTTCCCGTGAGCGTCAGCGAAAGGACGAGGCTTCGGCTTGCTATCACTGCGTTCGATGGGTCTGCCTTATCGATTATGGGTGTATCGGCCCTTAGGCGCTCCGGCGGCTGCCGCTATCCTAGTAGTCAGTCAAACTTGATATTAATGGTAACGTGAAAGATTGAGCAAAAGAGCTACCCTGACTCTGGATAGTGTTGATGGGAGGCGGTGGTAT
>DAOUHE010000121.1:0-13515 GCA_034428715.1 Dehalococcoidia bacterium | reverse complement strand
CCACCGCCTGGAACTGTATAGAAACACCATGAACGACGCGGGGTTTGCCGAATCGGCAGTGGAGTCGGCTTTGGACCAGACCTGGGTGCAACGGGGGTTGGTTGTGGCCGATTCAGACCAGGAGGCCCTAGACATCGCCGGGCCTGCTCTGGAAAGATACCGCAAGCACCTTCTGGACGCACGGATCAATTACAACGTAACCGAAGTTCCGGCGATGAACCCCAATCAACCCCGTCCCGCCGGAGAGGTGGTGGAGCAGGCCTTCCTAGCCGGGACCCCTCGCCGTGTCGCCGAGCAGGTGGCCGAGCTAAAAGACATCGGCGCGCGAAACGTGATGCTCAACGTCAACGTGGGACAGATCGCACCCCAACACGTCGAGCGATCGCTGAGGTTATTCGGCGAGCAGGTTATGCCCAAGTTCAGAGATGGTTAGGCTATTGACACCGCATTTGTTTGCAGTTGGCAATAGATTATCCTGCAACCAAAGCCCATTTAATAAGACTTGATGAGTTTCGCGAGAAAAAAGTCGGTTTTGTATCGGCTTGGGTTTCCCCGGAGACTATAATCGACTTCCGGCCCAGCCAAGCCGGAGAGCCAGTCAGCCCCAATAAGGAGTCGATGAGGTAAGTGGCCAGGTAGCTGAACAGCGCCGTATAGGCTATCCGCTGTGCGAAGTTCGCGACCAACAGGGCCCGGAACATCGGTATGGCAAGCAGGGCTTTGTATCTTGAGAAGAACGAGAAAGACTGGAGTCCCGCTACTTCCCGAACGCCCGCACCCCTGGGGAACCAGAACCAATTGAGCACGGCGCAGGCGGCCAGCATCGAGCCGATTACCAGGAATGGCACCCGCCAGCCTCCAGCGTCAGCCACCACCGCCGCCAAGGGCACTCCGATAACCGAGGACAATGAGGTGAATGCCACCAGAGTGCCCACCGCCCGGGCCCGGCGTTTGGGGGGAAGGGAGTCGGCCACGGCGGCCATGCTGTTGGGCGGGATCATGCCGCCGGCAAGTCCGGAGATCACCCTAAGGGCCATCAAAATCCCGATGTTGGGCGCGAAGGCCGAGGCCAAGACACTGATGGCAAGCAATGTCCGTCCGATCAACGCCACCGGCCGTCTGCCGACGGAGTCGGACAGAGGCCCAACCGAGACCACCGAGAAACCCCACGCCGCAAACGTTACTGTGTTGACCTGCCCGGCGACCGAAACTGAACTGTCGAAATCGGCTGCCATGGCGACCAACAGCGGGGCCAACATCAAAGAAGTGCTCATGGTGGCAAAAAGCCCCTAGCCCACTGAGACCATGAAACGTGTTTGATTGATCGAGGCTTGGACGGTGGAAGCGTTCAACTAGGCCATCCCCTCATCCGGTTCCCGCATGGCCAAGTGCATCACCAATGCGGAGATTCCCACAGCCGCCAGCCAGAATATCCCGATCGCAGAAAACCCGCCGATAGCCAGGAACGCCCCGCCCATCGCCGAGCCGACGAACCCTCCCATGCGGTTGCTGGCGCCCATCATGCCGATGGCCGTGGCCTGGGACGGCCGCGCAACGTATCTGCGGAATCAGCCGAGCTTGCCCCGCAGGCGATGGCTATGAGGGCTATTACTCCGGATAAAAGGACAAAAAGAAGCGGAGCCGTCGGGGCCACCTGATCCGATGGTCCGGGCAAACGAACGGCGTCCCAAATTTGGGCGAATTACGACGGGCTGATTAAACGGCGGGGCAACACGGGTAAATATAAGACCGTTACTTTAGGGAAATCAAATGACCTCGTGGAGGTTGCTCAACCTCTCCTTGAAAAGTCGAGAAATACGTTGCGCAGCATCGAAGGGCGGGCGACTTTGTCTTACGACCGCCTCCAAACGATGCGCCTAACTAATCCTCCCAACCCACTTTTTTTCATTTGAACCCCAGGCATTTTACATTGTGGATCTAAGTCAAAGTCCTGGCGTAGGCGGGAATCAAGTACAGACTGTAAGGAAATTTGTAGTTCGCGCTGTAGATCGGCTAATTCCAACTCCACGGGCCAGCGCCTCTTGCATGTGTGGCAATAGAGGTCGTTTGACCTCGTGCGGTACTCCACGCCCTTGGTCTCACCTCTGCTTTTCCCACAACAGGGGCACTCCCCCTGTTTGTACCTGTCTAAAGCCAGGTCCAGAGTGAGAATCCCGCCAACGGTTTGAGTAGAGTTGTACCGGATCAATTTGTCCCCCAACCAAGTGACCCAGCCGGATACCCCGGACTATAAAACTACAGAAGGCGTACGTCCAATGAAATCCGGTTCGGTGAATTCCTCCATTATGGTGAGGTACCACCTCGCTCAATACACTATGCGCGGATACAGTGCATAGTCAGACTGGCGGTTCTCACCTCGGGGCCCGATCGGACGCGTTCAGAACCCGGCCGAAGAAGCTCAGCATATCTTTCTCCAACTGGGCCAGATTCTGAGGATGGGGTTGTTCGCGCAGGGATTCGATGCGGGGCCTGAGTGTAGCCATCTTCCTCCATCCGGCCTGCAACCGTACCGTGGCGTAGGGGTTGACCGGTAGCGCCGGAGAACTGTTACGAAGGAGGAGCGCGGGTGACGGGGCTCAGGGGGACCACGACGACATGGAGACGGCAACAGACGCAGCCCTGCCCCCTCTGGACCCTAAGAGGACATCGGTCTAGAGAAAAGCGGCGTGTCTAGGGTTGAGCCTCGCGGGGCGGGTCTGGTCCCTACCATGCAAAACCCCCGTGCCTGCCGCTACTAGGTCCCTCTGAGTCTGGGGTCAAACACGTCGCGGAGGGCGTCTCCCAGGACGTTCCAGGAGAAGACGACGGTGAATATGGCCAGGCCCGGGATCACCGGCAGCCAGGGTCCAATACCCACGTAGTTCTTGGTGGTGCCCCTGAGCATCCCGCCCCAGGAGGGTACGTCGGGCCCAACGCCCAAACCTAGAAAACTTAGAGAAGCCTCGGCGATAATCGCGGTACCCATCAGGAAAGTGAAGGTGACGATCCAGATGGCGAACACGTTGGGAACCATGTGTCGAAATATGATGCGCAGGCTGCTTGCCCCGACCGCGTGGGCCGCCAGCACGTAGTCCATTTCCTTGATGGCCATCGCCTGAGAGCGGACGACTCTTGCCGTAGTTGGCAGGAATGAGATGGATAACGCGATAATCACGTTGTTTATCGAAGAGCCCAATGCGGCCATCAACGCCAATGCCAGAACCAAGCCGGGGAATGCAATCATGGCGTCGATCACCCTCTGGAGCGCCAGGTCGTATAATCCGCCGGCATAGGCGCTGGAAACCCCTATGAGCAGACCGAGGGTGCACCCTATCAGGGCGCTGAGCAGGCCCACTCGAATGGATATGCGGCTACCCGCCACCAACCGGCTGAACATGTCCCGTCCCAGGTTATCGGCGCCAAGAAGCATTTCGCTGCTGGGCGCTGCGTACAATTTGGTGTGATCGGTAAGGTTTACTGGATGGGTCTGTATCACCGGCGCAAATATGGCTACGATCACGACGAAGAGCGCCATGACCGCGCCTACGGCGCCCAGACGCTTCGTTCTGAAGAAGAGCAGGATATGGCTCCAGAGGCTGCGCTTAGGCCGCAACTCCGTTATAGTCTGCTCCCGCTCGTACGCTCGACTAACTTCTCCCTGTTGGTTCATAATTCACAACCGCATGCCGAAGTAGTTCTCCCAGGATTAGCTGTACCTGATGCGTGGGTTCAACCATGCGTAGGCGCCGTCCACCACCAAGTTGGTGAACAGGACCAACAACGTAATCATTATGACGATACCCTGCACCATGGGGAAGTCTCGGTGTTGAATCCCTTTGATGAGCAATTGGCCAATTCCCGGCACGTTGAATATAGTCTCGATCAGAACCGTGCCGCCCATAAGACGCCCGACTTCGAAGCCTAAGACGGTAACCACGGGAAGCAAGGCGTTCTTCAGCAGGTGCCTGAAAATCACCACCTTCTCGCTCAGGCCCTTGGACCGGGCAGTCCGGATGTAGTCTTCTCTGGCTACCTCCAAAGCGGCCGATCTGGTCACCCGAGCGATAAAAGCCATGTGAGTGAGCGCCAGTGCTATCGCGGGGAAGACGAGCTGTTGAAGGTTTGTCGCGGGGTCATCCCAGAAGTTTTTGTAGCCTAAGGGAGGCAACCAGTCGAACATGTTGGCGAGCGCATATATCATCAGGATGCCTATCCAGAAGTTGGGGATCGCTATACCTCCGATGGTTATGATCCTGCCAGCGTAGTCGGTTAAGGAGTCCTGTCTGATGGCGGATATGACACCCAGAGGGATGGCAACCACCCCAGACATCAGGAGGGCTAGCAACCCCAATTCGAAGGTTATAGGGAACCGTTTTTTTATGTCGTCCAAAACGGGTTGGTCGTAGAAGAAAGAGGTACCGAAATCCAGCTGGAGCATGCCCCATACCCATTTGGTGTACTGGACGTAAATCGGCTTGTCGGTGCCCAGTTTCTCTCGTAACCTCTGGAGATCTTCTGCGGTGAAATCCGTTTCCGTCTGCGGTCCACCCGACAACAGGGCTATGGCGGGGTCGCCGGGCACTAGCCGGAGAATCCCGAACACCATCGTGGCGACCAGCAGCATGGTCGGTATGAATAGCAAGGTGCGCTTGATTAAGTAAGTTTGCACAGTTTTATAACCTGCCGTCGTTCCATGTTGTCCATTTTTTGCCCTGGGGCTACGAAGCCTATAGAGTGACGGTCCCGCATTCTTCTAGCCGGAGGGGGTCCACCGCCTGTCTTTCGCCTATTGCTGTTGGAAGCCAGGTGAGTGATTGTGTACCAGTTGGCTAGATTTTGCTAATACAGCCAACTGGTACACAATCATACGTAATTAAATACCAATACGGATTCGCAGGCTATCGGAAGTCCCCAGATATGTCAATAGCGAACTCGTTAAGAAACATTTGGTGGACGAGCACAAATCGTTGACTCCGATAGAATTCCGGTTCTATAATGTCGGCGGCTGATAGATGGCCGGACTACCCACAGGGGCCCGGCCACGAGAATGGATAGAATACCAACCAGACCCTTAGGAGGTTGTGATGCTCGGTCCCCTTTTCGGTCTACTTTGGAAGCGCCCCAGAGTTTCGACGCCGGCAGTGATCGCACTGCTGTTGGTCGTAGCCGTCGCCTGTGGGGGTGCTGCCGAGTCCACGTTACCTGCCGCCACAGCCACCCCGCCGGAAGCGATGGCGGACACAGCCACCTTGGCGCCCGGGGTCGTCCCCACCGCTACACCGCGGCCGGTCACCGAAGGTGATATACCGGGCGAGGGCGATCCTCCAGTTCGCGGGGGCATCGTAGACATGCAGGCATTCGAGCCTCCTGGGTCCGATACCTATTACGGCGGAAGTAACGCCGATAACACCCTGCTCCACGTGGGCCCTGTCTTCAGTCAAATCGTGGAGTACGACCCGGACACCCGCGAGGGGCTGGACCTGAGGGGAGGTGTCGCCGAAAGTTGGGAAATCACAGACGGCGGCCTTACCTACAACTTCAAGCTCCGAAAAGATATGAAATTCCACGACGGCACCCCCCTGGAGATGAAGGACGTCCTCCACACCATGACAACCGCCTTCGAACCCGATGAGCTCGATCCCGTCAGGTTCCAGGAAGTTATAGATGAGATCCAAGGCCGTGTGGGCGGCGCCTCCCAGACGGTCAGAGTTTATATGAAAGACTGGGAAGCGACGGACGACGAGACACTGAGGATCAACCTCAACTTCCCCAGCACCGCCTTCCTCATCACATTCGGCTTTGCCCGCTTCCCGGTGATCTCCGAGGATGCGATAGCAGAGCACGGCACTTTCAAGGTCCCCAACGAGGGTACCCTCGTTGGCACCGGACCATACAAGTTCGTTGAGTATGACAAGGACATCTCCACCGAGTTGGAAAGGAACCCGGACTACCACCTCGAGGGGAGGCCATACCTCAACGGCATCCGCCTCTTCCCCATAGTCGATGTCGGCACCATCATAGCCGCCTTCAAGACAGAGCAGGTGCTGATGAGCGGCAACTACGTAACCAACCTGAACATCGCCGATTTGGTGAAACTAAAGGAAGAGATGGGCGACAAGGTGAGACTCATCCCCACGAGCGTGCCCGACAACCCCAGGGGCATAATGATGAACACCAAAAAGGCGCCCTTCGATGACCAAAGGGTGAGAAAGGCCATGAACCTGATCGTGCACCGGCAGCCCGTAATCGAGACGATTACCGCGGGCAGGGGCTTTATGGGGACGCCGATACCCTGCAGCTTCGCTTGGAGCTTCACCTGCGACGAAGCCGCGCAGATGCCCGGCATGCGCGAGCTAAATGGGGAGAAGCACCCGGACGACATAGCAGAGGCGCAGAGGCTCATGTTAGATGCCGGCGCCGGCCCCGGGACCGAGGTGCAATTCACCTGCCGGCTGGTGGTGGAGTACTGCGACATAATGCTGATTCTCCAGTCCCAGCTAGAGAAGCACCTGGGTTGGAAGATCACCACCAGATCCCTGGAGAGCACGGCGGGATACGACGAATACAGGGCGGGGAATTTCCAGATGGCGGTGCAGGCCGTCGGGTTCAGCTTCCCTGACCCAGACGCGTCGGCTTCTGCCTACCGGAAGGGTAGCACCTCGCACACCCAGAGGACCTTCTTCTACAACGAAGAGGTCGAGCCTCTCTGGGAGCTGATAAACACGACGACGGACTTTGAGGCGCGGCGGGAGGCGGTGCTCAAGGTCAACGATTTGCTCATGGAGGATCACTCGTGGGCCAACGTTTATTTCTCGATCCGCATATGGCCCGTGAACACCAGGATAAAGAACTTCATAGATCCCCCCGGCCGCGGCGCGTACATGCAGTGGGACCAGATCTGGTGCGACACCTGCTAGCCCGGCGCCTAGATTTTACAACGTCAGTGTGACTCCTGATGAACCTTTAGCAGGACCTGTAGTTATCGGGAATAACAGAACCCACTTCGGTTGAGGTGGGCTCTGTTATTCATATACCTTGGGCAAATAAGAGCCAGTATCGAGTTCGACCCTCCCCCGTCTCCACCAAACCTACATACAGGAAACCCTGTGTTTCATCCGGGCTCAACAGCAATGCGTTTGGGTTTCCCGTATCCCTAGTGGCATGAGCCAGGATTTCGCCAAATTCTGGCCTCGGTTTGATAGCAGCGATCTTCTTTACCTTCAGGTCCAAACACACTCGCTCTATCAGCGGCGCCACCAGCCGCCTCCGCTCCTCCGGGAGAGCTTCCCGCCACATCCCGGGTAGATCATCGAGAAGATCCGCAGCTTCCTCGATAGATGGCATTAATACCGGGATGTTGGAGAATATCCTGGCGTCGATCTTATCAAGCCGGCGCTGGCAGTCTTCGTCGGTATAGGCTCCATCCCCATAGGCCCGCGCTACGCGCTGCCTCTGCTTCTTCAATGCGGATAAGTCCATTGCCGACCCACCTAAAATCGCTCCTTTCAGGATCAACTCTCGCCACTCCGGCGGCAACTTGATACCAGCGATGACTTCACCGATCTGTGGGTATATCCGATGGGAGATCACCGAACGCCCGTTGGTATCGCATGGCCACCCATGGCGCTCGCGGTACCTGGGATCGCCCTGATAGTTCCGCTCTGAGTGAATGGGATTACCGCACGATCGACAAAAGAGCATTCCTTGGAGTGCTCCGGTGTTGCCTCCCCGGATGTTCTTTCGGCTGTGCTTGTGCCGGCGCAGTTGCACCTGCTGATAGGGTGATTCCGGGATGATGGCTCGATGTTTTCCAGGGTATTCTTCGTCTTGGTACGAAATCACACCCACATAAAACCGGTTGGCCGGCATGTCGCGGATCGAGTACCCAGTGAACATCTGGCCCGTCCCCGTCCGGAACCCCCTAGAGTTGATCCATCCCGCGATATAACCCTGGGACTCCCCTCTATCGCGCATCTCAAATGACTGGCCGATGGCTTCGGCTTCGGCCGACACGATCAATGGGCTTGCTTAGGATCGCTTTTGCGAACGTACCCGAAGGGGACATCCCCTAAAGGCAGGCCTAGCTCTGCCCTTTGCCGTTGGGCCTTCTTCACGTGGACGCCGATTAACGCACTGGACAGTTCGCTATTGGCTCCCATCAACGTCAGCATCCATTTCCCACGGGGCGTGGTGTAATCCATGTTTTCGGTGAAGCTCACAAATCCGATGTTTGCATTCCCAAGACGCTGGAGCGCCTCGGCTTGCACCGCGCTGCTGCGGGCCCACCGGTCTATCGTGTGTACAATCACGGCGTCGAAGATCCCGTGGGCAGCGTCCTTAAGCAGTTGGGCGAACTGGGGGGCGGGCTTCGATCTGGTCAGTTTATGCACTGACTCCCTCATCGGTATATATCTCGACAAGAGCGTAGCCCTGCCGGTCACAATATCGCCCGGTTTCCCGGCGTTGGGAGTCCAAGCAATGCCCGTCCACCTGGGATTCGTCCTAGACCCTTATGTAACCTGCGATTCGAACCTTAGGTTTTCCCATTCCCATTTTCCTCTAACCGTCTAGTGATGATGGCCCGGATCACTTCGCTCCACTCGCTGCAAAGCGCTTCTACCTCTGAGCCTCCTCCGTCAGCAACTACAGCGTTTTCCCTTGGACGCCGATATTGGCCATTGGTGTCGGCAGATCTCGCAAGAGACATCCCACCCTCCACTATTGGGGTCCGAGCCCTTCCCAGGCCCGATAGAAGCCTCTCCGCCGCTCCAAGCGAATGTATTTCCCCTAGATTTACCTACAGTTTAGGTTCAAGTTCAACTTCTATCTCTCCGACAGTCCGATTCGCCTCTAGCTTTTTGACTATAGCGTCGATCAAATGGTCTACGGTGATGGTGGGTTGGCGAGAATGATTGTTCATCATCATTCCTCCAACTCCATCAAGGAAGGCTGGGGATGAATCACCTGCCGCCGCCTTCTTTCTGCACTACAATCTGGCCTTCCAGCCCAAGTGTTTGACCAGGAACGAGATATTCACTCCGATGTCTTCTGCCGCCCGATATATCAACGTCCACCTCTCACCATCAATCGCCACACCGCTAACCTGCCTGAGTCGGATAAATGCACCGAAAGCGTCCGAGCGGGCCAAGGCTTCATAAGATACTGCCGCCGCTCGCCCGGCGTCTTCAGCTCAGAACTCCCTCAAGGATACGTTCCCAGGGGTTCCCGGATTCCGCTGCCTACTCGAGGGCGGCATCTGACCGAATCCCCGGTGGCAGACCATTTTGGCGGGCGGCCCAAGCCCAGGCATGGAGAGTTGCGGGCCACTGTTTAATTCCGATGCTATCAAGCCTCGATTTACCCATTTGCTGGGTCGGTAAGTGGATGGTGTCTGATAGGTCGAGGTGTCAGCCCAGTCAACGCTCAAAAAACGGTCAATCCGAAATGTACGTTGTTCCCCGCTTCTTCGGTCTAAGGCATCGAAATACTCGTGACTGACCCCGTAGACCTCGACCGATCTATTAGTTACCGGTCCCTTGGCCGCCTGATAACTGATTCGAATGTGCCGACGCGTTGTGATGGCTTTTCTAATCAAATGTAAATCCGGGCTGGAGGAAGTTGTAGTCTTGCTGCTACCCGACTCACGTTTTCGGGAAAAGAGCTTTTTGTTACCAATTGTTGGTTGAGTAGGGAGTTCCAATATGTTGGGATGTAAGGTTTCAAGGGTATTTGGCGAAATCGGCGCGATATCGGCAGTCATCAAAGGATACGACCGAAAGCCGTCACCGTCGCCTATCAGGTATCCTTGCTCTACAGCTCTCGGCAAAAGGTCCTCTAGACGTTCCCACATCTCTATGCTGGATTTCGGGTAGCCTAATAAACGAACAATCACTCTAGCAACTTCCGGAGTCTTAATCGGGATGCTGGCACGACAGGACAACTCCATAGCTCTCAACAGCTCCTCGTCGGAATAACAATCAAACTTCCATGGTGCCAATCCCCTCGCAACCTTCACAGGTACCAGCCGCAGGTTAGCGTCTGCATGCCATATAGTTTCTGCAGAAACTCTTACCTTACCTTGGGGCTTAAACCCCTCGACCAACAGACGGGCGTCGATATGTTTCGATTTATAGACTTCCCTGAAGACTTCACTAATAGACCATGGTCCATGGCGTTCAAGATTGTTGATCAACCAGGCATCGGAGGAATCGTCGGAACCATTGCTATCTCCTATGCTAGGCATGTTCGAAATTAAATATTGGACCGTGCCAGGTTCAAGTCCGTGTTCAAGTTGCCGAAATCTAGGTAATCGTAGGGCATTGCTCCCAGGCGGCAAGGGATGTGGTTCGTCGGGTTGAATAATTGAGTCATTTTGGTCTAGCAATTCGATAAGAAAAGAATGAGGTTCAGCCATCAGTCGGTCTCTGCTTCTTAACCAGTCGGTGGACCAGATTCGAAATATTTTCCAGCCCCTTCTCTCTAGCGTATCTTGCCGGCCAATCTCACGCTCCCGAGCGGTTTCCGCGGAGTGGTAGGTGGCTACGTCACACTCTATCCCGACGAGATATTTCCCGGGAAGTTCTGGATGGCGGACTCCAAGATCAACCCGAAACCGGCTCACACCTACTTGGGTGTCCACACCCCAACCTAAAGCCCGGCTCTGTCGCGCGACCTTCTCTTCAAAAGGCGACTCATAAACGTCCGATGCTTCAACATTCAGGTCGTCACCCAGTGCGACTGGACCACGTTCGGCATAGTCCAGAATCGAACGGACCAATTGTCCGCCAGCCCCAACTCTGCCAATCGCGATATCCGCAGCCTGGATGCTAATAACAACTATGGTCTTCTTACGTGCTCTGGTAATGGCTACATTCAGGCGTTTGTACCCGTCATCACCAGACAACGGCCCGAAGTTCAACTGAGGTGTGCCAGAAGTGTCTTTCCCGTATCCGAAACTGAGGATGGAAATGTCGAACTCGTCGCCTTGAATCGTTTCCAAGTTGCGGGCTCGCCCACCCTCGTCCAACCAGGCCTGAAGGATTTCGCTTGAGTCGGCTGCCATCTCGACCCGATTGTGAATCTCTAATGATTGGGCCACCGACATGGCTGTAACACCTACTGTGTTTTCCGCAATAGACGTTAATTCATCCTCCAGAATAGCTATAACCTGCGCGGCTTCTTCGGGATTTGCTCTTGATCCGCCTCTTCCATATACGGCATTTGGTAAATAATTAAATTTAATCCCCAGATCCGGATGTAATTCCCAAGACGATGGAAACGTCAAAAGGTCACCATAGTAGAAATTCCGATTAGAGAATACGTTAAGGCGCTCATCCTCAGAACGGTAATGCCACAGAAGTCGGCGTGATGGCAGTAGGGATTGGCATTGTTCTAACACGCTATCGTAAGGAATATCATCTAAATCATCACTCTGGACTCCGTTCCTGTCGAAAAAGCTGGTAGGAGGCATCTGCTGGCTGTCCCCAACCACCACCAGTTTCGCGCGGCTGATGGGAACCACCGCTTCTGCCGTTGGGATTTGGGATGCTTCGTCGAAAATGACTTAGAAACTATCTCAAAGCTTGAACAAAGTTTGAAATTCAAATTATGATTTCCCCAAATGTGTGTGGAGGGGCCTGATGGGGAAACGCCAAACTTTGGCCACTATCTGGGAGGTGCCGGACCACCTCTGGGAACAGATTCTGCCCGCGATTCTGGAGATGGACCCGCCCAAGAGCGCGGGCCGCAAACGGGTCAATCCACGGCAGATGCTCAATGGCATTATCTTCCGGATGCGAAGCGGCTGCCAATGGAATCACCTGCCCAAAGAGTTGGGAGACGACAGCACTGTCCATCGGACGTTTCAGCGTTGGGTGGAGCTGGGGTGCTGCAGCGTTTCTGGGACATCTTGGTGGAAGGATGTGAAGAACTGGGTGGCGTGAACTGGGAATGGCAGTCCGCAGACTGTGCCATGGGCAAAGCACGTTTGGGGGGATGCGATTGGTCCCAACCCCACGGACCGCGCCAAGACCGGAAGCAAACGAAGTATCCTCGTCGAGGAGAGTGGTGGCCCACTGAGTGTGGTAGTCGCCGGAGCCAACGTCCATGACACCAAGCTGCTGGAACTGACTCTGGAGAATATCGTGGTGGCACGCCCTGAGTGCACAGAGGAAGAACCCCAAAATCTGTGCCTGGACCAGGGGTTTGATAACCCCAAGGGCCACGGAACTGTCGCTGCCCACGGTTACCAGCCCCACATTCGCCGAATTGGCGAGGAGAAGCTGGACCACTGGGGCGAGAAACGCTATCCGGCCCGGCGGTGGGTGGTGGAACGCACGCTTTCGTGGCTGTGCAAGTGCAGAGGAATACTGGTGCGTTACGATAAGAAGGCATCTAATTTCCTAGGCCTGCTCCAATTGGCATGTGCACTCCTTTGGTACCGCCAGCAGTCGCGACTAGGGTTTTGAGATAGTTTCTAAATAGCTGACCCCTAAACCCGGTCGCTATGGCCCAGACGGCGGTGGGCTTCCTGCCTCTTCCGCTGCCCCCATGCTATCCATTTAAATGGTTTCTCTTATTGAGTTGGGTTACCGCCACAATGAGAGGGTGCCACCCTACCGCGCCGGTTCTCGGCCTATTAGCCTGACTCAGTAACCGCCCTTCTTTTGTGGAAATCCGTCTGGTGTCTAGATGAACGAAGGGTTTTAACACCATACTTAAATCTCCCGAGGAGAGTAATGGATACTATGCTTGCGGACGATTCCACATCAAAGCCGTCGAAAGGGGCTCGGCTGCCAAAGTGTATCCTGATGGTGGATGACGAACCTTTGATCTTGGACCTGCTGGTCAGGAGCGTGAATGTGAAGAATTGCCACATCGCCCTGGCTAGCGATGGTGTAGAGGCGTGGGAAAGGCTAAAAACTAGCAGGTACGACTGCATAATCTTGGACATGAAGATGCCTCGTATGACCGGCCAAGAGTTGTACCAAGCCTTAGGGAAAATAGACCCCGATACCGCCAAAAAAATTATCTTCATAACCGGAGTGCGTGACGACCCTCAAACGGAGAAGTTCTTGGCAGACGCTCCCAATATGGTATTCCGTAAGCCATTCGTATTCGATGATTTGTGGGACGAAGTGAACCGGGTGCTGGAAAAGGCTTCACTGGAGATTCTCACCCTTCGTTGCCCCGTGAGCCGGGATATGTTCGGCGCCGGGAGCAACCCAAGGGACCTTGAAAATCCCTGTTGGGTGCCGGGACAGCGCAAACATCATGGCCTATTTGCACCAATTGCCGTGGGTTGGACAACATGGGGAAGACCAGATTCATACACCTTTGGCGCGGACATTTTGACCCGCCTTCGCGGCTTTTTCGACGGGTATTTCTCCCTAAGGGATTGTCACGAAATAATTAGTTCAATTGAGCAGCGCAACGCGGGGTAGCAGCGAATAATTCCATTCACCATGGAAAGAGTCTCTACGCAAATAGATGGCTTCGAGTTCGTCGTCCGATACG
>DAOUHE010000120.1:0-6777 GCA_034428715.1 Dehalococcoidia bacterium | reverse complement strand
AGCCAGCCAGGCGACTGAAGATAGACTGGCGCAGCAGAGGAACCAGGTGGTGGAGGATATTGCGACCAGTGCGGCGGTCCTGGAGGTAGTCCTCAGCGATTTCGGTAAGGCCCAAGGCATCATCAAACTTTCGAAAAGCAAGAAGACCAGCGTCTGAGGTGATGGTTGAGCCGTGGAATTCCAGGCGGATTTTGGGGTTGAATTCGAGCCGGAGAGGGGCCTTTTCGCCGTCACCCATGGGGTGCCTCCAGGATGCTTACGCTACCTATATAAAACTCGCCAGGCTATGGGGTAATTATAGCCATACCGACGGCCAACGTCTCACAAATCGACAATGGTTTAAAGAATGCCGACGATTTACTCAGAGGGATATTCAGCCATATGGGAAATGTGGGTTTAGAGCCTCCGGCCAGGGTGAAATTGTGGACCTGAACCTGCTCTGGCGTCGGTCCCTGTCCACCGTTCGCCAAAAATCGCTCGCCCAAAGAAATACCTTCCGGAGGACAAGTATCTAATGGAAATATCAACACCGCCGCCGTTGGACCGGCTCAAAATGTCGAGGTTTGCACAAAGGTTAAAAAGCAGGCCGGCCCTGCTTACGGCCGGCAAGAGAGCGCTGGAAAATCTGACGGGGACATTTAAGTTAAACGCCAGGCTCAAATCCAACCGGGCAGCCGCCGCTGATCACGGCTGGTTTCAAGGGAGCGCCGGTACGGGCTCCGGTTGGGCCAGGACGGAATACGGCGAGTATTACGCCACTTCGGTTTCGGTCTACGCGGCAATCAGATTGCGGTCCGAGGCCCTGGGCAGGCCCCACCTCAGGGTGGCCCGGCAAACACCCGATGGCCAAAAGCTCTGGGTCGGTCCCTCCCATCCGGTGCAGCAGTTGTTCAACAGGGTCAACCCCTGGTACACCCGGGGCGATCTGTGGCGGGCCACTGAGATCTACCTGAACCTTTGGGGTTCGGCCTTTTGGGCCCTTGAGAAGAATCAAGAGGGAGGTTGGGAGATATGGCCCCTGCGGCCGGACCGGGTCAGCGTGTTGCCCGATAAGACCGATTACATACGGGGTTTTGTCTACCGGGGACTCAACGGGCCGGTGGCATATACTCCCGATGAGATCCTATGGCTGCGCTATTTCAATCCGCTGGAGGAGTATGCCGGCCATTCCCCCCTGGCGCCGGCCAGATTGGCGGTTGACATGGGTAAGGACGGGCTTAGCTTCAACCGCAATTTCTTGCGGAATTCCGCCCGGCCCGATTTCGTCTTGTTGACCAACGAAAGCATGAACGACGCCGAGATCGAAGATTTTTACCAACGGTGGGAGGCCAGGTACCGGGGACCGGGAAACGCCAACCGTCCCGCCATCGCCAGCTTTGTCAGAGACATCAAAACCCTGGGGTTTAGCCACCGGGACATGGACTTCATCCAGGGCCTGCGCTGGAGTTTGGAGGAAGTGAGCCGGGTCTACGGCGTGCCCAAACCCTTGCTGTCGGATTTTGAAAGGGCAACCTTTTCCAACGTGAACGCAGCTGAACGCCTTTTTTGGCGCAACACCATGATCCCTGAGATGCAATTCCTGGAGGAACATATCAACCGCATGCTGCTGCCGAGGCTGGGGTATTCCGATCTCACGGTGGAGTTTGACCGAGGCGACATTGAAGCCCTAAAAGAGGACGAGGCCGCCAGGGTAAGCCGGGAGTCTCAGCTATTGGATCGGGGAGTGTTGACGATAAACGAGGTGCGCCGCTCCCGCAACCTGACCGACGTCCCCTGGGGAGACGTTTGGGCCAAAGCGCCAGCTGGGGCGGGTTCCCCCAGGGGAGGAACGGCCTTGCCCAACGAAAAAATCGATCCACCGGCGCATGTTGCGGTAAATGGCAACGTTCGGTGATTACCGACTGGGCAGTAGAAAAAGGTCTATGGGTGATCAACGATAGCAAATATCGTACCCAACCGATTGACGAAGACCCAACCAACTACAACCAGTAGGGGTCGGGCCGACTGTGGTTAGGTGTTCGCTTCAGGCGTGGCGCCGATTAATAATACTCGGAATTGGGAAATCGCCTAAGCGAAACGCCAAGTACACGCAGCATATAATGGGGCACACATTGTTGACAGCGGCTCCCCGTATGTTACGCTCTCGGCGATGGATTCGAATCTGGCAATACTGTCGCAATCGTGACGAAATGATAGGGCGCCCCAACCTAGATCGCCTTCATTGCGATAGATTTCGCCTATTGTTCCATATCCAATTGGCTGAACCTATTGGCAGCCAAGCCCTCTCTGAATCATTCTCATTTACCGATGACCATGAACATGAAGTTACCCTATATGGTAAAGCCTATCATTCAGGCGGGTTAGCCGTTGTGGTGGATGGCGAAATTTTTCGCCATGACACAAAGGATTTCCATGTTTCATTGACCTTTACGCGGGAAGATAGAGGAAAGCCTCCAAGGGACATCAAATCTCCCGACCGACTAATGAATCTAATTCTATCGAATGCCCCACCGAGCCCAGTTAGCATTAATGCTTATGCCACGTTTCGGTATATGGTTGCAGAGGGTTGGCGCTCTTTCGTTCCTGTCGAACTACCTTCGCCTTTTAAGACAGCGAGAGGAATCGCCTTCACGCACGTCGACGTAATACAATTGAGCAACGTAGATGACGCAAAGGCTCGCGAGTGGGTAGGGATAAAATCTACTGACGAAGGAGCGCTAATCCTTGACGTAGGCATGCGGCGTGAGAGGGTGATAAATAGGGGATTAATTGGTTCACTATTAAGAGAGGGGTCGCGGTTGTCGTCGAGTTGTGTAACCCAAGAGGAGACCTCTGATGGCGATTAGGCGGTTTGTCGCAAAGCCAGCTGTTAATGCGGCTCGAATGGCGTCTCCCAGTGAGAGCTGGCGCCACGGACACGATACTCTATTGCCACAAGACATCCGCTCATGGCTGAACCGAGGATATGGACATTGGTGTCCATGGACACCATATGACGCGTCCTTAGTTGAACAGATGCCTTGGGCAGATATGAAACACATACAACCAGGGGTTGTCGTGGTTGGACCAGGCTCATATGGCGTAAACGTGATGGCCTGGGGAGAGCCCGGCGAAGACTTATGGTCGATTATGCATTCGCCGTCCAAGGAAAAGAAACTCACGTCCGTACAACAAGCGGTTGAGCGGTACACGGAGTCAATCCGTGGCTTCCATCATGTAAAGCAAATATCCCTCGTCCAGGATTCCGAGGGTGCGACAATCTGGACGTTCATCTCAGCCACACCCTTCGATGATGACCCAAGAGAGCGTATCATCTCCGTGCAACTTGATGTCATGAGGGCCACGGAAAAACCCTTGTTGGGATTTCAGCTCATCAACCTGCAGGAATTAGGTCGAAACGCCATTACAGATGATGTAGCTCCAACAAAATCGGTTGTTCTATGGAAAGCATAGAATATGCCGACTGAAGACGAGCATTTCGCCCAGGCAGAAAAGAACGAAAGGCTCGCTCAATTGCTTTCAACACCAGGTTTCACTGGGGAAACTTTTCATGACTGGGAAGTGACGACGTTATTTTACTCAGCTTTGCATTACATCGATGCTTTCCTCGCTAGCAAGGGAATTCGTGCTGGCGGCCACCCTACTAGAAATGATTACGTTGCAAAACTCGAGGAGCTGAGACCAATAGCCAGCAAATACATAAATTTACACCACCGTAGTGAGAATGCGAGATATCAACTGTTTCAGTTTCCTGGTCACGAGGTCACAAAGCTCGAGAAAGAAAGCTTTGAGCCTGTTAAAAACCTTGTATGTAGTCTCTTGGGCCGGCCATAACCGAATCGTGACTTGTGACGCTAATAAGTCGCTATTCCCCTAATATCGGCTGCTAAACCAGCCACCGCTCAAACCACCCCAAAGTCCGGGCCAGGTATTCCTCGCGCATCTTGGCGTGGCCGGTGCGGGGGAAGGAGTGATAACAGCCGGGGAAGCGCACGAGTTCCACCTCTTGTCCTTGGCGCTTCAGGGCCACGAAATACTCTTCGCTCTGGCCTATGGGGCACCGGTGGTCGGATTCCCCGTGCAGGAGCAGGACTGGGGCGGTCACGTTGGTGGCGTAGGTTATTGGGGAGCGCTCCAGCAGCTTTTCGGCGTCCATGCCAGATCCGCCCCAATGCACCTCTCCGAAGCTGACCCCGATGTCGGATGTTCCGTACATACTTAAAAGATTAATGCAGGGAGCGGCTACCACCGCTGCCTGGAACCGGTCTGTTTGGCCCAGGACCCAGCTGGACATGTATCCGCCGTAGGAGTATCCGTGGACACCCAACCGATCTCGGTCCACGTAGGGACGTTCCGATATGGCATCTACCGCCGCCATCAGGTCAAGGTAGTCTTCGCCTCCCCAATCCTCTACCACGGCCATCATGAAATCGTCGCCATATGTGGAGGAACCCCTGGGGTTTACCGCCAACACCAGGTATCCTGACGTGGCCAGCACCTGTTGCACCGGGACGAAGGAGTCGTAAAACGCCCCGTTGGGTCCACCGTGAATGTCTAGCACCAGCGGGTAGGACCGGGACGGATCGAAGTCGGGCGGCAACCATAACCGGCACTCGATAGCCAGCCCTCCGCGCTCCACGGTGAACTTCTCCAGCGATGCGGGAGTATGCTCATCCAGGTATTTTTCGTTGTGGGCGCTCACTCGCTTACCGGCGCCTGTTTCCAAGTTAACCAGGTGTAGGTAAGAGGGGAATTCCGGCGAACTCGATAGCACCACCGCCCGGTGGGATGCCTCGTCTACGGTCATGGCGGCACTCTGGCGGCTGCCGCCGTCCTTGCGGAGCACCGGACCGCCGTCCACTGGTGCCTGCAATAGATATGACTCGCCGCGGGATTCTCCCAGGAGCAGGATGTTTCCATCTTGGGTCCACCGCAATTCCGATGGGCGGCCCAGGGCTGGAAATCCCAACTGAGGCTTGATGGAGTCGTCGGTCAATCGCAGAGGTTTTTGGCCCGGCCCCACCACATAAAGCCACCCCTGCCATAGCGCCATGCCGTCGGGTTGCTCGGTTCCAACCACCGCCAGGCGGTGTCCCTCTGGCGCCCAGGCCAGGGCGCCCACGCTGGTCAACCCCTGGGACCACATCTCGGGTTCGCCTCCATCCCCGGCCTCATTTAACGAGACCACGTAAACCTCGGCCAGGTCCCGGCTGTCCCGGTCATCCCGCCGGCCCGATATAAAGGCGATTTTGGACCCGTCTGGAGCCCAAACCGGCGCCAGGTCGTCCCAGTCGCCGTTGGTGATCTGTCTACCCGGCCCAGGGGCTGTAGCGTCCACGTCCACCACGAAAATATGGGTGTGGGCGTCGCCCCGCCAACCCAAGGTATCGTATCGGTAGCGAATGCGCCGCACCACCGTGACTTGAGGCATTTCCGGGTTCGGATCTTCCACTTCAGTAGAGGGATCAACGTCGGCGCAAAACGCCAGTCTGGCGCCATCGGGAGACCAAACGAATTCGCTGACACCCAGCGGAGTGGCCGAAACCATGTGGGCCTCTCCTCCATTGGCGGTCATCACCCATACCTGGCGCTTGCCGTCTGCGTCCCGTCTTAGGAAGGCCAGGGTCAGACCGTCGGGACTAAACCTGGGGGCCGTGTCCCGGTCTCCCTGGGTGAATTCTTCCGCCTCGCCACCTTCCAAACCCTGCATCATGATCCGAGAGCGGCCCTCGAGGGAGGGTTGCTCGGCCCAGGAGATGGTGTAGGCTACCCGCGAGCCGTTGGGCGATATGCTGGGATCGGAGATGGTGCGTAGGCGGTGGGCAACTTCGGGGCCGATGGGAAGGTTCATCGCATCAATTCTCCCTAAAGAGACGTCGTTGGCGGGGAAGGGCGAAGCAGTATCGGGGACAGGCGATTCTAGTGGAATATTACGTCGAGGCGAGGTGCTTGTCCACCGCTTCGGCTTGCAATACCGCTGATGTT
Source organism: Dehalococcoidia bacterium (assembly GCA_034428715.1). Lineage (GTDB taxonomy): Bacteria > Chloroflexota > Dehalococcoidia > Lucifugimonadales > UBA3495 > Io17-Chloro-G2. Next base: position 792 of record DAOUHE010000120.1, on the reverse strand, counting down.
CGCGTAATAAATTAATATACCCGTTGGTTAGGCTTTCACGATGGTCCAAGACCTAAGCAACATGTAAGTAGAAAAGCTCGAGTTTGCCGCGCCAGGCGAAGCGATTGATTCCGTTTCGGTTGATTTGGCCCGGGTACAAATAGCACGCCCAGAATAAGGAGACTACGCTTTGAGGGGCCTTGCCGCTTTTACGGTGATCTTGTCGGTGGCCGCGTGCTCCATGGCATGCGTGTCGTCTTTTGACGCGGGTACCACACCTGTTCCAGCCCTAAAACCAACGCCTGCGATTCTAACCCACGAGCTAGAGGTGATAGTCCAGCCAACGGACACAGCAATCGTTCTACTTAACCCGAAACCAATTGGCGAACACGAATATGTCCATGGCCGCACGGTCACTATCGATGTGTTGCCTGATTCCGGCTGGGAAGTAGACGAATGGGTGGGACCTGTTTGGGGGGTCGCGGGAAGGGGCGCCAAAATCGACATGACATTAAGCCGTTCAATAATCGTGAGTTTGGTACGATCCTCGGCATGGCTCCCTGTAGAAACATCAAGTTTGGTAGAACGAGAAGCCCAACCCTTGTCCACGCCAACTTCAACAGAAGGTACCTTTGAAATACTCGTTCCGCCTGCTACGTTAACCTCGGCGGCTACTCCTATTGAGCGATTAGCCGGCCCGGCGCCATGCTTGGCGGTAACGAGGGCCGCTTTTATTGAAAGTAAATCTTTCGACGCCCAGGGTGAATACGAAAAGGCCATCGAAATGCTGAACAAGGTTATACGTTTGGACCC
>DAOUHE010000119.1:0-2592 GCA_034428715.1 Dehalococcoidia bacterium | reverse complement strand
TTTTGTCTGACTAAGAGGCGTCGTTTCCGGCGCCTTCTTCTTTTTGCTGAGAAGCTGATTCTTCCTGCTGCGCGTCTTCACTACGATGGCTGACAGCAGTATCTTCCTCTGAGGTATCCCCACGAAAGGATATCAATCATTAGGGTTAGAAAACCTGGTTCGAAGCGGTGGTTCTTAGGACACGACGGTTGGCGAATGGCGAGGGCCGGAGAGGTCTCCGTGGAGACGGTACGGGGAGGGGACCAAGCCGCCGGGGGGGCAGGCACGGGCTGGGGGTTTTAGGGCGACGACCTTATCGTGCACGTAGGTAATCGGAGAACCGGGCCGTACCCGCATGCAGTGCCCCGATGTTGTAGACGGCGGGGGCTGCGAAGTTCGCTCTGAGCGTTCGTTCGTAGGTTCTCCTCGAGTGCGTCGCCCTAAAACCCCCACCCGACCTGCAGCCCCCCGGCGTCTGGCGCCGCAAACGGCTCGGTAAATTTGAGAAGGTGCGTATTATTTAAGGGTGGTAGGGGTCTGGGTAGAGTAGCCAGGGGAGGTTACCCTCCCCCGGCTCTCGCAGAACCGGACTTGTGGTTCTCACATCCGGCTCCTCGGAGCATCCGGCGTCCAGGTGTCCCAGCCTGTAGTCCGGTGCTGGCTTGGAGCCACAGTTAACCCGACATCAGCGCGAGCTGAGCCGGGACGACGACGTCTCGAGCACGTCGATGCTCCCATTCATCAGGCAGTGACACGAGGCCGAGCGCTGCGAAATACGCATTGTTCAATCCGCGGTCCACTGCAGGACAATGACTGAGAGCCCACAAACCCTGGCGCCCCGCATATACGTGACGCCAGGCCGTTCGGGGACGCACCCCGAGCTTGATGAGGCGGCGCGCGATCGTCCGCTTGCGCTTCCATTGTCGAAGTATAATGGCGCGCAATCGACGCCTGAGATGGGCGCTCAGCACTCGTAGCGTGTGCACCGAGGACTCAGTGCACACCCGAAAGTACTCAACCCAACCGCCCAGGTACTCATTGATGCGCCCAATACACTGGCGCACCGACTGTCCCCAGTTGCGCGGTGTCAAATCGTGTATCTTTGCCTTGATACGTTCCTTCGAACGCATCGACAACCGCACCTCCACGGCTCCGTCCTCCGGCTCTCGCCGCAGACAGAAGCCTACAAAGTGCCGCTCTTCGGGTCGAGCAACCGCGCTCTTCGCCTCGTTCACCTTCAGCCCTAATCGACCTTCAATGAACCGACCAATGCTTGCCATCACCCGCTTGCCCGCTCGCTCACTACGTACGTAGATATTGCAATCATCGGCATAACGCACGAAGCGATGACCGCGCCGCCCAAGCTCACCATCAAGCTCGTCCAGCACGATATTGCTGAGCAACGGTGAAAGCGGCCCACCTTGCGCCGTGCCTTCCTCATTGCTCACCACCACCCCGTTCGGCAGCATCACCTTTGCCCGTAACATCCGTCGTATCAGCCCAACCAGCCGGTGGTCTCCCACCCGCTGGCTCAGCCGAGCGAGTAGTCGTTGGTGCGGGACCCGGTCGAAAAACTTCTCCAAATCCAGGTCCACCACCCACTCATACCCCGCCTCCAGATGTTCCACCGCCTCGGCAACCGCCGTGTGACAGCTACGCCCCGCTCGGAATCCATGGCTGCTGGCGTGGAACGTCGGCTCATAGTGCGGGCTCAGCACTTGGTACACCGCGTGCTGAACCAGCCGATCAACCACGTCAGGTATGCCTAGGCCTCGCTGTCCCCCAGACTTCGGGATCCACACTCGCCGGATCAGCCCTGGCTGGTAACTCCCCTCCAGGAGTGAGCGGCGCAGCTTCGGCAATAGCTCTTCCAGATGCTCTCGCACCTGCTCAATGCTCTGCCCATCCGCTCCGGGCGCGCCCTTGTTCGACGCCACTCGCGCAAACCCTTCTCTCAGGTTCTCCTCATTCGTCACCTCTTCCATCGTCATCGCCGGCTGGGCACGTCTTAGCCTCTTTCGCGACTTCGGCACCTCGCGCGTCGCAGACACAGACCCATCCGCATCCGCCACGCCGTCGGCCCCTCGCGGGCTGTCGGCTGTCTCGCCAAACAGGCTCAGTTGCCCCGCCTCTTTACTGCCCGTCACCGCCTTCCCTCCAGGGGCGTTACCCCCCTTCCTCGGTAGCGTGCGGTGATCCGACTTCTCTCGTCCCTTCGTCATCGGTCCTTGCGTTCCTTCCGACTACCGCTCCCGATTATCTCGGCGCGGAGACCGAGAGATCTCCCCGGGTAAAGCGCACAGAATTTCGTGATAAACCGTCGTCTCAACCCACGCTCGCTAAACGAATATCGGGCTTCGCCGCTGCGAACCGGCTTACCCTCCGATTGCAGGCTTATAGACGCTTCGCTGTTCGCTCGATTCACCACTGCACCTTAGGCTTCCACCACACGCCCCCTCGCGGGCACTCCGTGGTCTCGCTCATCGCTCCTCCCTCGGACCAGGCACGGTTCTCCGCACCAGCGCACTTGCCACTTCGGTGTGAGGTTCCCTCCGTTCAGGGCCCCCAGAGGACTTCACGATTAGTACCTCATCGCGTCACCTCCTCTTCTGC
>DAOUHE010000118.1:0-32138 GCA_034428715.1 Dehalococcoidia bacterium | reverse complement strand
GTGCCACAGGCTGTTGCTTCCACGGTCGTACATCAGCTTGTTGCTGCGATAAAGCATGCCCGAGGTGCCGAATTCAAGGACCTCACCATCAACCTGCCTGGAATACACGATTCCAGAGCCACATAGTGTTCAATTGGCAAGAATGATGGGAACGCCGCCCAAAGTGCCGTTGGCCATCTCATGGGGATTTAGGATCCGCAGCGGAAAGGCCGGGTGTTCCCCCTTGATGGAGACCCCAAAGACCCGGTCATCTGGATTCAGATACCTGGCATCCCGGCCGGACACCGCGGGCGGATTGACCAGGTCGGGTATGCCGTCTTTGGGCACCCCTCCCCAGACGGCCTCTTCCAGGCGTATTTGGGTCTCTACGGCATCATAGAAGAAGGCCGCCATGCCAGGATCGATGTGGGCGAGAAACCGGCCTTTCCACTCGGCGTAACCCTGGGGTGGTTTTATCACAGGATGGTTGCCCAGCCACTGGGACCATCGCTTCCAGTCGTCCCGTTGCTCCGAACCCGGCCTTTGTTCGTCACCAACCAGCTGATCGAGATAGGCGCTGAACGTGGTGCGGCCTTCGTAATAGAGCTGCACCCGAAGGAAATCGACCAGGATAGGAACGAAGGCGATGTTACCGCTTTCCGCCATCTTCCCGGCGACATAATCCAGGTTGACCGAAACACGGCCGAACTCGGGCAGGTCCGGGTCGCCGCCCAGCAGGTGGAAATAAGGCATGGCCTCGGGTGGTGATGAACCGGTATCGACAGTTGCCGCCCCAAGACTGGTGAGAGGGGTGGGTTGGGTAACCGTGGACGGCGGTGCAGGCAGGGACGGGGTTGGTTCCGATGCCGAGTCGCGGCTTGCCGGTGACGCCGGGGCATAGCAGGCCAAGCTGACGAGCAGGCTGATCGTCAAGAACAAGAACCCGGCGGGATTTCCCGCGATGCTCAAACGCCCGGGCATATCTCCACGTCCACGCTCACGGAGCGAAGCTCGAACGCGCCTGTGCGCCCCAGCGGCCTTCGACCCTGGTCATGATCCAAAGGGATTGGTGGGTGACGATGGGGCTGTCGTCTTTATCGTATCGGGTGAATTGGATGAAAACGTGGACTTTGTTCTCCGAACTGTGAATGACCTGGGTGGAGTCGAGGACGGTGTGGTGCCAAGAATCCCCGGCCCTGGCGGCGAATCCCTCTAGATAATCCTTCTCCAGGTCTTCCCGGGTTGCGTAGATGGCCACTCCATTCCCGGAGATCCTCACGTGGGGCACGTGCATGGTGTCAAACAAGGCCTTTTGGTCCCCGGTGTTGAGGGCGGCCATGAAAGCCTCCAACGCCTGGATGGCCCCAGCCTCGCTGCTGGCCCAACGGTTTTCGGTCATGGATGATTCCCCTTATCCCCCCAAAAAAAGCGACGGATTTGCCAGGTTTAATCCCGCTGCGGGGGACGGGGGATCGGTGCGGGGTCGTAAGGCTCCAGCCAGTCTTCCCGGTACCATCCACCCACTTCTTCACCCGTTGCATCGTCAATCAACGCATAGGCGCCGTGGCTGTCGAAGTACCCCCGCTTGGCCACTATGAACTTTTGGGGCGTTTCGGTTCCGGTGGACACCCTCTCCCGAACCGCGTCCCCTACATTCCACCTGAATTGGGCTTCAACCAAGTTATGTCATCCTCCGGGTAAAGTCTACAGGGATTTCTGAGACCTGCTAACATTCGCCGCGCCGCAGTTCTAACGACATGATGAAGATCATGTTCGCGGGTCTAAGAAACCTCCTGGGGCTCGTGGGGAAATTCGCCCATCCGTGATGGGTGCAACAGCGCGCGGGCCCTGGCGAAGCAAAGATCGTCGGCATTGGAGCGTTGCACCGGATTGCCGCTTTCTAGGGAGGCCACCGGCACGCCGTCACGATACACCACCCGGTTGCCAAGAACCGCCGGCACCCTGTCTCCCGGGGTTAAGATGCCCACCACGTTCAGCGGGTCACAGGCGGAAACGGTCACCATCTTTCCATCGGGCTCCTGGTTTCTGACCGCGCGTAGGGTTTCCACGGCCTCGGGCAGGGCGAATTGCTCGCCAACGAAGCCGGTGACGAACCGGCCGCCGCGTATCTCGCCCCTGGCTTCCAGCCGGCGGAGGACCCTCACCAGTTCTCGCCACCGCGGGGCCATGGGCTCCCTAGCCAACAGTTCTGGAAACAAAATGCCGTAACGAAGCAAAAGCTGCCGGGCCCTGGCTTCAATGGGGTTTTCCTTGGGGTCGATGGCCTCCAGCAGGGACCAGCGTCCCTGTCCCGGCGGGCGGCGTAAAAGGCCGCGGCGGGTTTTGGAAACTCGGCGCCGGCTGTTACCGATTTTGACCCTATTGGGATCGATCCTCCGTCTCAGCGGTTCCAGCCCGTCGGATGTTATCCGGCCGGCCGCGGCCAGTTGCCAGAGCGCATCCTCGACATCGGCTGGCAATCGCCGGGTGGCGGAGATCATGTCGGTCAGGAAGCAGGCCCCTCGCCGGGAGAGAACTTCCAAAAGCTCACCAGCCGCGCCGGGAGGGTTTAGCTCGTCATCCGCCGGAGAGTCCCAAAGCCAGTCGATGGACTCCCTGAGGGCAATGGTGATGGGCGTGACCCGAGTCAACGCTGAGCGGCCGGACGGTTCTTTTCCATTGGTCCGGGGGCCGATGGACCGGATGCCGGTGAATCTGGGATGGGAAAGGCGGCCCCACACCACGTCGCCGCCCAGGCAAAGACTGTCCAAGAGGGCCGGTTCGTAGGAATTCACGCGTAAGGGCAACAGTTCGGTTTCCAGGGAGCCACACGCGGCTTCGAATCCCTGCAGTTGCTCGATTATGTCAAGTAATCCGCCCTCGCCTTCCAATTTGGACGCCTGGTCCGCGTGCTGCCACTTGAGAAGGAACCTCACGAACGTAGCCTGGGCCACCGGCTCCACTTCCCGGCGAAGGCCTCCGATGGTTGAACGGTGGATCCGGGCCAATATCCGCCGGTCGCAGAACTCCTCATCATCTAAGCCTGGCCTGAATCTGCCCCGCAGCACCAGTCCTTCCACTTCCATCTGACCCAGGGCGTAGCTGACCGATGATGTCTCAATGCCCAGGATCTCCGCCATTTCCTGGCAGGTGAAAGGCCCTGAACACTCGGCCCATCCCCGCACGTTGATTAGCAGGGCGTCTTCTATTGTTAGTTGGGGGTCTGCGGTAAACTGGGGGTCCACAGCCACGCCGGAGGGTGGTTGGGGTTCGAGGCCCGCGCCGGGGAAGGCCGCCAGTAATAATGGCAAGCCCTCGGTGGCCGTCCAGGCCCGCTGGCCGCCAGGCAGGGTGACGCGGTAGGCCCGGCCTGTCTCAAACAACTCGTCAAACCACCGGCCCAGGTCCCCGGCTCCCGGCCAAGACTCAGTTGCAGCCTCGGCGCCAAGCATTGAGGGCGATCGATGATTTTCCGGCATCATACCCAGTATCAGAAGGGCTTCGTGCAACTCGTCGGCGTCCCGAATTCGGGGCCAGGCGTTGGCGGTTTCTTCCTGGATGGCCCTGACGTCCAACGCTCCCAGGTCCTGTGGGTCATCGGGCAGGGCGCGGCGCAGTGAGACCGCCCGAGCCCGGCGTTCCTCTAGAGGGGCGTCGTCCAAGAAAGCATAGGGCGCGGCGTTGAGTATCTGGTGGGAAAAGGCCGATGGCTGTACCGTGTCCTTGGCAAAGACCTGGATGTCTCCCTGTTCAATGCGCGCCAGCACATCTTTCAGACCCTCGATATCCATGTTCTCGGTGAGGCAATCCCTGATGGTCTCAAATACCAGGGGATGGTCGGGTGGTTCGATATCGCCGGGCGCTGCGTTGTCGTGACAGGCCACCTGGGAGGGGAACACGGCCGCCAGTAAATCCTCGGAGCGCATCCGTTGCAGCGGCGCCGGGACCTTCCGGCCGCTGCTCCAACGCTGAATCGCCAGCGCTCGGGTGGCGTCCCAGCGCCAACGAACGCCAAACACAGGCGCCTGAAGAACCGCCTGAAGCAAGACTTCTTCCACGGTCTTTTGGTTTAGGTAGTTGAATATGTCGTCGAGAGGGAAGGACATGCTGGGGCCCAATGAGAAATTCAGGCCGTCATCGGTGGCCGCAGCTTGCAGTTCAAAATCGAAGGTGCGGCAGATACGCTTCCGCAACGCCATGCCCCAGGCCCGGTTGATGCGGGCGCCAAAGGGGGCGTGGATGATCAGTTGCATGCCGCCGCTTTCGTCGAAAAACCGCTCGGCTATCACCCTTTGTCCGGTGGGAACCGCGCCCAACACTCGCACGCCTTCTTCCATGTATGCCACCAGTTGACGAGCTGCCTCAGGGGAGATCTGGGCGCCGTTGGCCACCCAGTCTTGGGCCTTGCCAGGATTCCCTAGCCGCAGAGATATGCCTTCTCGCACATTGGTCACCTCTTCGGAAAGTTCGTCCGTCCTGCCCGGCGCTTCCCCCAGCCAGAAGGGAACGCTGGGGCTCTGGCCCTGGGCGTCTTCGACGCGGACCTTTCCTCTTTCGATGCGCCGAATCTTCCAAGGAGTGTTTCCTAGCAGGAAAATGTCCCCGGCCAGACTCTCGATGGCGAAATCCTCGTTAACCGTGCCCACGAAGGTCTCTTCGGGGTCGGCTATCACATCGTAATCAGCGTTGTCGGGTATGGCACCGCCACAGGTGAGGGCGGTGATCCGTGCTCCACGGCGGCCCCGCAACAGGCCGTTGACACCATCGCGGTGCAGCAACGCTCCGGACCGGCCCAGCCGTGTCGAGAAACCCTTGGACAGCACTTCCACCACCTGATCGAACTTTTCCCGTGGCAGGTCCCGGTATGGATAAGCCCGGCGGCAAAGCTGGAAAAGATCGTCTTCCCCCCACTCTTCGGCCGCGCAAGCGGCGACTATCTGCTGGGCCAGCACGTCCAGGGGCCAAGGAGGTATCGCCAACGTGTCCAGGTTGTCCTTGCGGACGCCGGTTAGCAATGCGGTGCATTCCAGTAATTCGTCCCTGGTCAAAGGGAAAAGGCGGCCCTTGGGTGTCCCACCCACGGTGTGGCCAGAGCGTCCAATGCGCTGCAACAGCAAACCGATGGACCGCGGTGAGCCGATCTGCACCACCAGGTCGACCACACCGATGTCGATTCCCAACTCAAGGGACGCGGTGGCGACGCAAACCTTAACTTGCCCGGTCTTGAGCTTTTCTTCGGCTGCCAGCCGGGTGGTCCTGGACAGGCTGCCATGGTGGGCAACGACTGCCTCTTCGCCCATCCTTTCCGCCAACTGATGCGATACCCTCTCCACCAGCCTCCGGGTGTTGACAAACACCAATGTGGTGCCGTGGCTGGCGGAAAGACCGGCGATGGTGTCCAGGGTCTCTCCCCAAACCTCATAGGTGGCGATGGGGCCCAACTCCAGATTGGGCAACTCTAGATTCAGGTCCAGTTCCCTGGCGTGACCCGTGTCTACGATCAGGCACTGAGGACGCCCATGTTCGTCGATGCTATCGTTGCCGACCAGGAACCGGGCCACTTCTTCAATGGGCCGTTGGGTGGCGGACAGTCCAATGCAGGTGATGGGGTCTTCCGCCAACTCCCGCAGGCGTTCCACCGACAGGGAAAGGTGGGAACCGCGTTTGTCGTCGGCCACGGCGTGGATCTCATCGAGGATCAAGGTTTTGACGTGCTTGAGCCCCTCCCGGCCGCTATTGGAGGTCAACAGCAGGTACAAAGACTCCGGCGTGGTGATCAAGATATGGGGAGGGCGTTTGGCCATCTTCTGGCGGTCGGAGGCTTTAGTGTCGCCGGTGCGCAAACCGATGCGTATCTCTGGCAACGGCATGCCCAGTTTCTCCGCCAGTGCCCTGATTTCTTCCAGGGGACCCGCCAGGTTTTTCTGGATGTCGTTGGAGAGGGCCTTCAGGGGCGAAACGTATACCACCTGGGTGGTGTCGGGCAGCGTTTTATTCAATTCGTCAGACGAGCCTTGAAGCGCCAGGCCCTGGCGTACCAGGGAGTCGATGCAGGTCATAAACGCTGCAAGGGTTTTCCCTGACCCAGTTGGAGCGGATATCAGCGTGTGGGTGCCCTGGGCGATGGCCGGCCATCCCTGGGCTTGGGCATCGGTGGGGCCTTGGAATTTGCCGCTAAACCAGGAGCGGATGATCGGATGAAACTGGGAGAGTGGCATGGGGTAAGTTTAGCATAGGCGGCTTGGAGGGAAAGGGACCCGCTGTCATGGGCGGGCTTGATCCTTATTGGCATTATATATTTCGGGAGCGAAAAGTATAAGAACGGCCTAACTCGTTAAACACGGCAGCCGGAAGCTGGCGGCTACACTCTATAAATCGTAGTGTTTGCGAGCGGCGGCCTGTTTTGGATTGTCTTGTTGAAGCAGGTCGGGATGGGCGCCCCGGGCCAGGGCGAGATGATAGGTAAACAGCTGCAAGGGCACCACGTAGACCAGAGGGCTCCAAAATTCGCCCAAAGAGGGCATGGGGAAGGTTTCGGTGGCAAGGTCCGAAAGCTGCGAGTCTTCCTCTTCGACCAGCGCCCAGACCGGCGCGTCCACCTCTTTACAAGCTCGGGCAATGTTCATCGCCCGGCCGTAGCCCGGTCCCGGCGGCGCGATCAGGGTAACAAGGCACTGGCTGTCTACGGAGCAGAATGGTCCGTGGAGTAACTGCTCCAGTTCGATTCCTTCGCTGTCCATCGCGCTGGTTTCTTTGATCTTCAGGGCCACTTCGTAGGCATTAGCCGTGTTTGCGCCCCACGCGGCGCAGATGAATCGTGTCCGGTTCTGGAACCGTTGGGCTGCGTGCTGAACCGCCGCTTCGCGTGTCAAAACTTGGGTTACCTTCTGGGGCACCTCATCTAGTTCTGCCCGCAACAGGGGAAGGTCTTCCCTGTTGTCGGCCCAGCTCCCTATGGCCGTGGCAATCAGAGCCAATAGGGTCAAGGCCGCGGTATAACTTACGGTAAAGGCGGCGGAACGCTCTGGCTCCACGGTATGTAACACTGTATCGGCCACCTGGATTCTCGGGCCCGGTTCGGTCGACGTTATCGACAGGGTGTATGCGCCGGTGCCTTTCGCCAATTCCAGGGCTAGGAACGAGTATGTCTTGGTGCCCCGGTGGCTGATGACAATGACTGCGTCCTCTTTGCTCAGCGACGGAGGATAGCCGCAGAACTCGAAGGAGTGCCAGGCCTGCACTTCCAGGGATGCCGGGGCGAGCCGCCTTAACCAGTCGCGGGCAACTAAGGCGGCATGCCAGGAGGTGCCGATCCCGACCAGGTAAAGACGCCGTTTCTTGACGATGGCGGCTGCGGCTTCCTGAGCGTGGATGCTGTGGATCCGCAGCATGTCCGCCATAGCCCGGGGTTGATCCACTATGGCGTCGTACATAAAGTACGGGTGGCTGTCTCTCACGGCCTGTTGCAGGGCCATTGTATCGACCTCCCAAAATTTTCCTTGGTGTTGATCGGACTACCAGGAAGACCCGGACCTATCTTCAGCTTGTATTTCCCAGATCAAAGTGATTTCCGCGACTCAAGGACCCTTGGGGGCCATGATCCTTAAACGGCATCCCGAGGGCGAATCGCTACCGCGGCCTACTTCCACAGGGGATCAATCGTCCAGCCTAGAGTAGAAATGCCAAATCCCATGTTCATGCCCGAACGTCTCCCGAGTCATCCTACTGAGCCGCGCATTAATTGCTGAACGTCACGAGCAATCTGGCCAGAATGGAAATCCCCCTTAATCCCTCTTTGCAAAGGGGGAGAACTGGCCCCCCTTTCGCAAAAGGTGGTTGGGGGGATTTAGCCCCCAAGTTCTGCCTATCGGCGAGTTTAGTAGTCTCTGCAAGGCTCAGTAACGATGAGATACGCGCTCATCCCTGCGATGCATGGCCGATTTTGGCCAACGCCGCTGCGGTCAATCCCGCCCGGGGGATTGGGGCATGAAGAACTCGCCCTGCTGTTGGTCGATGAAACCATCGATCCAGGTTGGAGCGATGCCGGGGCTGTCCAGGGCTGCCTGGACGATGCTCTTGTTAAAAGTGCCGATGTCGTCGGACCCCAAGAAATCGGCCACCGGGAGCCAGCGGCATTCGGCTATCTCCTCAGCTTGCATCACGATCTCGGAGCTCAGGGGGCTGAGCCGGCAAACGAAATAGATGTCTGACTTACCGTACCGGTATTGATGCCAATGGCGGAAACACACCAGCGATTCGAACTTGGTGCGGACGCCTGTTTCCTCCAACACCTCCCTTTCCAATGCGTCTACCAGGTGCTCGCCCTGAAGCAGCGCGCCGCCGGGGAGTTTCAATTGGGCTGGGCGGCCGCGAAACCCGTACTTCTCGCGAACCACCAGCAATTCCCGATTTTCGTTGAGTACCACGCCGCCGGCGCCGATATAATGGGTGGCGTAGGGCGGCAGGTAGGTGTCGGGGACTATCCGGTGGATCATCATCAGATAGTCATCTCCGCTGTGGTGGAAGATGAATCCCGCTTCCACGGCCACTGGAATCAGTTGGGACAGGGCAATGGGCACCTCCATCCAAACGGCCAAGATCCCCTGGGCTTTCCAGGCCGCCACGGAATCTGCTAGCCGCAACCGAAACCGGCCTGGGTCGCCGGGCAGGCTTTCAGGCCTGGTGACGACACCTCCAAAGGGGTTGGTCGTTGATTCGAGAAGGTCAGCCACGTTCTACTCCAACTCTCGTGATGGTGGTTTTTATAGCTATACCTAAGTATAAATGCTTGTAGTTCTAGGCGGCAGAGTATAGTATAACTCGCCGGCCCTGTTGGCTCACTTCATAACTTGGAATTGAGTGGAAATGGACGGGCGATAGCCAGGAAATCGCGACACGGAGCGGAGGAATTCAAGTGGTTGAAACCCTAGCTGACACCATAAACCTGGTGGATATAGAAGCCTCCCGTCTACGGGATTTTCTGGCGGGTTTGGATGACGCCGCTTGGTCGAAAAACAGCTCCTGCGAGGGTTGGAGCGTGGCGGATGTCGCGGCTCACCTATCGGCCGGCGCAAACAACTGGGCCACCTCCATCGGCAGGGCTGTTGACGGCGATTCCGGCCCTCCCGCTGGGCAGACTCCTCTGGCGCCCGGCGAGCGTGGCTCGGAAGTCATCAACCAAAGCGCGATCTCCTACAGGCAAGAAGCAGGGGCCGATTTGATGGAGAATTTCAGCGCCGGTTATGACGTCTTGAGGCAGCGCCTTGCCCACTTAAAGGAAGAAGATTGGGATAAGCCGTGCTACCACCGCCGCGGCCCCATGCCTATCAGAGATTTCGTGGCCCTCCGGGTGCAGGAGCTGGCGGTACATAGCTGGGACATTCGTTGGGGAATAGACCAGTCGGCGGTACTAGGGGAGGAATCCTTGGGATTGCTGGCCGGCAGAGTGCCCAGGTGGCTAAGGACTGCCTTTGTCTCCGGGCTGGACCTGCCCGTTCCGGTAAGATACCGGTTCGACGTGCCGAGGCCGGTGGCGATCAAACAAGATGTGTTGGTGACCGGAGGCGAGTTTAAAACAGAGGACCAGGCCACGGGCGAGGCCGACACAGTGTTCGGGTGCGACACCGGCAATTACATATTGCTGATCTTCGGTCGATTAGATGTTTCGCAAGCCTCCCGCGGCGGCAGGTTGAAAATCACGGGCTCGATGGAGCAAGCGGTCAACTTTAACGCCTGGTTCAAGGGTTTCTAGGCGGTTTTTACCGTTGCCCAGATGCCAAAGGGGCCATCTAACAAATTGCCGTGATGCCCAACCAAGGGCCTTCCAACTTTTCGCGGAAAGTGGAAAGGTCGAAAGGCTTTGGGAACATGTCGTCGGCGCCTGCCTCCGCCATTTTTTCCCGTAATGACGTTTTGGCGAATCCGGTCAACAACACCACCTTGATCCCGGCGGTGGCAGGGTCTTGTTTCAGCTGGCGGCAAACCTCAAAACCGTTCAATCCCGGCATCGACACGTCGACGATGACTAACTGAGGCATCTCCTTTCGAGCGATGGCCAACGCCTCTTCCCCGTCCTTGGCCAGCAGCAGGCGGTACTTGCCTTCGCGTTTTATCACGATCTTCATGAGGTCCAAGAGGGGTTCTTCATCGTCCGCGACCAATATGGTGGCTCGGTAATCTGAGGCCATTACACACCGTTAGGAACAACCAAGAATTCCATAGACAACCACGAGTTCGGCTGGCTGAACTCAATCAGCGGGTCAAGGCGCGGCCGCCACCGAGAAATGAAACGTTGCACCTTGATGGGAATCGTTCTCCCACCAAATCTCTTCTCCCAGGTTCTTAACCAGAGATTTGGCGATGTACAGGCAAAGCGAAGTGGCTGAATCGCTGGATTCGGCCAGTTGCCTGCTTTGAAAGAAAGGAGTAACGACCAAATCTGCGTCGGATTCGGCGATGCCCTGGCCTTGGTCCTTCACTGAGATCACCAGCCGGCCAGATTGTTCTTCGTGCCGCGCCGACAAGGTCACCGTGCTGCCGCGCGGGCCGTGGTTGAGGGCATTCCGTAACAGATTACGTAGGATGCTCTCCAACGCCGCCTGGCCGGTTTTTACCTTGGGGAGGTGGGGGTTCATTCTAACCTCTATTTGGTGGAAGGTGGTCAGGAGATTGGTGTCGGCCAGAGTCTCGTCGATCGCGGAATCCAACGAGAAGATCTCTTCTGCGTACTGGGCGCCGTCCCGTTCCAACCCAGTTGCTTCCACCACGTCTTCCACCAATTCCGCGAGACGCCGGCCGCTGGTATGGATCGTCTCCAGCCAGCCACGCTGATTTTGGTCCAGGCGAACCTTGCCAAGTAATTCGGAATAACCGATCACGCTGGTGATTGGGTTCAAGAGCGCATGTGACAGATTGTCGATGAATTCATCGTTCTCCATATCCGCCGTCACGTCCCGAAACAACAGTCCGGCGCCATCATTTCCATCGTCCCCGGTCAGCGGGAATACCGTAACCTTCAAGCGGCGATAGTTGATCTGTAGGAACACAACCTCCAAATCCCCAGGTTCGGGGTCCGGACCGGCTATCCGGCGCATCAACAAGTGGAGATCAGCGGGCAGAACGCAATCGCCGGCACGCTGACGCAGCAAATGTTCGATGGACTGTCCCAATGCCTGCTGGGACGAGACGCCCAAAAGAGATGCTCCGGCATCACTGCACTGGACCACTTTTTTGTCTGAGTCTAATACCACCAAGCCAATGTTCATGTGGCCGTTGATAGGCTTTGAGGGACGGTCATATGCTGGCAAGATCCGGTCAGGGAGAATGTGGGGAGGCAGTCCGTCTATCGGTGGATTATAGCACTGTGGCTTTTTTCGGCGTATTCCAGCGTTAGCGGAGTTCCATTGAAAATCACCGGGAAATCGCCGGGATGATATGGTGCGGCGGGATGTAACTTACGTCGTCTAGTTTTCCCAAAACCTCCTTCAACATGGCCTCTCAAGGTTTCGTGGACGGTATGTTATTATCCTGCCACAGGTAAAGATCGGCCAGGCGGTCAGCTAAAACTCCGCCTGGGGTGAATCAGTTGGGGTGGATTCATGAAGCAGGCAAACCGGAATCGGGTAAACTGGCCTTCCTGGGCCATCTTGGGATTAAGCCTTTTCGTCTTGGCGGCGTGCGGCGGTGACGATACGCGGGAAGCGCCTGTGGATAAGGTCATAAACAAGATATACCAGCTGGGCATCTTTGAAGATCTGACCACCGTTAATTATTGGGCCTACCTGGGCCCGGACACCACCATTTGGAACTCCTATGTGTTGGGCGGTGCCCCACCCGTCTTGTATACCTATTCCGACCAGAGGTACGACTGGGTGCCTTCGCTGGCGTCGGATTTCCCGTCTTCGGTGAGGGAGGAAACCATAGACGGCCGCACCCTGTGGACCACCGTCGTGCCACTAAAGGAGGGAGTGAAGTGGACCGACGGAACCGATGTCACCGCACACGATTTCGCGTTCACCGCCCAGACGGTTTTGGACCTACAGCTGACCGGTAACTGGGCTGGAGTCATCGACGTTAAATTCTTCGACCACGCAGAGGCCTTGGACGATTATCAACTCAAAGTATTTTTCAAAGAGAAACCGGGTCTGTCAATCTGGCAATTCGGGGCGGCGTTCATGCCCATCATGTCCCAGGCTTACTGGGCGCCCGTGGTGGAGGCGGCCAAGGCCAACGCCGAAGTCACCGGGCAGCAGAGGGCGTTATTCGCCCACGTGCCCGAAAACGAGCCGGTGGCAGGAGGTTACACTTTCAAAAAGTGGGAGAAGGGAGCGTTCGCAGAGCGGTTCAAAAACCCAGATTATTACTTCGACGGCTCTTCGGTGATCGAGTATGCCAACGGGGCCTATTCCGAGTCTAAGCCCGATGTTTTTAGCTTTACGGCATACGGCGATGAAGTTGGCGAGAAGACCCTGGAATACACCGTCGGCCCCTATGCCGACAGCACGATTTACTCCATTTACGGAACCCAGGAGGCCGCTGTTTTGGCCCTGAAAAAGGGCGATATAGACATTATGTTAAATCCACTGGGATTGCAGCGCGGCCTCCAGGAGCAGCTCAAAGGCCAGAGCGGTCTGGCCACCACGGAAAATCCCGGTAATGGATTCCGGTACCTGGGCTTCAACATGCGCCGCCCTCCCATGGACAACAAGGCTTTCCGCCAGGCCGTGGCCACGCTCATCGACAAGGAATTTCTCACATCGACTGTGCTGCAGGGCGTCGCTATTCCCGTGTACACCACCGTTCCCGAGGGCAACGGGTTTTGGCACAACCCCGACGTGCCCCTGGTGGGCAAGGACCTGGACCGTACCCAACGCATCGCCCAGGCGGTGGAATTTTTAAAGGGAGCTGGGTTCACCTGGGAGACGGAACCTAGAGTCAGCGAAAACGGCACCTTCGTCGAGGTGGTAGGACGCGGCCTGAAGATGCCCGGCGGCCAGCCAGTCCCCGAGTTGGAGATATTGGCGCCCAGCCCGGGCTACGACCCCCTGCGTTCCACATTTGCCATCTGGATCGAGAGGTGGCTCAACGACATCGGCATCCCCGCCGAAGCCAGGCTTACCGATTTCAACGTGATTGTGGATAAAATCGCCGACCCTGACGGCTTTGACATGTGGATCTTGGGATGGAGTCTGAGCATCTACCCAGATTATCTGGACGCATTCTTCCATTCCCGCCACTCCACCGGCGACGGATTGAACCGGGGTGGATATTCCAACCCGGAATTCGACGTTTTAGCCGAAGGGCTGTTAAGCGAGACCGATTTGGAAGAAGCCCGGATAAAGGTGTTCAAGATGCAGGAGTTCTTGGCCGATGACCTCCCCTACGTCGTGCTGTTCACCACACCCATTTTGGAGACCTACCGCGACGACCGGTTGGAATTCCCCTATACTCAAGTTTTGGGCGGCATCCAGAACGCCAATGGAATGACCACCACCGTGCTCATCAAATGAGCCCACGTTTGCCCATTAATATAAACGGAAGCAATACGGGGAACTGAAGTCATATGACCGGCTACCTGGTGCGCCGCCTTGGTCAGATCAAAGTCACGTTTTTCTTGATCGTGACCTTGGCCTTTTTCCTGATACAGGCGCAGCCGGGGGATTACACGTCTTTTTACTTTCAGAATCCTGAGCTTCCGCCGGAGGTGCGGGAGCAGATCAAGGCGTCCTTCGGTCTGGACAAGTCTCTGGGAGAACAGTATCTGATCCACCTGAAAAATTCCTATACCGGCAACTTCGGCGTCTCCTTTGGCCATTATCCAAGGCCGGTGATGGACGTGATCCTAGAACGGCTGCCCCGGACCGCCGTGCTATTTCTAACCGCGTCGGTCTTCTCTTTTTACATCGGGTTCGTCCTGGGCAAAGCAATCGCCTGGCGCAGGGGCGGCGCCCTGGAGATGACGGCCACCATTTCGGGAGCGGCCCTCTTCACCGTGTTCACCCCCTGGTTTGCCCTGATGATGATCTGGATCTTCGCCTTTCAATTGGACTGGTTCCCACTGGGTAAATTCCTGGACCCGCTGCTGTGGCGGGACGCCCCGGTTAGCGCCAATAGCATTTTTAACCAGATGCTTTTGACCATTGGAGGCTTCGGCGTGTTTATGCTGGCGGCCGCCCTGCTGGCCAAACGTTTTGCCGGGCGGAGGTGGCGCCGCTGGCTGACGGCGTCGGCCGCTCTGGCAGTGCTGGGCGGTGGTTTGGCTTGGAGTTCTTCGGGCACCGGGTATCTGGCGCTGGACATACTCCGGCATATGGTTCTGCCCATCGCCACGCTGACCCTGGTCTCCTTCGCCGGAACCATGCTCCTAACACGCAACAGTATGTTGGAGACGCTGCGCGAGGATTACATCTTGGCCGCCCGCGCCAAGGGGCTGCCCGAAAACGTGGTGCGTGACCACCATGCCGCCCGCAACGCGCTGCTTCCCGTGGTGACCAGCCTTGTTTATAGCCTGGCCTTTGCCATAGACGGCGGCGTGATCATAGAGACCATTTTCTCCTGGCCCGGAATGGGGTTGACCCTGTTGCAGGCGGTGCGTTCCCAAGACCTGCCCCTGGCGCTGGGCGCGTTTGTGTTCATCGGCATTTTCGCGCTGGCAGCCCATTTGATCGCCGATATGTTTTACGCCTATCTGGACCCCAGGATCAGGTACCAATGACCTCCATGCCCGAGGACCAGCCAAATCAACCCTCTGGGCCGCCGCCATTGCCCACTCCATTAAACAGTGAAACCGAAGGTGCGGCCGTCGACCGGTTGTGGGCGGCAAAACGCCAGATCACCCGCCGGCGTTTGAGCGACACCTGGGAGATATTCCGCGAAACCAAGATCGGAATTTTGGGCCTGGCGGTGATCGTATTATTCGCCTTGATGGCCGCCGCCCATCCGCTGCTTATGTTGACCATCTGGGACGAAGCCACCTACAACCCGGTCACGGGGTACGCCCTGGGCCAGACGGAACAGCCGGCTCCACCTTCCTGGCAACATCCACTGGGCACCGACCCATTGGGCAGGGACGTGTTGAGCCAGTTGATGTCCAGCGCCCGCTCCGAGTTTTTTTTGGGCGTGGTGGCTGCCGTCGTGACGGTGACCATAGCAACCTTTGTGGGGGCGGTTTCGGCCTACTTTGGGGGAGTGGTGGACTCCTTTTTCATGCGGCTGGCCGACCTGGTGGTCGCCCTTCCCGGCATATCGTTGCTCATCGTGTTGACCGCCCTCTTCGACATAAATCTGGTGGGCTTGGGAGTGGTTCTCGGAATCCTGGGCGGGTTTGGCGGCGTGGCCATCGTGCTAAAGTCGCAGGCGCTTAGCATCACCGTGAAGCCTTACATCGAGTCGGCCCGGGTGGCGGGAGGCAGCCGGTTTCACATTATCTTCGTCCACGTTATACCCAACCTGCTGCCCCTTGCCTTCCTCTACATGATGTTCACCGTCACCGCCGCCATCTTCTCCGAGGCCGTCCTGTCGTTCTTTGGACTGTTGAACGTCCGCATGAGTTGGGGAATCATGATCCATACCGCCAATACGGGCGGTTACCTTTTGGGGGGGACCCGTTATTGGTGGTTGATTGTACCCGCCGGCGCATCAATCACCCTGCTTTGCAGCACCTTTTATCTGGTGGGGCGGGCATTGGATGAGGTATTCAATCCCAGGCTAAGACGAAGGTGAACGCCCCCGTGACGCCGGACCGGCCGATCCTGCAAGTAACGGACCTCACCATGCGCTATGCGACCCGCCAAGGCGATGTTCACGCGGTTGATGGGGTCAGCCTGGACCTTTTTCCCGGCCAGGTATTAGCCCTGGTAGGTGAGTCGGGCTGTGGCAAGACGTCACTGGCCATGGCCCTGATGAAGTTACTGCCCGACAACGCCCGGTTAGTTTCCGGCCAGGTGCTGTTGGACGGGAATGACCTGGCCGCCATGGACGAAAATGAATTGCGGGCGTTCCGCTGGAAGCGCATCTCCATGATATTTCAGGCCGCCATGAACTCACTGGACCCGGTCTACCGGGTGGCCGATCAAATAATAGAAGCTTTGAACACCCACTTCCCGGATATGTCCAGTGACGACTCCCGGGAAAAGGTGGCCGATCTGTTCGAGTTGGTGGGGCTTGACCCGGACCTGGCCGGCCGGTATCCCCATGAGTTCAGCGGCGGCATGCGGCAAAGGGCCGTAATCGCCATGGCGATGGCTTGCCAACCCGACGTGATCATTGCCGACGAGCCCACCACCGCGTTGGACGTGATCGTTCAAGGCCGCATCTTGCGGGGGTTGAAAGACATCCAGAGCGAGTCGGGCGCTGGGATCCTTTACATCACCCACGATATGGCGGTAGCCGCGGAGGTGTCGGACACAATTGGGGTGATGTACGCCGGAAAGCTGGTTGAGATGGGTCCCACCCCGGAGGTGTTCGCCCGGGCGATACACCCCTACGCCGCGTCTTTGATGTCCGCCTCGCCCAGCATAAAAGGCGAGAAACGGGTTTTGGCGGCTCTGCCAGGCGAGCCGCCCAATCTGATCTCCCCTCCAACGGGTTGCCGTTTTCATCCCAGGTGCCCCCTGGCAACTGCCATCTGTGGCCAGGAAGAGCCACCGATAAACAACCGCGACGGCCATTGGGCCGCCTGCTGGAACCCGCTGTCATGACTGCTCCCCATGCCGAGCCCCTGATCGAGGTGGACGAGGCCGCCAAGGCTTTCCCAATCAGCAGCGGAATATTCGGGCGAGCGGTTGGCTACGTTCATGCTGTCGATGGGGTCTCCTTCCAACTGTTCCCTGGCGAGAGTTTAGCGCTGGTGGGCGAGTCCGGGTGTGGGAAAACCACGATGGGCAAACTAATGGTCAAACTTTTGGAGCCAACCAGCGGCCGCATCCGTCTTCGCAACGACGCCGGCCTCCTCTCCGACATCGGCCCGGTGAAGGGCCGCGATCTAAAGGAGTTCCGCCGCCGGGCGCAGATGATCTTCCAGGACCCCTTCGAGTCCATGAATCCGCGGCGCAACATTTACGACACGGTGGCCGAAGCGATGGTGGTCCAAGGTCTGGGCAACGCTTCGGAACGGGTGGACCGAGTCATTCAGATGCTGGAGTTGGTGAGGTTATTTCCGGCCGAGGATATGCTTTTCCGGTACCCCCATGAGCTTTCCGGCGGTCAACGCCAGCGGGTTGCCATCGCCAGGGCGCTGGTGATCGGCCCGGAGTTCGTCGTGGCCGACGAGCCCACCTCCATGCTGGATGTTTCCATCAGCACGGGCATCATGAACCTGATGACCGACCTGGCCCAAAACCTGGGGATAACCTATCTTTACATCACCCACGACCTGGCGGTGGCCCGCTACATGAGCAACCGCATAGGGGTGATGTACTCGGGAAAGCTGGTTGAATTGGCCGAAACCGAAGAGCTCCTGGCCGATCCGCAACATCCCTATACCAAAGCCCTGCTTTCGGCAGTGCCGGTGCCTGAACCAGGCAACGTCCGTCCTCCGCCGGATATCAAGGGCGACGTGGCGAGACCGGTGGACCCCGAACCCTTTTGCCGTTTCAGAGAAAGGTGCCCCATAGCCGCCCAAATCTGTCACTCCGAGCCCCATCCGCCCCTGGAAGACAAAGGAGGAGGCCACATGGTTGCCTGCTACCGGGTTTAGGGGGGAGGCACTTAGCGGAATCCGCCGGAGGGATGACTGAGGGAAACTGGGCTGGCGGCTGCGATCAAATATCTTGGATATCTAGTAATCGAATGACGCCGATTTGCTGCCCTGCCCGATCGGTGCTTTCCCGAATGGAGTAAAAAAATAGTGGCCGGCGGGGTTGTGTCCAAAGAAAACGCGCGTATATGAGTGCCGGGCACCGGCCTGCCTATCTCTGGATCGCGAGCGATAAAGCCCTCAATGAATTCTTTGATTGCTTCCCATTATTCAGCCGAACCCAAGACCTGTTCAGCCGCTTCGGCGAAGTCAGGCCCTTCCTCGACATCATATAGTCTAATACCTACGCTCCGAGTTCAAACTTGGCAGCGACCTCTTTCCCACGTTCAACTTGCTCTTGGGTCAGAGGGTCAGCTGAGAACCAGGCGGCTGTATAGGGTATTATTTCGTGCTCTTCAGTTAGTTTCCAACCGTATTCTTGGTGGGAGCGGTCACTCAGTTGATTCCCATTCAATTCCCAGAATTCCTCGATAACTTAATCAACGACACGAATTTCACTCGTGGTAAAAATGGAGAGATTTGGGGGACGGAGAGGGACGGCGCGAGGTTGCACTTTGGCGAAATAGGTGTGAGCCTCAATTTTGAGGGAACCCTCGGACTTCATTCGCGCCGTCGTGGGTAACATCTCCCTCGGAGCGGGTCCTTCCCCAAGATGCTGATATGAAGCACCTGTAATTGGTGCTCCCAATTCCTTGTAGGCGTTGAAATCCGAGTAGAATAGTATTTTGTTAAGTTTGATTGCCCCGAACCGTTTATCATTATCGGACCTGAGAGCAATATACAGGATCAATTCTGCAAATTTGTCTCTGTCGAACTCGTACTCCATCACCCTCTCCGATGGCGAATGGCCACACACCGATCAATCAAACCTTCGCATTTAATTGATGTACCTCGCACATCGTCAAGTAATATTCTACACGTAATTTCAACTAATATGCATTGACAAAACGTCATGGGTCAGGGTTGAACCTTAGCTTTTGATGCGAGGTGTGTCGAACCGAACCGCCTTAGTTTGCCAAGTCGGGCCAAGCGCGGAGCCCCTTCGAAACAAGCCCAAACACGGAAAACCAACACCACCCCTAAAACACCACCGCCGACCGCAGCACCTCTCCCCGCTCCATCTTGTGGAAGGCTTCTTCCACTTCGTCCAGGGAAATGGTTTCTGATACGAATTTGTCCAGGTTTAGGCGGCCTTGCAGGTGCAGATCGATGTAGGTGGGGAAGTCCCGGGAGGGCAGGCAGTCGCCATACCAGGAGGATTTTAGGCTGCCGCCCCGGCCGAATATTTCTAGGAGGGGCAGTTCGATCTTCATTTCGGGATTGGGCACGCCCACCAGCACAACGATGCCCGCGTGGTCCCTGGAATAAAAGGCCTGCTCATAGGTCGCCGGATTGCCCACGGCCTCGATGGCCACGTTTACCCCGTTGCCGCCGGTGAGGTCCCTGATCGCCTTCACCGGATCAGTGTCTTTGGAATTGATAGTGTGGGTCGCACCGAAATCTTTGGCCCATTCCAGCTTCCGGCTGTCGATGTCCACGGCGATGATGGTGTGAGCCCCGGCCAGACGGGCCCCCGCGATGGCGGCATCGCCGACACCGCCGCAGCCGAACACCGCCACCGAATCGCCTTGGCTGACCCCGCCGGTGTTGATGGCGGCGCCCAATCCAGCCATGATGCCGCA
Organism: Dehalococcoidia bacterium; assembly: GCA_034428715.1. Lineage (GTDB taxonomy): Bacteria > Chloroflexota > Dehalococcoidia > Lucifugimonadales > UBA3495 > Io17-Chloro-G2. The sequence goes on along the minus strand of DAOUHE010000118.1, from coordinate 12,722 downwards.
GCCGATGAGACCTGCGGTTTCGGGTCTGACCTGCGGGTTTACCTTCACTGCTTGGCCCGCGTCCACCAGGGTCAACTCGGCGAACGCGCCGATTCCCAGCGCCGGTGACAAGGGCGTTCCGTCGGCCAGGGTCATGGGCTGGCTGGCGTTGCGGCTGGCGAAGCAATACCAGGGACGGCCTCGCAGACAGGACCGGCAAGTGCCGCAGGGCGAACGCCAGGCGATGACCACGAAGTCGCCGGGGGCCACGTTGTTCACGCCTGTCCCCACGCTCTCCACGGTGCCCGACGCCTCATGCCCCAACAAGAAGGGGAAGTCGTCGTTGATCGCCCCTTCCCGGTAGTGCAAATCGGTGTGGCAGACCCCGCAGGCCTTCACCCGGATCAGCGCCTCGCCGGGACCGGGGTCGGGAACCAGAATCGGCTGGATGCTTACCGCCGCGCCTTTGGAACCGGCGATGACGCCGTTGACCTGGTGGGCCATGGGTACACTCCTAGAATGTGTTATCGGACGAACTGGAAGTTTGTGATAGGTGGTTGAGGCCGGCGTGTTTCTTCAGGATGGCTTGACAGCTACCCATTCCAACATGGGCTTTCCGCCATCTATTGACGGGCTTGTTGGCAGCGCAAATCCCCCTTAATCCCCCTTTGCCAAAGGGGGAAACCCTAGCCCCTTAGCAAAGAAGGACACCTTGATCCGCCTTCGCAAAGGGGGGAAATCTTGCCGCCCTCCGGAACGGGAGCAAATCCAGCCCCCCTTTCGCGAAATGGGGAACCCCTAGCCCCTCATCAAAGAAGGACACTTTGATCCGCCTTCGCAAAGGGGGGAAATCTTGCCGCCCTCCGGAACGGGAGCAAATCCAGCCCCCCTTTCGCGAAAGGGGGAACCCTTAGCCCCTCGTCAAAGAAGGACACTTTGATCCGCGTTCGCAAGGGGGGAAATCTTGCCGCCCTCCGGAACGGGAGCAAATCTAGCCCCCCTTTCGCAAAAGGGGGGTTGGGGGGATTTACCCCATTTTCTCTATCCATCCCAGGTAAGAATGACCTCCCCCAACCCCCCTAAACCACCCGGGGACCCAGATCGTTTTGCATGTCCAAAATCGTTTGGTCCCGGGTCTTTTTCTGCCACCGCACCCTCTGGCCGATTGGCACGTTTTCAATTTCCGGGACCACTTTCATGGCTACAAAAACAGGACCGGGCCGGCTGAGTATCCCTTCTATGTTGTTGGTGAAGTCCTCCAGATTGTCGAAGGCAAAGGCGGATGGGTAACCGGAGCCCTGGGCGATCACGTCGTAGGCGACATTTTGGGCGTTGGGCACCGGTTGTCCGCCGGTGGTGGCGTAGACACCGTTGTCCAACAGAAAATGGTAGAAGTTGGGCGGGTTTTTCTCGGCGATGGTGGCCAGAGCGCCCAGGTTCATGAGAACGTCGCCCTCGGAGTCAAAAAGGATGATCTTTTCGTTTGGCCTGGCCAGGGCAAGTCCCAGGGCAAACGAGGCGTGGCCGCCCATTGCCGGGTCTCCCAGGGGAACGTCCCGGTTCGGTTTGTCGCTAACGTTGATCCAATGACGCCCGCCCCTGCCGGGTATGACCACCGCGCTGCCTCGATATGGACCAAACGCTTTGAACATGTCGGCCATTTGAAACATGGAATATCTCCTATCATTTTTCGATGACCACCCAATGACTGATCCAGGGTGGTTCCTAAAACCAACGCCGTAAACTAGCGGTTAAAGCCGTGGAATTCGTCGCCCATCAGCACCGCCACCGGGTTCTTGATCTTTTCGGCATCCTGGAAGGCCAGAGATATCCGCTCGGCGTCGGCGTCGCTTTCGACCAGGTAGTATTTGATCCCGAAAGCGTGGAGAAAATGTTCGGTGTACGTGGCCGCCGTGTCGGTGTTGACCCCATGCCGGGTCCAGCCGCGGTAGCCCACCATGAGAACCACCGGTATGTTCATGCCCATGGCCCAGCCGCGAAGGGAGTCTCCGGATTCCATGAGGCCCGTGTTTTGAATTAGAATGACGGGCTTGGCCCCGCCTACCGACAGACCGGCCGCCGTGGAAAAGGCCTGGCCTTCCCGGCTGACGGGGATGAGGTCAATGGACGGTTCCTCCAGCATCAGCGTGTACAGAAAGTTGGTCTCGCTGTCGGGCAGCCAGACCACATGGGTGACGCCGTTCTTCATCAGGTGGTCCATTACCGTTTGTGGGTTAAACCCGCCTTCCTCTTGGGTCATTGTCATCCTCCGCCGGGTGTCAAACGAAACTTGAATCTCGGGCCGCTGCCGTGAAGCCATGCACGACCGTTAGAACCGCATCCTACGGACGGCCGGGCCTGATTATAGCCCAATAAGGGGTGGGAAGCGCAAATAGAATCACACGCCGCGGCAGCCTGACGGCAGTAGAGCTGAGGGCATCCGTGAATCGCTCACCGGCCACAAGTATGGAGGACGCCGGCAGTGTCAAAATCGGCGCCCTCCGATGGTTGTCTACAGTTATGCTTTAAAGTAGAGAATCGAATATTTGCACTGCACATCGAGGGTTTCGTAATGAATAAGATTGGCGGAGTCACCCTTGCAGTTGCGTTCATAGGGCTGCTTTTGCTTTCCAGTTGCGGCGATGGCGTAACCACGCCGACGCCCACGCCGGTGCCCACGCCGGTGCCCACACCGGAGCCTTTGAAGACCGAGCGAGGCCCGGTTCCGGACACTCTCCCGCCGGTTACGGCGGCGCCTTTGGTCCAAGCATCCCCAATTCCGGACCTATCACCGGCCACCGGCTTGCCGCCGGCCGCACAACCTGCATCTACGGTCCAACGTCCACCGGCCGGCGCAACCAGTGGAGCCGGCTTCCGCGGGGCCCCGAGCGCACCGGTTTCTTTGAGACGGACGGAGTGAGGGAGTTTGGCGGTTTGAAATGGAAATTTCAAGTCGAAGGAGCGTACCTGCCGCCGGAGTTACGAAAATATAACACGTACCCGGTAGCCGCGGTACACTCTTCCCCAGCCATCGTGGATGGATTGGCCTACGTGGGAAGCGATGACCTATATCTATATGCGGTGGACATTGAAACCGGCCGGCAAATGTGGCGGTTCCTTGCCCGCCTGGATGTGTTTCAATCGGCGGGTCCGGTCCAGTCTTCTCCTGTCATCGCCGGGTGGGCCATCTTTTTTGGCAGCTGGGACAATATTCTGTATTCAGTGGATATGGAGACGGGACTAGAGAAGTGGCGGTTTGAAACCCGTGGCCGGATCTGGTCATCGCCGGCCATCGCCGGGACATCGGTGTTCATTGGCAGCGACGACGGTAATCTGTATGCCGTGGATATCGAGACGGGCCGGGGAAAATGGCGGTTTCAGACAAGCGATTGGGTTACCTCGACCCCCGCGGCCGCCAATGGGGTGGTCTATTTCGGAAGTTATGACAACCACGTTTACGCGCTGGACGGGGAAACCGGCGCCGAGAAGTGGCGGTTTGAAACCGGTGATTCCGTGCACTCTCCTCCGGTCGTGGCAAATGGCGTTCTATACTCGGGAAGCCACGACGGGAACCTGTACGTGATGGAATTACAGACCGGCGAGGAGAAGTGGCGGTTCCGTACAAACGGTAAAGTGAAATCTTCTCCCTCGGTTGCTGGTGGCGTGGTCTACTTCGGTAGCTATGACCAGAATCTTTATGCGGTTGACAGCCAAACCGGATAGGAGATGTGGCGGCTTGAAACCGAGGCCTGGGTCGCCTCCTCACCGACCATCGTCGATGGCGCCGTCTACTTCGGCAGCGATGACGGCCATCTATACGCAGTGCGCTGACCTTCCTTTGCCGTCCCATTAGATCAGGGTCTATGACGGCGCGCGGTGAGCCGCTCGGCAAGTTTAGAGCAGACGATCACAATCGCGATGGCCATATCCCGCTCCAGTGGGGACGGGTCAAGGGCAATCATCACCGCCTTTGGCGAGACAGAACCGGTCGAAGTGAACCTGTTCATCACGCAGATACTCTTGGCTATTGAGACTCCGATAGATACCCCACTTGGGCCTTACAAACTCGGCGCCGAACCTCCACAGGTCTATGTTCGGGTCGTCGTACGCCAGAAGCAGGGCCCCGGTGCTCAAGTTTCTCAGTTCAATCGAATAGCTGCCTTCGTGACCAAAGGTCATCCTCTCATATGCCTCTACCCACACGCCGGTGAATAACTCCAACGGCGCCGTCCCTAGAACGGCATGAATACGAGTGGAATCGTAATGAGCGATTTCAAGGATGTCAGGACTCCCGATGCGTGGCGAGAGAGTAATGATTGGCGACGAGATATTTCCGCCATAGTCCTTGAGCTGGTGGATATGGGTAAAATTAGAAGACGGCTGGAAACCGTCATCCAACTTGAATCTCCAGCGGTAGGTGATGGTCTCGCCTAGGAAGCCTTTAAGATAATCCAGTGATGAACTGTAGGCTTTGATCTCGTTCCTTTGCCGATCGAAATTTTTGCATCGGTCGTTGTCGAATGAGACGTGTATATAGAAGACGAAAGCATATTTCTCAAGATCGTCATCCCATTCCTGAGCGATGTGAGGGCCAAACTCAGGGTGGCCGCAATCGGGGTTTTCAATGGGGTTCCATCCCAACACGCTGGATATCAACTCATATGTATCCGTCTTACCATCTGCGATCAAGTAGGTACCTTCGCTGGTAGCACTTTCTCCTTGGGAAGCTATGTCCACTGCCGGGCTCGCCGGGATGGGCGTCGGCACAAGGGTAGGTATTGGCGTCGATGTGGGCAAGGGACTTAGGGCAGCGGTTGGCCGCGTGGTGGGCGTTGGTTCCGGGGTGTGGGGAAACGTGGGCAGGGGATGTGGCGGTTCCGTAGGGAAAAGAGTGGCGGTAGGAATCGTATCGGGTGTAGCAACCGCAGTTGGCGTCGATGGCGATACCGGCGGTATCGGGATAGCTACCGTTGCGACGACAGGCGCGGGGAACGACACCGACAGGGTGGACGTGGCCTCTGGAACCGGTGTTGGTGAAGGGAGCGGCTTAACCTCCGGCCTAGAAACGGTGGACGGTGGGGCGTCTGCCGGAGTCGGACCGGTATCGGAAGCCGGCGGTAAAGGAGGACCGCCGCAGGCGGCCGAGAACGCTACCCACGGCGCAATTAGATACGCCGCCTTGAGCCATCTCCCCATGGGGATACCTTAACTAATCCAGGGTGGTAAAAGCGAGCCGGTGAGCACAGGCGAACACCATCTGGGGTCAACCCTGCAGGGCGCCCAAATCCACCCGCCGTAGTGTGAAAACGTCCGATGCCATGATCTCCGGTATCCGGGACGCCAGATTAGTAAAATCGTCGGCCACGGCGGAAATTAGCCTTCCGCTCAGCCCTCCGGACTCATCTCCCGCCAAAAAAACCGCTAGCGCCGCGGTGTCATCCAGTGAAGCGCCGCCGCCGCTGGTCACCATTTGGCCCAATTCATGGAGGTCTGTGGCGTTGACGTCCGCCGCGCCGTCCCTCAGCTCTTCCCACATGCGGGTATGAATGGAGCCGGGACCCAGGGCGTTGACCTGTATATTTTGCTCCTCCAGTTCAATGGAAAGCACCTCGGTCAGCCGGACCACCGCCGCTTTGCTGGCGCAGTAGGCCGACAGGTAGGCCCAGCCGTTGTTGGCGCCTGCCCCCGCCAAGGTTATGATTTTGCCACCGCCCTGGCGGACCATGGCGGGGATGACCGCCCGGCAACAAAGGTAGGGCCCGATGACGTTGACCTGCAAGGTCTGCATCCATGCGCTGATGTCGTTGTCTTGTAGTACGCCGACGGGGCCACCGATACCTGCGTTGTTCACCAGGATGTCGATATTGGTAAACCGGTCCAGGGTCCGCTTGACCATGCTGTCCACGCCGGCCTGATCGGTTACATCCACCGGAATGACCAGGGTTCCTGCGCCCGGTTCGCCACTGATTTCGGCAATTTGCCGGGCGGTCTCTTCCAATTCGCTGACGGTCCGGGCCGCAAGGGCCAATCGTGCCCCCTGGGCGGCGAAACCCAACGCGATGGCCCTGCCGATGCCCCGGCCGGCGCCGGTGACGAGGGCAATCTTTCCTGCAAGTTTCATGGTGGTGCTCCCATACGTGGCAGGGGCACGGCATGCCGTGCCCCTGCCACGCCATTTCGCGAGGGTGATTTTCTTTGTTACCGCCGCCGGGCTGGAGGCGGGTAGTCGCCGGGGTTGAAGGGTTGCCCATTTAGGGTCATGGTGTCGTGGAAAAGCCCCGGGCGGTCGATGGTCTGGCGCACGTAGCAACCGTTGCGGGCGTTGCGGATCAGCCCGGCGATCTTGGCCGGCTCTTCACTTGACTGGACTTCATAATGGACCTCGATCTTTTCCGCCCGGGCCATCACCGTTTGAGCCAGCACCGAGCCTTCGGCAGCGACCGAAAGGGCGACGCGGGCTTTCACGCTGTCAAGTTTTACCTTCATCATTTGAGCGTACCGCTCAAGTTGGGTCATCTCTCAAAACAATATGGAAGAGGCGAAGTATGCCAGAGGCGGAGGAGCGGTCCCGTCTCCCATAGGCTCGCGTTCATCGCAAATGATGGTGAAGCCCCGGATGTTGGCCTGCTTTTTCATCCTCTCCAACATTTTGACATCGCCTTCGATGGTGATAGCGCGGGAGATTGTGTCGTCCGATGTGGACTGGGAAGAAGAGCTCTGGGTAGTCATGGCTGCCTCCTGCCGCCGTGGCGTTTACTGGCTGGCGGGAGTATACCACGGGGGAAATACCCGTCCAGACGTTAGACCCGCGTCAATTCTGCCCGAGCCCTGTAACCGGTGATTCCCATGTTACAATCATGCCCGCCCCACCGGGAATCAGCTCGGACCGGACATCCGTGCCGGGGCAAATCTTCCATTAAAGGACTATCGTGTCATGGACCTGGAACTTACGGGGAAAGTAGCCATAATCGGTGGAGCCAGCAAGGGCTTGGGCCGGGCCTGCGCCCAGGTTTTGGCCGAAGAGGGCGCGAGGTTGACCATCTGCAGCCGCACCAAAGAGGATTTGGATAAGGCCGCAGCCGAGATTCACGAGACTACCGGGGCCGAGGTGATGGTGTTTGCCGGGGACCTGGATAAAAACGAAACCATCCAAGACCTGGTGGCTGCCACGGTAAAACAATATGGACAGCTCGACATCATGGTCAACAACTCCGGAGGACCGCCGCTGGCAAGGTCGGAGACGGCCACGGAAGAGCAGTGGGCCACGGCGGTGCAACGGTCGTTGTTGTTCTTTGCCCGCATGAGCCGCGAGTCCATTCCCCACATGAAAGCCCAGGGTGGCGGCCGCATCGTCAACATCCTGGCCAGCACCGTCTACCAACCCATCGACAACCTGGCCCTATCCGGCGCCACCCGCATGGGAGTGGTGGCCTACGCCAAAAGCCTGGCCGACGAAGTGGGGCGGGACGGAATCCTGGTCAACAACGTGTGTCCCGGCTCCATCATGAGTGAGCGGATGTTGTCCAACGTCCAGTCAAGGGCCAACGAGATGGGCGTGTCCTTGGAAGAAGCTTTGGCCGCGCGTGCCTCGGAAACCGCCGTGGGCCGGGTGGGCCAGCCCGAGGAATTCGGCCACCTGGTTGCCTTTTTATCGTCGGCCCGATCTAGCTACATCACCGGCACCACCATGCTGGTGGACGGCGGGTTGGTCAGGTCGGTGCTATAGGCATTCCCTGCGCAGGGCGGGGGCGCGGCATGGCGTCTCCCCGCCGTCTTATCCACACCGTTACGATGGCCTTACCCACCGCTGACCGAACTTTTCGGAATGGGCCATTTCAGCCATGGGTTTGCGGGGCGTGCCCCGGCCTTGGAAGTCATCTTCACGGTAGCCGAAGGGCAGCAAGGTGATCAGCTCCATTTCCGCTGGGATGCCCAACATGTCCTTGACCTTCTCTTTTTGTCCTTCCGCCCTTAGACCTACAAAACAGGTGCCCATACCCTCGGACCAGGCCACCAATTCCATTTGCTGTAAAGCCCTGCCCGCATCCAAATCGGGCCGGGCGGCGTTGTCCATGACGATGGCGATGATCAGTGGAGCTTCGCCTATGAACGAACCCTGGGTAGCGGTTTCCGCCAAGTTTTTGATCGTCGCCGGGTCTTGAATCACGACGAAATGCCAGGGCATACCGTTGCTGGAGCTAGGTGCCCAGCGTCCCGCCCGAAGAATCCGGTTCACTATCCGGGGCGGCACCGGATCGGATTTGAAATTCCGCACCGTCCGCCGTGACCTTATGCAATCGTAGACTTCCATGATCCATCCTCCCTGCGGGGCTCGATACTCTTCCCGATTCTATTAAGCCACATTACCCGGGCCAAGAAACTATAGACAGACCTTTTCCCTCGGTTAGCGTAGCGAACTCAAGATCGGGGCTGGAGAGTGCCCTGGCATTTTGACCCATTCTGCCATGCCGTTCGGTCCTTCGACAAGCCCAGGGAGAGAGGTCCGGGCGCCGGGGGTTGGACATCGGCATTCAGATTACTTGACGTCATTACCGGCGGCGGCGAAAAGGGGAGGAATCCAGACGTACAGATGCCCGAAACTAGACGAGCGCCCCACTGAGGACCGGACGCCTGCGAATGTGGTTATATCCCTTGTGGAGAGCATGACAAAGAGATCAGAAATCGGAAAGGCCCTCCGCGCTTGCGGAGGGCCTTTCCCTTCGTTAACTGAAAATTAGTTAAATTTACTGTCTTGTAATCGTCATTCCACCAACGGTGAAGGAGTTCAGGTCCGAGGCCACCGTACCCGAAAAGGTGACTGGTCCTGCCCCCAAATCCGTCATAACACTCACCGTCAGAGCCGATGAGTCAAAGATAGCAGCAACTTCAGGTGCTAACCCATGGGTTGTGACGGGGATACCGAATAATTCCCTGGCAGCAGCGGGGCCGGGTATGATCACCTCCCCTGAGACGAACCCTTCTCCGTCTCTTTCAAATTCACGGTTATGCCACCGGGGGAGAGGAACGACCCAGAGAGCGTGGTGGGCTCGAAAACCCGTGGAATGTCCAGCTCATAGACCTCATCCGCGATGGGGTCCACGATGAATATCTTCTTCGCACCGTTATCGACGGCTATCCCTACCGGATCGGTGGCCGGCAAAGCAGCGGTGTCGAAGTGCAACACGGGTGAGCATGTGGTGTCGAATACAACGACTTCGTGATGATCACCATCTACGGCGGCAAAATTACCCGCTGCGGAGAGATGGGCCATATCCAGGATATTGAAAAGTCCATTAATAGGCCCTCCGCCGTTGACCTCTCCGAATCCTAGCGCCGCCCCAGCGCAGCGGTCTCCCAAGTTCCCATCAGTACCGGTGTAACGGATGGTGTCATCCTGGCTGTCAGTCAACGTCAGGTCCCCGAAGATCAGGTCCACCCTAAGGCCGGAATGAGTATCGGAATTGATATTGGCTGTGTCAAATTGGGCTGACCGAATACAGTCGGTGCTGGTGATGAAAATTTCGTCGTCGATTCGATCTGCGTAGGCGAACTGGTTGGTAGCAGGAAGATAAGCAACTCCTTTGATATCGTTTGCTAACGTCCCAGCGGCACAAAAACCCGTAGAAGCACCGGCGATGGTCACTTTGTATACAAACCTGTTGAGGGTGTCGGTGTTGAGCAGATTCCCGGTGGAAGTGTTGAAGGCGAGGTTGGAAGGGAAACCACTACCGAAGGCGACTGTATCGAATGTGCTGACCAGGGTGCCTCTATGGTCAATGGGAAGGACTTGGCGAAAAAGACCGTCCAAAACGGCAGAGACGCGATCATCCGGGTTGAATGCAAGCCCTAGAGGAAAATTAAGGGTTGAGGCAAAACTAAACTGGTTAACAAGCGTGGCCAGGCCACTCACGCTGGCGCGGATGGCTCCATAACTATCCGTGTCAGGCCTATACGTGATTCCTTGGAGACCGATGGCTCCAACTACCGAGGTATCGAATTGAGATTGAATCACGCAGGCGCCGTCCACGATAAAGACCTCTCCGGCCAAAGGATCGACGATCGCATAAAATCCGCTAGTAGAGTTATAGGCGATCCCAACTGGGACGGTGCTGCCGAAAACCGCAGTGCCGCACATGGATAGCAACGCCCCGGTTGGGCTCACGATAAAAAGTTCATGGGCAAGGTGGTCGACCATCGCGTATCGGTTGGCGGCGGAGTCATAGGCGATGCCCGTCAGAAGGGTGGAGAAGCTGGACGTGTCGAATAATGAAGCATCCCCTGGTTATCCACGATATAGACTTCATGTTCCCCTATCGACAACGGCATATTGATTCGGTGAGGTATTGTAGGCAATTCCTGAGGGAGCGTTGGCCCCCCAGATGAGGGTGTCGAATTCGCCCACGATGACGGGGATCTTGCCGCTCACGGCAATGCCCTGGAGTTCAACCCCCCCTGTATAGGGCGTCTATTGAACGAGCGTTTGCGGCAAGGAAGCCACCTAGGGTGACGATCGAAAGGAGGGCGGCCAGGCTTATCAGCCCGGGTTTCCTCCTCAACAAAATTCCCGGGTGTATCTTTCCTCTGAACAAGTCCGTGAACCGGGATCGTGTTGGCATCATCCTTTCACCTCCTTATGTTCGAAGCGGGTGCCCAACCAGTGAACTACGGCTCTTTTTGCTCCATGTAGCGGCCGGGAAATTACCAAGGTGGCGCACTGCTACGGGGTGGATCTGCAATGTTGCCGGCTTGTAGCTGCAAGCCGAGGATGTGTCGAATTGAGCAACTCTGTTCACACAATCTCCAGGGCCGACAATCCAGTGCCATTTAGGGAAGCCAGATGCATGTGGATGTTCTGCCGTTCATGCCCGGCGCCAATAAAAATGCCTCAGCGAATTATCGCTGAGGCCGTGCCGGCCAAATCTCTGATCCGAAGCCATCAAGAGCAAGGCAGTTGCCGTGCCCGGTCCAAAGAGTTTTGATTGCCCCGGAGCCGGTTCCGGGCCGACCACTATTGTGTTAAAGGCTGTCGAACCGTTAATAGGTCGGGAGAGAGTTCGATTTGGACCGGTTGACCCGAACTGTGTCCCCTTCTTTGAGTCCCCTTTTTATCTCCACTCGGCGGTTATTTTTCAAACCTGGAGTCACATTGGCGAAAGTGACTGTTCCATCGGCCACCAGTTCCACGGTGGGCTGGTCATCGCCGCCTAGCGCGGCCACGGGAATATACAAGACATTCGCCCGCTGGTCGATAAGTATATCGGCTGACGCCGTCATGCCCTCCAAAAGGTTCAGGTTCGTGACCTGCTCTACTGATGCTGAAATATTCACTTCGTAATGCGCACGACCGTCATCTAGTGCTTGCCCCCCACCTATGGCTATTGTCGATATGCTGGCGACGGTCCCATGAACCAGGTTGCCTGGCAACGCGTTCACGCTGATGGTGGCCTCTTGGCCTATCTCAACATGACCCACGTCGCTTTCATCTACCAGAGGTACCATCTCCAGAACGCTGCTGTCCACCAGTTGGATCAGCCTGTCCACCGGGTCCAGTCTAGACCCGGTTCCCACCTCTATATTCTGTCCGGGTGTAAAGTTTACGCTGCTCACTATCCCATCGAACGGAGCCACGATAGTCAAACTGGTGAAATTCCCTTCCGCTATGGCCAGGTCATCCAATGCGACCTCGATCCTTTGCCTAGCCAATGCCACGTCTAATTCTTCTGCGCCTTCCATCAAAATTTGCAGCGCCTCTTCCGATTCGGGAAGTTTAACCTGCACAAGCGCCAGTTCTATACGGGCGGATTCGATTTCCTCAGGCACCGGCCCGGCAATCATGCCGGCGAGGTCCTCGCGTGACTTTGCCAAGTTAGCTTCGGAAAGGACCAACTGGGCCTCCTTCAAGGCAAGCCCGACCGGATCGGGCCCTAACTGCAATGCCAAGAGCCGTTCTATGGCATCCTCTAGGTTAGCCTGGGCGAGGAATAGGTTGGCCACCTGCAACTCGACTTCATATGGATACACCCCGGCCTGTATGGCCGCTGACGACTGTTCTTCCGTAGCCAGGGAAGCCAAAGCGGCCGATACTTCTTCTTCCCGCAAGGCCACTTCTGATGGGTCGGAATCCGGACTTAGGTTTGCCAGCGCCTCCTCAGCTAAAGCTAGACGGGTCTGAGCGGCCTCCACCTGGGGAGTTACTGGTGTGGCCGTGCCATTTCCCGGTGTGTCCAGTCCCGATTGGATTTTTTCCAGGTTGGCTCGGTCCAACTCCGCGGCAGCCTCTAACTGCTGACGCAATAGTGGGTCGGATCCCATTTGCAGCTTTAAAACATCACCGGCCGCCGTGTTTAGTGTCGCCTGGGCCTGTTCAACGGCTACGGTTAGCCGCCGCATAGACTCAATCGCCTCATCATCGAATGTTACGATTCTGCCTAAGGTGAAGGAGAAATCAGATAAGGCATCTTCTGCGTTCGCAAGAGCGACCTCGGCGTTCGCTTCAGCTTGGAGAGCTTGAGTCAGGTCATTTTGGTATTGCAGTTCAAAGTCTTCCAATTTTTCCAGGTTTTCACTCAGGGCGATCTCGGCGTCAGCCCTGTCCTGACGGAGCTGAATTAGCAGGCTGCTGAAGAAAGGGGTATAAGTCCAGAACCTAGGGTTCAGGTCTGTGAATCATTGGTCCTGTTGGGGGGAATTGGGCCGTTTGAACGAGACTTTTGGCCCTTGACGCTCCCTGACCCGGCCCTCCT
>DAOUHE010000117.1:0-31609 GCA_034428715.1 Dehalococcoidia bacterium | reverse complement strand
CGGCACCACCTCGGAGCAATTGGCCGAGGTGGCCGTGGCGGCGCGCAAACACGCCTCCTTGAACCCTGAGGCGCTGTTCCGGGACCCCATCACGGTGCAGGACGTGGTGAACAGCCGGATCATTTCCACTCCTGTTGGGTCAGATGGACCAGCTTTTCGTGGCTGGACACCTCCTGGCATTCCAAATCGATGGACAAATCGCCGCATTGATAGTGCGAATCAGAACCGGAGGAATCCGAGGGCCGAGCCGACCGCCGCAGGATGGCCCGGACCCGGGCCAGCAACTCTTCGACTCGAAACGGTTTGGTCACATAATCGTCGGCGCCCATGTCCAAAGCCGCCATCTTATCCAATGTCTCGTCACGGACACTAAGAATAATGATGGGGACCGTGGAGACTTCGCCGACTTTCCGGGTTACCTCCAATCCGTTCACGCCGGGCATCAAGAAGTCCATGATGATCAGAGCCGGGCCATCCGCGGCCAAATCGTCCAAAACAGCACCGCCGTTGTCAAACTGTTTTACCTGATATCCCCGCGCCTTAAGGTTAAACGCAACCAGCTTGGAGATAGCGTGATCGTCGTCGTCGACATAGATTAGGTCATCATTTATAGAGGTTTGAATCATATCTGCATACCGCGATCAAGTTGGAACGCAGGTCATCCGGTGTTGTTAATATATACCAACTTATTAGCGGAAATTCCAGCAGATTCTCCGACGTAATTCAATGACAATCGTGCAACACAAGCGGTAAACCAATACCATAAAGTTGATATTGAACTGATTGCGATTGTTATGTTCAGTAAACTGGCGCCGGTCGATAGCCCACTGTCCCAATGGGTGCGACCCAACAGCCCGGTGATATAATTCACCCGCTTATACCATGGCCGACGAAACACAGCTACTAAAAGAATTGGAAACCGCGGCTGCGGAGATGGCCCGGGGCGCCGGAAGGCTGCTTCAGGCCAAATTTGGCCGCCCGATCACAATCGAATACAAAGACAAGAACCAACTAGACCCGGTAACCGAGGTGGATAAGGCCTGCCAGACCTACCTGGAGGAAGAGATCACTCGGCGGTTTCCTTCCCATGCCATATTGGGCGAGGAGGAGTTGGGCGAAACCAAAGCGCCTAACGATACCAGCGAAGCCAAGGACGCCGGCGATGCCGGTGAGCCCGATGAACCGGCCGCCGACTTCGTCTGGGTATTGGACCCTTTGGACGGCACGACCAATTATCTGAACGGGCTTCCAGTTTACGCCTGCTCTATCGGCGTTTTGCGCCGGGGCAGGCTCGTGGCGGGTGCCCTGTACATACCGTGGCCCGGCTCCAGCCTGGATGGGGGGTTTGTGTTGCATTGCCATCTGGGCGGCGGTTGCTATGCCGACGGAGAGCCGGTGTCGGTATACCAATCCGACACGCCCGTGGGCAACCGGTTGGCCGGCCTTCCAGGGTCATTCGCTCAAGCCATGAGGTTTGGGCCTGGACTGAAGGGCCATGCCGGAGAACCGCGAACCACCGGCAGCATCGCCTACGAACTGGCCATGACGGCCTGCGGAGTGATGCAATATTCCATATTTGGAGCGCCCAGGATGTGGGACATGGCTGCCGGGGCGTTGGCAGTCCAGGAAGCCGGGGGAACAGTGATGGCCCGGCTGCGCGGCGATAAGCAGTGGCAACCCCTGGACAGTCTGTTCCCGTCCTGGGAAGAGAAAGCGCCCACCATGAAAGAACTACGCCGGTGGGTCGCGCCCTTGGTGGCGGGAAACAAGCAAGTGGCGCCCTTGCTGGCGGCGAATCTAAGGTCCCGGTTCCACCCGATAGCTCGTCTGAAAAGACTGGCCCGGAAAATCATTCCGAAACGGCGGCGCCAATCTGATACTGGTCGGTCCGGCCATTAGCGATTAGCTTGACTAAGCCGAGTCAGGCTCCCAGCCCCAGGGCCTAGGTCCCCAGCCCGCTTCAAATATCTTGCCCCTTTTGACAGTTAAAACAGGGACTACGGCCTTGTTCACCTTTTTGGGGCTGGCCAGCACGTCGTAGACCACCCAATCGCCCTCTCTGACTTCCAATACCGATATGTCGGCCTGACGGCCCACTGCCAGGGTCCCCAGACGGCCGTCCACTCCGACGGCTTTGGCCGGGTTCAAGGTGCACATTGTGACCACTTGGTCTAGGGTGAAATCCATGGCCAGGAACCTGGTCATCATCTCGGTCATACTGTGTACCGTTCTGGCCCGACCCGGAACGGTGAGGTCGGTGCTGATGCAGTGAGGAGGAATACCCTGGTCCAAAATGCGCTGGCCGGTGTCGAAGCTGAAATTCGAGCGGCCGTGGGCCGTGTCCAGCCAAACACCCCGGTCGTTGGCGTCTTTGGCCTCGGGAACCAGCCTACCATCGGAACCCAAAACGCCGCCGGGATTGGCGGTGAAGAAGTGGGTCACAATGTCGCCGGGTTCCATGATGGGCAGCAGTTGCCTGATGACGTTGGCATCGTAGCGCTTCTCGGTGTCTCCGATGTGGACCATCAGTTTGATGCCCGCTTCTCTGGCCGCTTTCTTGGCCATCTGGGGCATTTCCATCCCCATGATCTCCAGGGCGGGAGAGACCATCCTGGCTTTGATGCCCGCGATTAGGTTGGGGTGCTCGGAAGCCACTTGTATCGTCCGGTCAAGATCAATGCTGGAAGGGCTGAATATATCCGGCGACGTGGCCAGGCCGGTGCGGCAGATGTGCAAGAAGCAGATGATCTCGGTCTCGTTGTTGGGGACGATATGCTCAGGGAATCCGCCAAAGGTGTCGCAACCGGCGCTGCCCGCGTCCACCATTGTGGTTACGCCGGCCCTGACGCCACCGAGGTCGGGCACCACGCCATTCCCATTCACTCCACTGTAAACGTGGGTGTGGAGGTCGATCAGGCCCGGGCAAACCACCTTCCCTTTGACCTCAATGACCTGGCTGGCCTCTTCAACGGGAATGGCTGGAGCGATGCGGGCGATCTTTCCGTCCTCCACCGCCACGTCCATAACGCCATTAAATCCTTGCGAGGGATCAAGCACCGTCCCGCCGGTTAGCAATAGATCATACATGGCATTAACCTCGAAATTATTTTCCGTTGGAAGACCGGTGGCTTACGGTTTATGGAAAGCTGGCGGGACACGGCGCCAGAAATCAATTATTGAAAAGATCTCCCACTGACAGGCCTTTGTGGATACGGTAGATGGCTTCTCCCAGCAACGGGGCCACCGGCAGGACCGTAATCTTGCCGTTGCGTTTTTCTGGAGACACCGGGATGGTGTCGGTCACCACCACCTCGGTGAAGTTGCTTTGGGCCATCACTTCAGAGGCGTTTCCCGACAAGATGGGGTGGGTCACGCAGCAAAACACCTCTTTAACGCCATGTTCCGCCAGGGCTTGAGCGGCATTTACGATGGTCCCTCCGGTGGCGATCTCGTCGTCGAAGGTCAGAGCCACTTTTCCCCTAACGTCGCCAATCACGTTCATCGTCTCGGTAAGTTCGTCGTTGCCTATCCGCCGTTTTTCTATGATGGCCAGGGGAGCGTGCAGCCGGTCGGCCACGTCACGGGCTTTCTTGCTGATGCCTATGTCCACCGCCACAACCACCAGATCATCGATCTCCTTAGCCTTGAAGTAGTTGGTAAGAATAGGCAAAGCGGTGAGTTCGTCCACCGGGATGTTGAAGAAGCCTTGTATCTGTCCCGCGTGCAGATCCACGGTAAGCATCCGGTCGGCCCCCGCGGCAGTCAGCAGGTCGGCCACCAACCGGGCCGTTATGGGCACCCGGGGTTGGTCCTTCTTGTCGGTTCGGCCGTATCCATAGTAGGGAACCACCGCCGTTATGCGCCCGGCCGACGCCCGTTTGCAGGCGTCGATCATAATCAACAGTTCCATCAGGTTGTCGTTTACCGGGTAGCAGGTGGGCTGGACGATGAACACGTCCCGTTGGCGTATGTTCTCTTTGATACGGACGAATGTGTTGTCGTTGGCGAATTTGAAGACTTCGGCTTCGCCAAGGGGTATTTCGAGGTAATCACATACCGCCTTAGCCAATTCGGGATGGCCGTTACCGGTGAAGATCTTTAATTCGTCGAGAACCGGGTTCATCATTCACCCCTATATACCGGTTGCTGGGATTCTCGAATCGCGGCCGTTCCTTCTAGATGGTCTTTGGAAGTCAAGGTTATCGTTTCCGCCGCGGCGGCCTTCCGCATGGCGGTGTCCAGGTCAAAATCCAGGCCTTTGTACAGCATCAACTTGGACAAGCGCATGGCGACCGGAGGACCCGAGGCGATCTTCCCGGCCATTTCTATAGTGACCTTTTCCAAATCTTCCTGGGGAACCAACTTGTTCAAGAAGCCCAGCCGGTGGGCTTCATCGGATTCAAGAAAGTCGTTGGTGAATAAAAGTTCGGCCGCCTTGCCGATGCTGCCCAGCATCCTGGGATACAGCCAAGTGCCCTCGAAACCGGGGAAAAGGCCGATCCGGACGTAAGCCACCATGAAGCGCGCATAGGGTGAGCCGATACGTATGTCGTCGACATTTTCCGAGGCCCAGGCCCCTGGCTCGCTGCCGCCGGGCAGGGCTTCCAGGTCGCCGCCGGCGCAAAAACTCCTGCCGGCGCCGGTGAGTATCAGCACCCGAATAGAGTCGTCGGCCTCCACATCCTCCAGGGCATCGCCTAGTTCGTCCATGGTCTGGCCGTTAAGGGCATTGCGCTTTTCCGGCCGGTTCAGGGTCAACCTTGCGATGCGAGTCTTTACGTCTTTTTCCAAGAGAACGTGGTGGTAACCAGGTATGTTTATCCTCTGCTCTGGATTCTGGGCAGATGAGATTATAGCATAGGCATGGTGGGCACAAAACTCGAGCCCCTACCGCGGATAGGGCGGACCTGCGCTTACAACAAATGCCGTTGTGGGGTATGATAACCGGCGGTGGCCGGTTACCCAAATCCGATCGATTCGACCTACGTGGAGGCTGCTTCGCCGTGGCTAGTTACCTGGACCATCTGGAATGCACACAATGCGGGAATTCTTACCCCAGCCGGCAACTCATCGGCGTAAGCCCCTGCTGCGGGAAGGTACTTTTTGCCCGCTATGACCTGGCCAGGATGGGCCGCCAAGTCGACCGGGACGCAATGGCCAGCCGGCCGGCGAACATGTGGCGGTTCGAGGAATTGTTGCCGGTGGAGGACCCGGCCCACATAGTCACCCTTGGCGAGGGCGGCACACCCTTGCTGGAGGCAACCGGACTGGGCCGCAAGTTGGGCCTGGGCCACCTCTACATCAAAGAGGAAGGACTCAACCCCACGGGAACGTTCAAGGCACGTGGGATAGCCGCAGCGGTGGCCAAGGCCGTGGAACTGGGCGCTCCAGGGTTTACCATGCCCTCGGCCGGAAACGCTGCGGGAGCGGCAGCGGCCTACTGTGCCCGAGCCGGGTTGCAGGCTAAGGTGTTCATGCCAGAGGACGCCCCCGACGCGAACAAGAAGGAATGCATCCTCGCAGGGTCTGAAGTGAACCTGGTGCAAGGCTTGATCAGCGACGCCGGCCGGGCGGCGGTTGCGGTAGCTCAAGAACAGAACCTGTTTGACCTGTCCACGCTGAAGGAACCCTACCGGGCCGAAGGGAAAAAGACGATGGGCCTGGAGATAGCCATGCAACTGGGATGGAAGCTCCCCAACGCCATAATCTATCCCACCGGCGGTGGCACCGGCATCATAGGCATGCACAAAGGCTTCCAAGAACTTCGGGAATTGGGATGGATAGAAGGCCCCCAACCCAAGTTCATCGCGGTGCAGGCCAGCGGTTGCCAGCCCATAGTTCAGGCATTTCAACAAGGTAAAGATGATTCCGAGCCGTGGCAAAACGCCGCTACTTTGGCCGATGGGTTGCGGGTACCTTCGCCCTTCGCGGATTACTTGATTCTATCCGCCATCCGCGAAACCGGCGGCACCGCATTGGCCGTTGAGGATTCGGAGATGGTTGACGCGATGTATGAAATGGCCACCGCCGAAGGCATCATCGCCTGCCCAGAGGGCGCTGCCACCCTTGTGGCCCTGAAACGTTTGCTCCAGGAAGGATTCCTGGGGCCCGAGGAAACTATCGTGCTGCTCAACACCGGTTCGGGCTATAAATACATGCACCTGATTAAAGATAGAGCTTGATTCAAGTAATGGTTTTGCACTATTTCATTCCAGCCCGCGTCAGCCGAAACCCTGCCCAACGGTGGGTCAATTGGGAGGAAACCCTTTGGAAGTGATGCTTAGCTCCCCCAGGGGATTCTGCGCCGGGGTGGTCCGGGCGGTGGAAGTGGTGGAGATCTGTTTGGAGAGATTTGGGGCGCCAGTTTACGTCAAGCACCAGATCGTTCACAACCCCCACGTGGTCCACGACCTGGAGTTGAAGGGAGCCATAACCGTGGAAACCATTGAGGAGATCCCTCCCGGTTCTACCGTCGTGTTTTCTGCCCATGGCTCTCCTCCAGGGGATTTTGAGAAAGCGAAGCTTCGGGGCTTACGGGTGATAGATGCCGTTTGCCCGCTGGTTACCAGGGTTCATAACGAGGCCAAGAAGTATCAAAAGGAAGGAAAGAAAGTCCTTTTGGTGGGACACCGAGGGCACCAGGAGGTCCGTGGGACCATGGGACAGGTGGAAATGACCCTCATAGACGACACCGACTCCTTTCAATTGCCCCAGTTCCCAGATGATACCGAGGTCGCGGTACTGACCCAAACCACCCTCTCTGTGGGCGACACCGCTGAGGCTATCAGAGCCATTGAGGAGCGTTACCCAGGAGCCGTCGTCCGCAACGATATCTGCTACGCCACCACCAACCGCCAGGAAGCCGTGACCAAGATGGCCGTCCTGGTGGACATGGTGTTGGTGATCGGCGCTCCCAACAGTTCCAACTGCAACCGCCTCCGGGAGGTCGCCGAATCCCATGGCGTTCCGTCCTACCTGATCAACGGCCCGGAAGAGATTGATCAACGGTGGCTGGAAGGTAAAATCAAGGTTGGTATCACCTCCGGGGCATCCACGCCGGAGATTTTGGTTGAACAGGTGATCAAAGCCCTGGATCCGGAAAAGGTGACCATGTTGTACGGCGCGGACGAAGACGTGTCCTTTACCCTTCCCCGGGAGCTTCGATGATCATGGCATACCGGCCTCCGGCGCAATCTCTGAAGGGATAATGTTCCGCACCGGCCAGGATCAGGATGGGCCAATGTCCATCCGGCGGCGGGTCTTTTCCCTACCAACCTTGGTTTCCCTAGTGCTGGCTGCCGCATTTCTGATATTCCTAATCACCCGCTTCGATCTTGACCTCGGCGCCACCTGGTCTCATATCCGGGAAAGCAATCCCTGGTTGGTGGCGGCGGCATTGCTGGTTCACTACATCACCTTCCCGTTCCGGGGCGCCAGGTGGCAGAGGCTGCTAAGGAATATCCACGGGCAAGACGACGGACCAGAAGACGGACAAGAGGGGGCTGGCCGAATGCCGGCACTTCCCGTCCCCTCGATCGGTTACTGTAGCCAGTTGGTCCTGCTGGGATGGTTCGCCAACTCGGTGGGCTGGTTTCGCCTGGGAGATGCCTACCGGGCATACCTATACCGACAGGAACAAAGCGCCTCTTTCTCGCGGACGATGGGTACCCTTTTAGCGGAGAGGATCCTTGACGCCGTATTGGTGGCGGCGCTATTGCTGGTAGCCACGCCGTTCGTGATAGGCGAAGGCAACGTTTCGTTGATGGTGGCGGCCGTAGGAATCGCGCTGGTTGCGGTCTTGGCATCGGCTTTGCTGGCGTTGGTATGGGCTCGGTCCCTGGCAGCCCGGGTCCTGCCTGATTGGTTGAGTGTCCGGTACCAGAGGTTTCAGGAAGGCACGCTGGGCAGCTTTCAAAAAGTGCCCTTGCTGACCTTTCTGGGTCTGCTGGCGTGGCTGGCCGAAGTTCTCCGTTTATATCTGGTAGGCCTGGCTTTGGGCCTGGACCTAAGCCTCTTCGTGGCGACCTATGTGGCGCTGGCCGGCTCACTGCTCACCTTGGTGCCCACCCCCGGTGGATTGGGCGCGGTGGAGTCGGGGGTGGTTGGATTGCTGGTGCGCCTGTCGGCTCTCCCCGTCGACGCAGCTGCCGCCGTGGTGGTGGTGGACCGGTCCATCAGTTACCTGAGCATCATCGTGATAGGAGCGATCCTGTTTTTGGTGCGCCAAGTGTTTCGCCCAGCCAGGACGGCAATCCCTGCACCGAGTTCAGCCGCCGAGCAATAGCCCCGTCTGCCATTAAGTGGATACGTCTGTCGGCTCGACGCTGACGAAGGCGAAATACCGTTGGATCTGGAGCTTGTGATGCTATACACCGCCAGCTATTACGCTATGGAAGACTGGCAAGGACAAGTTTACCGGGTCTCCAGGGGTCATCCCCGGGGCCGGAAGACACTATGGGAGACACTCCCGTTTCTGTACCCTTCACGTATCTTGCTCCAAACCTATCAATCTGGAGCTCTGGACTTTGCCGGGCTGGAGATCGAGTACCGCGGGGAATTAGCTTCGACCCGCCTGGAATCGCCGAAACTTCAGGAATGGCTTGATGGGCTGCCGTCCCAGGGTGATCTCACCCTGCTCTGCTTTGAAAAGGCCGACCGACCGTGTCACCGCAGGATCCTAGCCCAATGGTTGCTGGAAACTTTCCCGTGGTTGGAATTGGGAGCAATGCGGTAGATACACGGCGCGATGTGATTCGCTGCGCCTTCCCAATCAATCACCGGCATTTCCGGTAGACAAGCTCCTACCACTCGGAGCGGGGAGGCCGCTCCATCAATTGGGCTATCGCGTCTTGGGGAGACAACCCCTCGAAGAGCACCCGGCAGGTGGTTTGGGTGATGGGCATCTCCACGTTCAGGGCTTTCGCCATAGCCAGGGCAGCGTTGGCCGTGTTGACCCCTTCGGCCACGTTGTCCATGGTTTCGCCTATCTCCGGCCAGGTGCGGCCCTCAGCCAGCTGCCGCCCAACGGTGTGGTTGCGGCTAAGGCGGCTAGAGCAGGTGGCCATCAGATCTCCCAGCCCGGCCAGCCCGGCGAAGGTCAGCGGTTTGGCCCCGGCGGCCACCCCCAACCGGGTGATCTCTGCCAGTCCCCGGGTGATGAAAGCGGCCTTGGCGTTGTCGCCGGCATCCAAACCGTCGGCAATCCCGGCACCCAACGCGATGATGTTTTTTAAGGCGCCGCCCAGTTCCACGCCAATCACGTCGTCACTGGTGTAGACCCGAAAGGTGTTTGACATGAGTATGTCCTGGGCAATGCGGCAATGATCATGATCTTGTCCAGCCACCACGCTGGAAGACAGCTTGCCCTGGATTATCTCTTTGGCCAAGTTGGGCCCGGACAGCACGCAAATCCCGGGATGGAGATGGGCGGGCAACTCCTCTTCCATGACCTGGCTCATGCGCTTGCCCTGGGGCAGTTCCAAGCCCTTTGCGGCGCTCAAGATGGTGGCGCCGGACGGAATGGCCTTGCTTATCAGGCTGATGTTCTCCCGAAACCGGTGCGATGGAACTGGTAGGACGATCAGTTCCGCCGGGGAGATGGCCTGCTCGACGTCGCAACTTACAGTGAGGGATTCGGGGAAGGGAACGCCCGGCAAAAACCGGGAGTGTTGCCGCCGGTCATCCAAGTCTTGAGCCTCGGCTTGGCTCCGGACCAGCAGGGTCACCGGACGGTCTTTGGCCGCCAGGATCACCGCCAGCGTCGTCCCCCAAGTGGTGGCGCCGACGATGGCAACGCTGGGTTTCTGGGCCCGCGAATTCAGAGATTCTCCGGGGAGAACTGGTTAGCGATGCGAAATCTGAGGCTGGCCATAGGATTAGCATTCATGGGAACTACCTGGAATGGTCATGGGATCGGGCTGGAATCAAAGAAGTCAACTGGCGGTCTCCGGCTATCCAGCCTTCTGGGGCGGATTGCCCAGCCGCCTCTCATTACCTTGGCGAATCCGCTGGATATTGTCCCGGTGCTGCCAGATTATGATTGCGCAGCCTAGTATAGCGTACACGGCGTAGGCGCTGGAATACGTCCCCACAAGGGTCAGGGCCACCATCGCGAGGCAACCGACTGTCACGCCGATCATAGATCCCAGGGAGACGTAACGGCTGGCGAAGGTGATGATCAAAAATGTCACGGTGGCGATGGCTGCGGGAACCGGCGCCATCATCAAAATCCCGCCCAATCCGGTGAGGATGCCTCGCCCTCCCCGGAATTGGAGAAAAACTGGCCAATTGTGTCCCACCAAGACCATCAACCCCGCGGCCACGTCGGCTTCAGTGGAGCCTATGACGGCTCTGGCCAGCAACACCGCCAACATCGCTTTCGCCACATCCAACGCCATGGTGGCGGCGGCAATCTTGCCTCCGCCGGTGCGTAATACGTTGGTCATTCCGGTGCGCCCACTACCGTAGTCCCGAACGTCTTCGCCGGTGCTCAGGCGAAGCAGCAGGTATCCCCATGGCACAGAACCCAGCAGGTAAGAAAGGGCGGCCACAACGGCATACTCAACGGGCCTGGGTTGGCCTTCCAGAAAAAGAAAGGCCCCCACCCATGCGGCAGCTAACACCGGCAGCACGGCAACCAACGAACCGACCGGCCATGTAGGAACGTTTACTTTGATGTGAACACCAGCTTCAGATGGGTATGATCGAACCCAAATTTGGCGCGCAGCCTATTCTCCAGAAACCGCTGATAAGAGAAGTGTACCAGGTTTGGATTATCAACTGTGAACTGGAAGGTTGGCGGGTTAACGCCAACTTGTACCAACCGGTTAAACCGCACCCGCTTTCCTCGGCCACCCTTCACGTTGGGCGGCATATGGTCCGCCAGCGCCGAGGCCAGGGCGTATTGCAACTCCCTTTGGGGCACCCGGCGAAGCCTCTCCTGGGAAAGTTTTATTACACCCCTCATCAACTCAGTGATTCCCCGGTGATGCAGCGCAGATGTGAAAAAGATCGGCACGTAGGACATAAAATGGAACTGTTGCCTAACAACCGCCGCCGCCCGCTCCATGGCCAACCGCCCGCCGTCGGGGTCCAGGTCCCATTTATTGACCACCACCATCAAGCCACGGCACAGGTCCCACGCCAGCCCGGCTATGTGGGCGTCTTGAGCGCTGCCCAACTCCGACGCGTCGGTCACCAAAAGGGTGATGTCTGCCCGGTTAACCGCGGTCACCGACCGAATCACGCTGTATTGTTCTATGCCCTTTTGCACCTTTCCCGGCCGACGGATCCCAGCTGTGTCGATGAGCACTATTTCTTTGCCTTCGTAGGTGAAGAAGGTGTCTATGGCGTCTCTTGTGGTTCCCGCCACTTCGCTCACTATGGACCTGTCCTGTCCCAAGATCGTGTTTATCAATAGGGACTTGCCCACGTTGGTCCGTCCGACGATGGAAAGCTTGATATGGGAGGGAGCGTCGTCATCGGGCAGCGTCAGTTCCGAGACGGGGGCCTGAAGTTCAGGCGGGAAGTGATTGACCACCTCCTGCATCAGGTCGTGAATACCAAAATTATGGTACGCGCTGACAAAAAGGGGGTCGCCAATGCCCAACTGGTAAAACTCGGGCCCGGCCAGTTCCCTGGTGTCGTTGTCCACCTTGTTCACTGCCAGCACCACAGGCTTATCGGTCTTGCGAAGCCGGTCGGCCAGCCCATGATCGATTGGGGTGACGCCTTCGTTGACATCGGCCACAAAGACGATGACATCGGCGTCCCCCAAGGCCATGTCGGCCTGGTCTTGGACCATTTCCCGAATCTCACCCTCGGGGTTTGGCTCAAGGCCGCCGGTATCAACCAGGATGAATTGGTGGTCTTCCCACCGGGCTTCGGAAATCAGCCGGTCTCGGGTTGTTCCCGCAATCTCAGATACGATAGCCTGACGGCGGCCAACTATGCGGTTGAACAAGGAAGACTTGCCGACGTTGGGCCGGCCAACGATGGCGACGACCGGAACCCGGGATCGTGGCGCCGATGTAACCGGACCTGGGCCGTACTCGCCGGTCCAATCTGTAGATGGCTCTAGGGTTTCTAGCGGCTCAACCATATCAACATTATCGGGGGGAATCTTGGGCTGCCTAGATCAGGGCAGTCCTAGCTTCCCGCAAGTAGAAATTCCAAGATCGCTTTTTGGGCGTGAAGACGGTTGTGGGCCTGATCGTAGGCCACTGACTGAGGGTGGTCCAGCATACCCTCCTCCACTTCCTCGCCGTAGTGGGCCGGCATATCGTGCATGAAAAGAGCGCCGGGGTTTGCTTTGGCCATAAGCTCGGGATTCACAGTATAACCGTTGAAGTGCTGCCTTCTGGATTCGGCTTCGGCTTCTTGTCCCATGCTGGTCCAGGTGTCGGTATAGACCATGTCGGCCATATGGACCGCTTCCACCGGATCTTCCAAGGCTATTACGTCCACCGAGTTCGATCTTTCCTGAATAACACGTTGGCGCGATAAGGTCAACGAATCCTCATCCAAGTCATACCTTTGATGCTTTCGGGGCGTGGCAATGGCGAAACTGACGCCCAGGGCAGGCAGACCCAAACAAAGGCTGCGGGCCACATTGTTGCCATCGCCGATGAAGCTCAATTTAAGGCCTTCAAGTCTGCCTTTATGTTCCTCTATGGTTATCATGTCGGCCATTATCTGGCACGGATGCTCCACATCGGATAGGGCGTTAATGACGGGCACGGTGGCGTATTTGGCCAATTCTAATAGTTGGCTGTGGGAGAATACCCTGGCAACTATACAGTCCACATAGCCCGAGAGAACGCGGGCCACGTCGGACGCCGATTCCCGGTCATTCAGGCCAACCTCTTGCGGCCCCAGATAGATGGGATGCCCGCCCAGTTGTTGGATGCCCACGTCAAAGCTGGTCCTGGTGCGCAGCGACGGCTTTTCAAAGAGCAACGCCACACATTTGCCGGCCAAGGGACGGTCACCGGGGTTGGACTTCATCTCGCGTGCCCGCTGAATGATTTTGCGGCTTTCCGCAGCGCTGAGGTCGGTAATGGAGATCAAATCTCTTTTTTCGGACATATCGCAGGACTCCTTGACGGCTTGCATCATATCCCAAGTGATTCTCCCATTCAAGTTATTGCCCCTTGCTGGGGTACGTTTTTGATCACCTAGGCGATCTCGCCGAATATCTCTGACCTCCACCATTAGGTTCACCCACCGCTCGTTCCATATGCTAAAATCGTGCTGGCTACGCCCCGTTCTCCTGCGTGAGAATGCCCGGCGGCGGCCGGTAGGTTCTGGCGGGCGCACTCAGGCGGTTCTACGCCTAACAACCTTAACTTCTGGGAGCAACCATTATGGCGAATATGGAACATGTTCAATTGGCGAGGAAAGGCCGCGACACGGTGGCTCGCTGGCGGGAAGAAAACCCGGGAGAAACCCTTGACCTACACGCGGCTTATATGAGCCATGCCCGGATGCCCCAGGTGGACCTACGGGGAGCGGACATGCGCGATTCCGACTTGATGGGCGCCATGTTGCACCGGGCAAACCTTTCGGGTTGCCACCTGAATCCCGCCCACCTGTATAGGGCCAACCTGATACAGGCGGATCTTTCTAAGGCTTTACTCAACGGAGCAAACCTGCGGGGAGCCAACCTTTCCGGAGCGGATCTGACCGACGCCGACCTGGATAGGGCAGTGCTTTCCGATGCCAATCTCACGGGCGCCAAGCTCAACGGCGCCAATCTTTCCCGGGTCAATCTGGCAGGGGCCGACCTCACAGATGCCGATCTCAGCGGCGCCAACCTGAATGGAGCGTCATTGGTGCGCGTGAACCTGACCAACACGCGGTTTGATGGCGCCGATCTGTATGAGTCGGTCCTTAATAGCCCAGTGTTGACCGGCGCTGATCTCACCAACAGTATCGTGGGTTATACGGTGTTCCAAAATTGCGACCTCAGCGAAGTTTTAGGTCTGGACCAATTAAGGCATGACGCGCCCAGCACCATCGGCATAGATACGCTGTGCCGCTCGGCCGGCCAGATCTCCAGAGGCTTTTTGAGGAACGCCGGCGTAGCGGTCGAAGTATGTGACTTCCAAGAGGCATTGAAGGGCGCCAGGCCAGAATCGGGAGATTGCTTTATCTCCTGTTCCGCCGGAGACGCTGCCTACGCCAGGCAATTACAAAATGATCTGCAAGACCAAGGGGTGCGTTGTTGGCTTTTCCCCGAAGACGCCAGAGGAAAAGCCCTGGTGGAACGCCACAGCACGTCGGACCAGGAAGAAGTGGAACGTTGGGTCCGGACCTACGAGAAACTGATGGTAGTCTTCACCGAACAGGGGTTGGATAGCGAGACGGTCCGTAACGACATCACCCAGGCCCAGGAGTTGCAGCAGAGCAGGGACCAGTGGACTTTGTTCTTGGTTGCTCCCAACACCTCAATTTCCCAAAGCAGGAACCGCCTAGCCCGGAGCATGAACTCCGCCCACATCGTTTTCAACTTACCGGAGGGCGAATCAGCCTCAGCCGATTACAAAGAACAAATCATTAACCTAGCGGACCATCTTAGGCAGGCCGAACCCGCCGCCCTAGGCGTTCCCAAGGTTGAGGATATGGGATTGTGACCGATCCGGGTCAAATCACAGCGCCCGGTTTGAGGCCCGATCCAGAACCGGCTCCGGGGACAAGCGTTTAAATCAAGCATCAACCGGAACCAAAGAAAGAGGCCCCGCTTAGAGGGGCCTCTTTCTTTGGTTCGCTTGTGGTGGATTCTGCAGACTTTCTAGATGTAGTCTACCTCTTCCATCATCTCCAGGTTGTCCCGGCTTTGGGCCAAGCCCGTCGCTACCTGGTCTTTGAGCTCTTGCAGTAGGTCATCGGAGATGACGCCACCGGCAGCCCTGGCCTTTTCTTTGAAATTCTCGAACGCCCAATCCTCGGTGTCGCCGTGAGGCATATCGAAGAAGCCGCGGTCGAAAACGGGGAGCTCGCCTGGGCCGAAGTAGCCCTTGCCCTCTATGTCGTACCCTTCCAGATCGTGGGTGCCTTTGCCCAGCACCTGGCCGGTCTCAGCATAGTGCTCCATGACCGACTGCAGACCGTACTTCTGAATGGGGCAAACCTTCATGCAGATACCGCAACCCAAGTAGCGGGCCATGACGGGGCGGCAGCGCTTGAAGTACAACTTGTTCTTTTCCAATCCCCTCCACCAGATCTTGTCGCGCATCAGAGCGCGGCCGGGGCAGCGGTTAACGCATACCTGACATACCTGACAGAAGGCGTGGATACCATAGTCAATGGGTTTGTCATAGGTGACTTCGGCATCGGTGGTGATCATCATGATGCGGCACCGGCTGCCCTCATGGGGGGTAAGCAGGTAACCGCAGGCGCCCAACTGCCCCAGGCCAGCTTCCACGAACATGGGAATGTAGGGGCCGGTGTTGTCGTTAGGGCTGTGCACCTGGGCCCGGTAGCCCAGAGAGTTGATGAAGGAGCCTAATTCCAGACCCGCAGCGCCTTCGGTGCGGTAGGTGCTGGAGTGGACGATCTCGGCGTCAATACTGGGAATTGTCTGGGTGGGCTCAAAATCCTGCTCGTAAGCCAAGCAGATGACATGGGGGAACTTCACCCAGTCCTTCTTGCTCTGGTAGGTGTAACGGTGGTCATAGAAAGTTATTCCAACTTCCAAGAAACCCAGTTGCCTGGCCTTGTCTTTGATCAGCTCGGTGACATCCTCACCATTGGATTGGGCGGTGGGTTCCTGATCGCCGGTCAGCCGGGCGGCCATGATCAAGGGCCGGTTTAGCTTGTCGTGCTCTTTGCGGATCTCCCTCATTTCGACATGGCCATCACGCATTGTGTTGGCCCAGTCACGAGATGCCCTTTCGGTGATGTTCATGGTCTCCAAGGGATATTCCTTGGCGTACCAGTCGACTTCCCGGTTGTTCAGAGGAATCCCTGGGGTGGTTTCCAGTTCTTCGGGTACTGGGATGGTTATCGAAGCGTCATTCGGGGATTTTCCAGGCCTCACGACCTCATGGCCGATCTTTAACATTCCTTCTCCTCCCAATAGACGTAGGGAATCTATGGCTTGCCCCAACATAAAGGTTGGAAGTTTATTTGTCAACCCTATGTCGTATCCCAGGTTATATTCTATTTCGAGATAAGTTGTAGCAAGATCAATGATACTACCCTGAATCTAGGCAATCCGTGCTTAAAAAGGAAAGGCCCCAAGTCAATGGGGCCTCTCCGAAGTTACCGTGATATACCCGGACGCGGGATTTAGATATAGTCGGCGTCTATGTCGTTGTCTTCACTCATCAGGGTGACAACATCATATTCCTGGGACATGTGCCGGGAAATCTCTGACTTCAACTCGTCCATCATTTCCTCGCTGATCTCACCGCCAGACGCCTTGGCCTGTTCTTTGAAGGCCTCGAACGCGTGCTGTTCGATGGTGCCATGAGGCATGTCGGAGAAGAAGTTGCGGTCGAAGACCGGGAGCTCGCCGGGTCCGAAGTAGCCCTTCCCTTCCAACTCGAAGCCTTCCAGGTCGTGGGTACCCTTACCCAGCACCTGGCCGGTCTCGGCGTAGTGGTCCATGACGTTCTTCAGACCGTATTTCTGGACGGGGCAGGTCTTCATGCAGATACCGCAACCTAGGTAGCGGGCCATGACCGGGCGGCAGCGCTTGAAGTACAACTTGTTCTTTTCCAGTCCCCTCCACCAGATCTTGTCGCGCATCAGGGCGCGGCCGGGGCAGCGGTTCACACATACTTGGCAAACCTGACAGAAGGCGTGGATGCCGTAGTCGACGGGTTGGTCATTGGTGACGTTGGCGTCGGTGGTCAGCATCATCAACCGGTTTCGGCTGCCCTCGTGGGGGGTGAGCAGGTATCCACAGGCTCCCAGTTGTCCCAATCCCGCTTGCACGAACATGGGGATTACGGGGCCGGTGGCGTCGCTGGAGTGAATGACCTGGGCGTGGTAGCCCAGAGACCGGATGTAGTTGCCCAGTTCCAGGCCCGCGGCCGCTTGCGTCCGATAGGTACTGGAGTGGACGATCTCGGCGTCAACGCTGGGAATCGTCTGGGTGGGCTCAAAGTCTTGCTCGTAGGCCAAACAGATGGCCGTGGGATACCGGGCGAAATCCCGTTTGCTCTGGAACTCGTACCGGTGGTCGTAGTCGGTAAGACCTACTTCCAAATAACCCAGTTCCCGGGCCTTGGTCTTGATCAACTCGGTTACGTCTTCACCGGTGGGCTTGACCGTGGGCTCCATTTCGGCAGTCTGCCGACCGGCCATGATCAATCCCCGGTTCAGCTTGTCGTGCTCCTTGCGAATCTCCCGCATTTCAACGTGGCCATCCCGGAGGGCATTTGCCCAGTCCCGCGAGGCCCGCTCGGTGTAGTTGATGGATTCCAAAGGGTATTCCTTGGCGTACCAGTCAACGTCCCGGTTGTTGAGGGGGATTCCCGGAGTGGTTTCCAACTCTTCGGGGACCGGAATGGTCACCGAGGCATCACCAATATTCTTCCCCGGACGAACTACTTCGTGACCTATCTTTAACATTTACACTCCTCCCGCGATTGCGGCTATGCCAGGCAAAGATTAGCAACAAGATACAATCTAACTCGCACCATGTCAATAGGGGCCGCGAGGCAATTCCGAGGGAATTCCACTCTAGGAGGGGCATTGATTCCAGATTCCGGCCGCGGAGGAGAAAGAAAAGACCAGCAGCGCACATTTTCTGACGCTGCGGGTCTTGGTTGCCCTAATCACCGGCGGACCTCCGGACGATACCGAATGACGGTCCGCCGAGGGGCGCCGGCCTAGATGTAGTCGGCGTCCTGGTCCATCATCACCAACTGATCGGTGGTCTCCTGGGCAAGGTTCTTATTCATCGTCGCCCGGAATTCCTCGATCAGTTCGTCGCTGATCTCGCCGCCAGCAGCCCTGGCCTTTTCCTTGAAATCGTCGAACGCATGCTCGAACTCGGTGCCGTGGGGCATATCGAAGAAATTGCGGTCGAAGACGGGGAGCTCACCGGGTCCGAAGTAGCCCTTGCCTTCCAACTCAAAGCCTTCCAAGTCGTGGGTGCCCTTACCCAGCACCTGGCCGGTCTCGGCGTAGTGGTCCATGACGTTCTTCAGGCCGTATTTCTGGATCGGACAGGTCTTCATGCAGATACCGCAACCCAGGTAGCGGGCCATGACCGGGCGGCAGCGCTTGAAGTACAACTTGTTCTTTTCCAATCCCCTCCACCAAATCTTGTCACGCATCAGGGCGCGGCCGGGACAGCGGTTCACGCATACCTGGCAAACCTGACAGAAGGCGTGGATGCCATAGTCGACGGGTTGGTCATGGGTGACGTTGGCGTCGGTAGTCACGGAGACCAGGCGGCACCGGCTGCCCTCATGGGGGGTGAGCAGGTAACCGCAGGCGCCCAACTGTCCCAGACCCGCTTCCACAAACATGGGGATGTAAGGGCCCGGTGAATCGCCGGAGCCGGTGACCTGGGCGTGGTAGCCCAAGGCCCGGATGAAGTTGCCCAACTCAAGGGCGGCGGCGCCTTCCGTCCGGTATGTGCTGGAGTGAACGATCTCAGCGTCGACGCTGGGAATCGTCTGGGTGGGCTCAAAGTCTTGCTCATAAGCCAGACAGATGATATGCGGGTAGTAAGTAGCGGCGTCCTTCTTACTGGAGAATGTGTACCGGTGGTCGAAGTTGGTGATACCGACTTCTAGGAATCCCAATTCGCGGGCCTTGTTTTTGATCAGGTCGGTGATATCATTTCCGGTTGGCTCGGCCGTGGGCTCCATCTCGGAGGTCATGCGGCAGGCCATCACCAGCGCCCGGTTCAATTTTTCGTGCTCTTTGCGAATCTCCCGCATCTCAGCGTGGGTATCACGCAGGGAGTTGGCCCATTCCCTGGACGCCCGCTCGGTGATGTTCATGCTTTCCAGAGGGTATTCCTTGGCGTACCAATCCACTTCGCGGTTATTCAAAGGAATACCAGGGGTGGTTTCCAGTTCCTCGGGGATAGAGAACTTTACTTCAGGGTCGCCTAGGTTTTTACCGGGCCTTACGATCTCATGGCCAATCTTTAGCATTTATGCTCTCCTTTTCTTTTAAATCGTGAACGGCTTCTAAATCTAGAATCAGAATGAGCGAATCATGGTTGGCACTTACGCTAAACGATACCGGCGCCCTAATTATTTGTCAAGGCGATGTAGATGTGGCCTCGCCTACTACTGTACCTAGCTAATAGTTATTGCTATCGTTATCGATTCCGTCATTTGGTTTGCGAATTGCGGCTACGCTATGGGCGGTATTTGGTAATTGATTGATGCCATGACCGCTAACCCCGTGGCTGCTAACTCCCGGTACGGCGGGCAATCATGGCATCGGCAAGGGGGCTGGCGCCCGAGCGTACCGATACGTTGACCAATGACGGCCTTCCCGATGCCAAGGCCCGCTCAACGGCGGGTCCGACCTCCTTGGGATCCTCGACGTGCTGGCCGTATCCCCCGATGGCTTCCACCACCTGGTCGTAGCGAATGGAACGAAGGTCGGTGGCCACCGCACGGTTGTAATAAGCCAACTGGAAGGTTTTGTCGATGCCCCAGGTGGAGTCGTTGCCCATCACCACTGTGATGGGAATGTTGTGGCGGATGCAGGTGTCGAACTCCATGGTGTAAAAACCAAAGGAGCCGTCGCCGGTGATAACCAGCACCTTGCTATCGGGTTTCGCAAGTTTGGCGGCCATTCCATAGGGGACCGCGGCGCCCAAGTGGCTCAAGGGCCCCAACCGCATGAAGTGGCCTGGCCTGCGGGCATCGAAGTAGCACCGGCCCCACTGGACGTAATCTCCGCCGTCCATGACTATCACCGTGTCTTCGTCTATCAAATGTTCGATGCGTGTGAACACGTCCAACGGGTGCATGGGCTGCTCGCCGGTGGCCCTGGCGCTCAGGCTTTCGGCCCAACCGGCCCGGTCCTCTCGAAGTTGATCCAACCACGGCGTGATGCCGTTTGCCGGCAGCTTTCCTGCGGCCTGGGTGATCTGGTCCACGATCGCGCCCAGATCGCCCAAAAGGCCCACTGTCACGCCCCGGTTGCGCCCAATCTCCGCCGGCGAAGCATCGGCCTGAATAATCTTGGCGTTAGCGTTGAATATCTGGCCATACCGGTAGCGGTGATCAAGCCTTTTGCCCAACAGCAGTACGGCGTCTGCTTCACGAAAACGGCGGGCGGCCGGGTTTAGGGAACCGTCGGCATAACCAAAGCACAGAGGATGTTGGTCATCCAGCACGCCCCTGGCTTGTTCCACGGTGAAAACGGGAATGCCGGTGGATTCCGCCAGTTTTTGGAGCTGATCCGGCGACACCGAATACCTGACCGGGTTTCCCGCGATGATCACTGGCCGCTGGGCCCCACGCAGCAGCGCGGCGGCCTGGTCTATCAAACCTTGGTCCCCCATCGACCGGCCCTGATTGCGGTATTCCGCCGGCATATACGGAGGAAGTTCCTCCTCGCTGATCTCCTGCTCTTGAATATCGATGGGCAGGGTGAGATGCACCGGGCCTGGCCTGCCCGCCATGGCGGTTCGAAAAGCGGTGGCGACAAATTCCGGGATCCGGCTGCAGTCATGGATTAGCCACGAGCCTTTGCTCACGGGAGCTGCCATCTCCACCTGATCTATCTCCTGGAAGGTGGCCATACCCTTTTCCGGCAGCTCGGCGGATCCGGCGATGAATATCACGGGGCTTTCCGAGGTGTAGATGGCGGGAAGCGCCGAGATGGCGTTGGAAAAACCAGGCCCGCCGGTGAACATTCCCACGGCGGGTTGCCCGGTGATGCGGGCATAACCATCGGCCATGTGCATGGCGGCGCCTTCGTGGCGGGTATCTATGAATTCGATACCTTCGTCGGCCGCCGCATCCACTAGGGGCAGGATGGTGTCGCCCACGATGGTGAACACCTTCTGAATACCTTCCTGCTTGAGGCAACGAACGAATAGATGAGCGCCGGTAAGCTTGGCCATTTAAGGTCTCCTCGATATCATCATCCCCTGGTACCTATTCAATGACGTAAACGTCAGGGGCGGAAATTTTCCCGTAGAGCTTACAGGCCGCTGATGGTTACGTCCAGCGGAACCCTCTACGCCGGTTTGTCCGGCCCCATTTGCATGGATCAAGGATCAGAAACCAGTGTGTTAACCTGAGTTCCCAGTTTCGGACCAGATGCGCCGGGGTTTTCGCGTTGGCATGGGCACTTTATACGTAGTGGGCACACCCATAGGGAATCTTGAAGACCTGACCATCCGGGCCGCCCGGGTGTTGGGGCAGGTCGAACTCGTGGCGGCAGAGGACACTAGGGTGACCCGCCGCCTGTTAAACCACCTGGAGATCAAGGTCCGACTGATCAGCTACCACCGGCACAACTGGGAGAGACGCGTTCCAGAGTTGCTAGCGGCGCTGGAATCGGGAGACGTGGCTTTGGTCACCGACGCCGGCATGCCGGGCGTCAGCGATCCCGGCAGCGAACTGGTTGCCCGGGCCGCGGCGCAGGGGTATACCGTAGACGTGGCGCCAGGTCCGTCGGCGGTGACCACCGCCGTGGCCTTATCAGGACTGGCCCCGTACCAAATCGGAGCCGGCTCTTTCTTTTTCATGGGCTTCATGCCGCGAAAGGGCAAAGACCGGAGGGCCCGCCTTGAACAGACCCGGTCCCTCGGCGAGATTCTGGTGATATTCGAAGCGCCCCACCGGGTCGAGGCAGCGTTAAAAGACGTGCTGTCGGTTTTGGGGGACCGGGAGATCGCCGTCTGCCGCGAGATGACCAAGCTGCACCAGGAGGTCTTCCGGGGAACGGTGTCAGAGGCGCTGGAGCATTTTAACGAGCCACGCGGTGAATTCGTGCTGGTGGTGGCCGGGGCTGAACCTGCCTCGGGCGATCCCAACGGTTCAGTTGAAGACCGGCGGGAAGAAGCCAAGCAAAGCCTGGCGGACCTTCGGGCGGCAGGAACAAATTCCAGGGATGCCATCGCTCTGGTGGGGCGCGAGACGGGGTTGCCGAGAAACGTGCTCTACCGGTTGTGGCTCGAATCTGGGAAAGTAGCTTGACCCCTTATTAACAAATAATGCATATCAATCAATATCGCGTTGACCGATATAGTTGCCTGTCTGTACTATGGGATTCGCATCCATTCCAAGATGGCGATAACTACTTCCGGCGCCTGAAGGACTTCAGATGGACGTAGTTTCCTGATTTCCCAGCCGGGTCCTGCGGGCGTTGCCCACGGTTGCCGAATCCACTGACACCAAATATTACCTGTAGGACCAGAGGGATGTGGCCATACCCCTCTGGTCCTACAGGTTGAGTTACCCGATTGAATAGACCAAACAGGCGTTCCTCCCCAAGGTTAAACAACGTGTTTTACGGCTGGTGGCTGGTGGGCATCAGTGGGTTCGCCATGTCCGTCGCCACGGTGCCCTTATTTCACGCCATGAGCCTTTGGGCTGTGGCCTTGGAATACCAGTTCCACTGGTCCCGCACCCAGCTGGGACTTGCCCTTGCCTTCACCCGGGTGGAAGGCGGTGTGATGGGCCCGGTGGAAGGTTACCTCACAGACAAGTGGGGCACCCGCCGGATGGTGCTGGTGGGATTCTTGATCCTTGGCTTCGGGTTTCTGCTGTTTGGCCGGGTGCAAAACCTGTGGATGTTCTATGCGGCCTACATGGTGATGGCGCTGGGCCAGGGCCTGGGCAGTTGGCTTCCCATGATGACCATGTTGAACCACTGGTTCCAGCGGCGGCGGGCCATCGCCATCGGCTGGGCCAACGTTGGCAGCCGGATCGGGGCGTTGGTGTTGGTTCCCGCCATCGCCTGGGCCGTGGACCCCACCGAAGCCCGGATGGGGTGGAGTACAACCGCCACCATCATTGGGGTTTTTATCATCGTTTTGGCGGTGCCCCTCACCAGGCTGATCCGCAACCGTCCCCAAGACTATAACCTCAGGCCCGATGGGGACCCTCCCGAATCCGCCCCGCAAGCCAGAGCGGGTCAGCCGCCCGGCGCTGGCGCTTCCCCGGTGACCTCAGATTTTACGGCTTCCCAGGCATTGAGGACTCCCGCCTTCTGGTTGATCTCCTTTGGCCACGGGTTCACTTCCATGGTTATCCTGGCCATCATGGCCCATCTGGGGTTGTTGATGAAAGACCAGGGGTTCCAGGTACAGACCACAGCATGGGTGGTGGCGGTGTACACCGCGGTGGCCATGGTCTTCCAGTTGGTGGGTGGTTACCTGGGGGACCGCATCCCCATCCGTCTGGCCCTGTTTCTCTTCACTACGATACAGGCCGGGGCGGTTTTGCTGCTTACCTTCTCCAACAGTCTGGCCATGTTTTACCTGTTTGCGGTCTTGTTCGGCATGGGATTTGGCGGGCGTAATCCGCTAACGGTGGCCATCCGGGGCGATTATTTCGGCCGGGCTTCATTCGGCAAGATCATGGGCCTGTCTACGGTGCCCATGAACATTCTGCTTCTGATCTCTTCGCCCATGGCCGGTTACCTGCGGGACACACAAGGAAGCTACACTCTGGCCTTCCTGCTGCTGGCGGCGTTCAATTTCCTGGGTGGGGTCTGTTTCTTGCTGGCCCGCAAACCCCGGCTGGCCGCCACGAATACCAGCGCGCCCGAATGGGTTCCCCAGTCCGCATAGACCTCGCCGATGGGATCCGAGCAGCAGCGCCAAATTGTTGAGATCTACGCCGTTATTGCACCCTCCTGCAATAATGGGTTCCATGACCAGCGATAGGCGCAACCCCATCAAGCCCTTCGCCCCGGCCTCTATACGGGATTTTCTCCGTGGCCGTGAGATTTCGACCGTTGAGCTATTGGCATGGGGACGCAGCAACACCAATTACGAGCTGATACTAGCCGGTGGTGAAGCTTACGTAGTCCGAATCTACAGCCACGGCGATGGGCGGAAAGAGACCTACGCCATGAATCTCGTGCGCGATCTGGTTCCGGCGCCCGTAGAGATCTATCGCGGAGATTCCTGGCCGGACTACTCTTTCTCGGTGTTCTCGTTTCTCAAAGGCGATGTCCTTCAAAACGTTCCGGGGCACTCCGGCGTTGCGGCCCAAACGGTGGCTCGAATCTCCTCCTTGGCCATGGCTTCACCGGGCATGATCGAACCTGATGGCCGGATATCCCGATTCTCATTTGGCGGAGTGAAGGGGTTTATTGCTGAAAGCCTGGGGAACCCGAAAGTAGCGGCATGGCTGGGGGTAAAAGAGGTGTCGTCGGTGTTCGAGATGTTGAAGCGCGAGGAATGGCGCCTGGCAGAGTTAGACTCGGAATGTAGGATGGTCCACGGAGATTTCAATCCGACGAATATTTTGATCGATGATGGCGCCGTCAGTGGCGTTCTGGACTGGGAATTCTGCCATTCCGGAACGCCTTACATGGACATAGGCAATCTGTTGCGGCATACGGCGGCCCGTTATCACCGTTCGATCGAGCTGGGCTTACGAGCCGGCGGTATGGACCTGCCCCGTGATTGGCGCCGGCGAGCCGGTCTGGTGGACCTTACTAGCCAATTGGAATTTCTCACCTCAGCCAGGTCCGATGCCTTCAAACGGCAATGCGTGGCCAGGATCAGACGTTTCACCCGGATTCAGGAAGCAACAGCCTAGCAAACCACCTAGCTTTCGATCAAACGCTCGCTGATATCGGCACGAGCGCATCGCGCTGTCAGGCAAGCACCGTATACCGAGGGCGAGGACCTTTTTTGGTTTAGGGCTACGACTCGGTTATTTCTATATTCTGGATGGTTAGCTTTTCGGTGGGCGTGGAATTCTCACCCCGGCCGGTGCTGGCCACTGGCGAATTCGCCAGGGAATCCAACACGTCCATGCCATCGGTCAGCGCGCCGAATATGGTGTAGTTGGGAGGCAGCCCCACGTTGTTACCGTGGACGATGAAAAACTGGCTTCCATTGGTGTTGGGGCCTGCTAGAGCTGGGATGGGAGCAACAGAGTTGATCCAGAATGCCTAATTAAACCGTAATTATTTCGGTTTAGGACCGTCCAAAGTGCCCGAGGTTAGAAACCATCTCCCTTGACCCAACAATAACGTCTTTAACTGAGGCCAGACAAATTGCCCGTGCATGACAACTACGTATTGTGAGTTACCTGCCATATCCTTCCCTGCCTCCACATTCTCATATACCAAAGCCATAATGTCACTGTGTAGCTCGGCCGTGTGCTCTGTTACATTGGTTATCTCCGCAGAAGTTAGGTGGATATCGCAACGAAGTGTTCCTGTTTGGCCCTTTGGTCTATTCTCATATTGCAGCGTAGTCTTGTCGAGCGCCCACTCTTTCATGAAGCTCTTTCGGTCTTTCCAGTGATTCCTAAAATCATCCAAAGAATTGAACTCCGCTCTGGCCGTCGAGTCAAGGCAGGACCATGCTCTTGAAATGCTACCATTCTCGGAACCCAACAACTCCTGGTTGAAACAATTAGCCACTTGGTCCGCCCTAGTGAACTTAGGTACCCGAAAGAACCACCACACGCTTCTCCCGAAATGGACTATCGCGATAAGGCACCCAAGGAGACCAAAAAGTTCAACCAGACCCGTCCAGATATTCCCGATTTCCCCGGACAGGACTAGGACCCCGAAAAAAAGACCGCCACACCCATAATCGCCAAAAGTGCACTCTGACCGATGCGAATGAGCAATATCACCAGGTCTTCTCGACGCGAGACAACGTTTTCTGAAGGTTCTTCTGACAATACGCGGAGACGTTCTCCGATGGTGTCATCTCCGAGGGTCCGAGATTCAGGAGCAATTTTTACTGGTTCTAGATTCGAACCAAGCTCCCCTCCTTCGAAGACGTAACCGCAATGTAACCTTATATCTCCTAGATCATACTGGTGTCCCTGAACATACGGACCTCAAGATGCCGTAAACTATAAAACGGTACCCGGAGGGCGTCAACTGCCATTCGATTCGCAAAAATGGGCCGCTCTAACAGGATGACCACCTCCCTGCTGAGCGTGAAACTCCAGAATCACCTGCAACTGCCCAATGGGCTCCATCATGGTAGCCCGTTTGCCCTAGCCAACCTCGTAACCTTCACCAATGCCGGCCCGCCCAAGGCGAGTTAGTCAGATGCCAGCCGAAGCCGGCCAATCCGATTCAGTATCGCCCCAGAATGGGTTTCCCAGCTGGGATAGCATACCGCTGATGGCAGAGTTCGACCGTGGCGAATACTATGACTCGGTGATCTCTATACCCTGGATGGTCAGCTTTTCGGTTGGCGTGGAATTCTCACCCCGGCCGGTGCTAGCCACGGGCGAATTCGCCAGCGTATCCAACACGTCCATGCCATCGGTCAGCATGCCAAATATGGTGTAGTTGGGAGGCAGGCCCACGTTGTTGCCGTGGACGATGAAAAACTGGCTTCCGTTGGTATTGGGGCCCGCGTTGGCCATGGCCAGGGTCCCTTTGACGTAGGTCTTGGTCACCGGCTCGTCATTGAAGCGGTATCCCGGCCCTCCCGTGCCATCACCCTTGGGGCAGCCGCCCTGGATCATGAAGTCTTTTATGATCCGGTGGAACACTCCATTTTCGTAGAATCCTTCTTTCGCCAAGAATACAAAGTTGTTGACGGTGACCGGAGTATCCGAGGCGAACAAATCCAGAGAGATGTCGCCTTTGCTGGTGTGGACGACGGCGGCGTAGGTCTTGGACTTGTCGATAGTCATTTCCGGCGGACTAGAATACTGCTGTGCCATGGCTTCTCCAATTCATTATTTCATAGTAGTAGGGGCGCACGGCCGTGCGCCCCTACGTTGTTTCCGCAAACGGGCGTGGTCTCTATCCCCGGCGGTGGGTCTTGGTCTCGGCCCAGGCGACGATCTTGGGCACGGCAGCGTCCACGTCCCGTTGATCCAGGCTGCGGGCGATATCGTCGGCCTCGCACCGCAACAGCATGGTTGGCAAACGGTTCTTGATCTTGTCCAATGTCCAGGCCAGAGGATCGCCTTCGGCCGTGAAGTCGAGCATCAACCGCTCGTTCTTCTTCACCGTGGAGTTGCGGTAGTGGTAGTGGGGCGCAACGCGAAAGCAGTCAAAGCGAAGCAACTCCTTGTCTTCGTTATCCAACGCGTTGCCGTAGACGTGGATGCAGATCCCTTCCTCTTCGCCGCCGTGTAGCGTTCTGTATTCCAGGCCAAAGGTCACCGCCCCGGCTGCGATCAATTCTTCCTGTCCTCCGGTTTCTCCTCCCATCTGCGCATGCATAACTTGTTGGGTCATGGTGGGAAACCTCCTTTTTAGAATGCGTCGCGGGTTGCATTATCCCGCTGAGTGGAATAGGAACGAAGCCACCACCGGCACGATCCCTTCCGCTTGATGGCGATTATACCTCTCCGGCGGCAAGAGTACCAAGGAGCCTGTGCCGGCAGGCAGGCCATTGTTACAAATTAAAGGGGGGATAGCCGTGGCACTGTTGTTTGGGCAGGCTCTTCGCCCGTTTATAATATATACTGGGCTTGTACGCTTCAGCGGTGGTAATGGAATCTCGCCGGTGGATTCTGGAATCTTATTGATCAGATGGAGATAAGATTCAAATTCGGTTGAAGGCTGGAGGTTTCCCCGTATGGACGTTTTAGAGTACATGGGCGCTTGGGGCCATGAACAGATATTGATGTGTTCGGATCCGGCGGCGGGGCTGAAAGCGGTGATAGCCATCCATGACACCACCCTGGGGCCTGGGTGCGGCGGCCTGCGAATCTGGCCTTTCGAAAACGAGGAAGAGGCATTGAGGGATGTGCTGCGGCTTTCCCGGGCGATGACCTACAAGTCGGCGGCGGCCGATCTGCCGCTAGGAGGCGGTAAAGCGGTTATCATAGCCGATTCCCACACTCAAAAGACCGAAGCCATGATGCGGTCCTATGGCCGGTTCGTAGATACGTTGGGCGGACGGTTCCTAACCACCACCGACGTGGGCAGCACTGGAAGGGATTTGGAATACATACGGCAGGAGACGGCACATGTGGTGGGGCTGCCCACATCCATGGGGGGCAGCGGCGACACATCGTTGATGACGGGTTTGGGGATTTACATGGGTATGAAGGCCTGTGCCCGGCAGAAGTGGGACTCAGATTCCCTTGCGGGCAAAAAGATTGCGATTCAGGGCTTTGGCAAAGTCGCTTTTAACCTAGCCCATCATCTGATGAAAGAAGACGCCCATTTGGTGGTCACCGACATCTTTTCTGAAGCCTTGGACCGAGCCCGGGACCTGGGTATCAAAGTGGTAGAGGCGGAAAAGATTTACGACGTGGCCTCCGATATATTTTCGCCCTGCGCCTTAGGCGGCAGCCTGAATAAAAACACGATCCCTCGGCTGAATTGCCAAATCATCGCCGGCGGGGCCAACAACCAGTTGGCCGAAGACGCCGACGGTGACGATCTGCACCGCCGGGGCATCCTCTACGCGCCGGATTACATCATCAACGCCGGTGGCATCATCAACGTCTCAGCAGAGATCGGATCGGCATACGATTCGGGACGGGCCAGGGAAAAGACCGAACGGATCTATGAGATCATGGGCCGGGTGATCCAAATTTCCCAGGACGAAGAGATTCCCACGTCAAAAGCGGCCGACCGCCTGGTGCGTCAGAGGTTGGAATCGGTGAGGTCCGTCAAGAACCTGCACCAGCCCAAATGATAAACGCCCCCGGCGGGGGCCATGGGTGATTCTCAAGCAATGGGCCGGCACGAAAAGAGACAGGGGCGAGGAATCTCTCGCCCCTGTCTCTTTTCGGATAACGATGCCCTGGGCTTGTGTCTAACGAATGTGGAACCCGGACCAAGCGGGTCCCATATCTAGGCCCTAGTGGGCCTTAGATTCGGCCTCGAACCCACAGTCCCGGTGGGCAGTGTCGCAGAAAGGCTTGTTGTTTGATTGTCCGCAACGGCAGAACGAAACCCATTGCCCTTCGGGCACGGTGTAGTTCTTACCGTCGACGTCGACTATCTCGATCTCCCCGTATACTCGCAGGGGACCGTTGAGTCGAACTTCCACTTTCGCATCAGCCATTGATTCCTCCTGTAGTCTAACCAGAGTCTTAGGGAGCGCCAGCAATCAAAAGCTGACGAATCCCCACGGTCGCGAATGTCAAGTAGTCTGACAGCTAGAGCAATCGGTGTCAAGCCTGTTTGACCGGATAGGTTATTCGTTAAATCACTCGTTGGATGTTCGAATTACCGGTTCCGGCACGGTCGTGGGCGGCGTAGACTTTGCGCGCTCGCCTCTCAATACGCAAAGGATCCCAGCCATGGCCAGGGCGCTTCCCATGAATATGAACGCCCAGCGCAGCCCGGCGACGAAGGCATCGGCCACCCGAGGATTGACGGCGTCCAGGCTGGGTTCGATTCCCCGGCTTCCCATGACCATCACCACGATAGTGGTTGCCACGGCAACGCTGGTGACGTTGGCCGAGTTCCTGATCAGTTGGGTCAATGACGCCACGACACCATAGCTGGAACGCTCCACTGCGCTGAGGATAGAGCTGTTGTTCGGCGAATTGAACAAACCAGTGCCGGCGCCCTGAAAAACCATCATCAAGATGATCCATGCCACCGGCGCACTTTGATTCAACAAGGCAGCCATGACGAACCAGGCCGCGGTGGATAGAGCCATTCCGCCCACGGTTAGCG
Organism: Dehalococcoidia bacterium; assembly: GCA_034428715.1. Classification (GTDB taxonomy): domain Bacteria; phylum Chloroflexota; class Dehalococcoidia; order Lucifugimonadales; family UBA3495; genus Io17-Chloro-G2. The sequence goes on along the minus strand of DAOUHE010000117.1, from coordinate 1,861 downwards.
CCCGCCAGCCGAACTTGTCCGAAAGAACTCCGCTGAATGGACCAACTATCACTAGACCCAATGCGGGAGGAATCATCAAAAGACCCACATATCCAGGGCTGAACTCCAACACCCTTTGCAGGTAGAAAGGCATCAAAAACCGGGATGCGGAGCTGCCCAAAAACGATATCCAACCCGCCGCCACTCCCAGGGCGAAGAGTTTTCGGCGGAACAGCCGCAGGTCTAGCATGGGGTATGGAGTCCGTAGTTCCCACCAGATGAAGGTGGAAAATAAAAGGACAGCCACACAAGCGCCGGTCAAAATAGGCGGGGACGTCCAGCCGGTCTGGGCGCCGTTTCCCACCGTCAGCAGGGCGGCCAACAAGGTCGCTCCGGAAAGCAAAGCTCCCTGCCAATCAAAGGTTTGGCCCTGACCCGGACCGGCAGCCGCCGGTGTGGCCTGGTCCCGCAGCACCAGGGCGGAGATGGCGATGGTGATGATTCCCACCGGCACGTTGATGAAAAAGACCGACTGCCAACCCCAAATGCTGACCAGCAAGCCACCCAAAGCGGGACCGGCGATGGCCCCGGCTCCTACCACGGTCAGGTGGTAGCCCAAGGCTTTGCCCCTCTGGTTACCCGGAAACACGCCTATTATAGTTGCCATCCCGTTACCTTGGATCATGGCCGACCCTATGCCCTGAATGGCTTTGGCGGTAATAAGGGTAGGAAGGTTGATCCACCGGGAACAGCCCGCCAATGCGGCGGCCAAGACGAATATGCAGAAGCCCAAGATGTAGATGCGCCGGCGGCCGGCCATGTCGCCCAACCGGCCCATGGGCAGCAGCAGTACACTGATGGCCAGGGCGTACCCGATGACCACCCACTGGACCGTGGGCAGGTCAGCGCCGAAATGACTTTCTATCTCGGGCAAAGCGACCATGACGCTTCCATGGTCCACCACGGACAAAAAGCTGCCGGCGGCGATGGCCCAAAATACCCACCATCGGTACCGCGGGCTGTTGGCGATTGATTGACGGCTGTTGGCGATGGATCGAAGCAAGCAGAGATCCTTACAAGGAAAAGTTTACAGTAAAGGGCGAACCCGTTTCAGTGTGGCCAGGGCCAGGACCGATAGTCCCAGTCCAATACCGCCCACGGCCATTAAGCCGAAAGTCACGCTGGTCAGGTTTACCAGCCAGCCGATGAGCAAGCTGGTGAGCACGACAAACCCCGAATTGTAGGATTGCAGGCTGGTCACCCTGCCTCGCAGAACATCTGGCGTCAAGCCCTGGATCAATGTCCCGTTGGTTGTGCGGAATGAGGTCTGGCTGAGGGAGGAATGGTTCCCATGAGTGGGGAGGTGGAGACTCCGTGAGTGGTAGTGTTGCACCAGACAGGGCTGAGCAGGTTCCGGATCAACTGGTATGCTGATAAATGACAATATTGGGGTAATTGACTGCTGTTATCGTAGCGTTTACCTAGACTAGAAGGGGTTGCCGGGCACGCATACGCCGTCGTATACTGCTTTCGTCCTGTTTCGGCTCCGCTTGAAGCCCGAGGCGCGTCTAAATGGGAAACCCTGATCCAGATGAGCTCCGGCTGACGGGAGCGAAAGGGAGGAAAGCCGATGGCGTACGATCTACTAATAAAGAACGGGCGTGTGGTTGACGGCGGGCGCCCGGCCATTTACAATCTGGTGTCCCAGCAACTAAATGCCCCCGCTGACCAGTGGAAGGAGCACCTGCAACTGTTACCCGGGATTCCCCAGATCAAACCAACTTTCCTGGATATAGCTCCTTCTGGGATACCGTCAAATATAATCCCGCATTCCAAGGGCATCAAATGCGGCCTGATTCGCTCAAATTCCCCGTTTTCATAT
>DAOUHE010000116.1:0-14358 GCA_034428715.1 Dehalococcoidia bacterium | reverse complement strand
GTATTTCACAATAAGACTGTCTGACGTGCGCCAGGAGCCGTGACAAACTGATACGGGTCTGCAGGGTACCAAGTGCAGCCAAGGGGCCAAGTATCGTCCTTTCAGGCCTCATAGGGTAAACCCTGCCAGGAGGGCAGTTGACGCGCTCAGGAAACCGTTTTATAGTTCACGGTATCCTGGATGTTCCATGTTCAGGAAATTCAATTTAATCTGGTAAATACCGGTCAAGACGCCACTTGGTTAACATCAGCACAAGTATGGCTAAGGAGGAACAAAATGGCTGACCAAGATATTGCTCTAATGGCCCACCTGTTGCGCCGCGCCGGTTTCGGGGCGAGCCGTGACGACTTGGAGGCTTATGTAGCCAAGGGCTATGAGGCGACGGTGGAAGAGCTACTCAATCCCGAGACACAGCCCGGTGTTGAAGAAGACTTGATGCTCCGATATAACCAAAGTTTTCGTGAGTCTAACCAAGCCAGGGACCAGCAGTGGGTCCACCGGATGATCAATGACCCCCGCCAGCTCCAAGAGAAGGTGGCTCTCTTTTGGCACACCATTCTCTGTGGCGGCAACACCAAGATAGACAGCGGCTATGAGATGCACAGAATGATCAATATGTTCCGGGAGAAGGGCACGGGCAGCTTCCGAGACCTGCTCCTCGATCTCTCCAGGACACCGGGCATGGTCTACTACCTGGACAACTCCGAAAGCCATAAGACCGCAGTCAACGAGAACTACGGGCGGGAGCTCCTGGAGTTGTTCTCACTGGGCGTGGGCATGGACGAACAGTTCAACTATAGTGAGGATGACGTCAAAGCCTGCGCCCTGGCTTTCACCGGCTGGAACATCGCCCCGGCCTACCCGCCATTCCCCTACGGCCGCAGCCAGTGGCAGTTCCGCTTCGACCCGGCCGACCACGACGATAGCGTGAAGACCTTCCTGGGCGAGACTGGCCGCTGGAACGGTGAGGACATCATCGACATCATCTGCAAGCAGCCCGCCGCCGCCCGGTTCATCGCCCGGCACATGTACGATTTCTTCGTCGCTGACGAGCCGCCGGTCCCGGCCTGGCGCCAGACCCCGCCACGGGATATGGAAGCCATCAGGGTCTTGGAGAAGGCTTACTTCGACTCCGGCTACAACATCAAGGCCATGCTGCGGGCCTTGCTCACGTCCGACTTCTTCAAGTCGGAAGACGTCCGCTTCGCGAAGGTCAAGAACCCGGCGGAAATGGTGGCCGGCACCTTGCGCCTGGTAGGCGATCACCGGGAAATCAAGCCAGGGCTCTGGGAGCTAGCCCAGGAATGCACGTACATGGGCATGAACCTGATGGACCCGCCCACGGTGGAAGGCTGGCATACCGGCCACGAATGGATTGATAGCGGCACCCTGGTGGAGCGCATTAACTTCGCTTCCGAGTTCCTGGGCCAGACTGACCTTCCAGGCGTACAGACCCTGGTCAATCACCTCATGGCCCGGGGCGAGAGCCTCTCCCCCGCGCAGTTCGTTGAGGGGAGTATCGACCTGGTCGGCACGCTGAACCTCACCGATGACACCCGGCAGGCGTTGGTCGCCCATGCCCAGCGAGGTGGTGATCTGCGCCACGGCACCGAAGCAGATCGGGCCGAGTTCACCCGCCGAGCCGGTGAGATGTTCCAGATGATCGCCTCGACTTCAGAGTTCCAGTTCGGCTAAAATCGCGCGCAGAATTTTCTAGCGGAGGATATAGCATGGTTTCTACTAACAAAGATCCGGTGCTGGCAGTTCTGTCCCTATCGGGCGGCAATGACGGCATCCACACGGTGATCCCTTACGCCAACCCGCTGTATAGGGACTTTCGACCTTCTCTTGCCGTCCCTGAAGACCAGGTTCTCAAGCTGAATGATGAAGTAGGCCTGAACCCCAGTATGGGTCCGTTGAAGAAGTTTTGGGACGAGGGCAAGCTGGCCGTCTTCCTCGGCATCGGTTATCCCAACCCCAGCTACTCCCACTTCCGCTCTATGGACATCTGGCACACCTGCGAGCCGGACAAGGTGGGCACCGAGGGCTGGTTGGGTAAAGTTCTCGCGGACCTGGACCCCACCAAGGAAAACGTGCTAACCGGCGTCAACTTCGGACGCGGCCTGCCCCGGGCCTTGGCCAAGGAGGGCGTGCCCGTGGCTTCGGTGGGCAACCTGGAGACCTACGGTCTGCTGTCCGGCATTCAGGGTGAGGAGCGAAACGACGCCCTGGATGTCTTCGCCAAGATGTATGGCCCAGCCATCGGCACTGGCTACGCAATGGACTACATCCGCAGCACCGGCATTGACGCTCTGAAGGGGGCCGACATCCTCGCCACCGCGCCGCATATGTATACTTCCGATGTGGAATACTCCAACACCGAAGTGGGCCGGTACATGAAGAACATCGCCCAGACCCACCTGGCCGACTTCGGCACCCGGGTACTTTTCACCACCTCCCCATACAACGGCTTCGACACCCACGCCGCCGAGGCCACGGCCCACGCCGCTTTGTGGAGCGACGTGTCCAATAACGTGGAGACTTTCTTCGCCGACCTGAGAGACCACGGCAAGGCCGAGAACACCCTGCTGTTCCTGTTCTCCGAGTTCGGCCGTCGTATCTTCGACAACGGCTCTGGCACCGACCACGGCGCAGCCAGTGTGGCCTTCGCCGTTGGCAATAAGGTTAAGGGCGGCATTTACGGTGTATACCCATCCATGGAGCGCAGGGACCATATTGAAGGCGGCAACCTGGCGCCCACCATGGACTTCCGGCAGGTCTATGCCACCATCGTGGAAGACTGGTTCGGTCAGGACCCGGTCCCCGTGATTGGCGGCAACTTCGAGAAAATCCCGTTCCTGTAAGCCGATCCAGGAAAGGCTGATAGAACACCTAGGCTGTCCCTTGAGGCGGTGGCACTGCCGCCCGGCCCTAGGTGATATAAACCAATATGGGCCGCTCCGGTGACGCGAGGCGAACCTCGGAGCGGCCCGGCTAACCAAGTAATGACGAGGTAAGAGCGATGAGCACCCATTTCTTTGGGCTCAAAGACTGGAGTTTCCAATATAGCCACTCCTTGGGCCGTAACGAGTTCGGCGGCACAGGGTTCCGCAACGCGGTGGACATGGCCTTGGGCGCCGATGGTGTAGTGTATGTGTTGAACCGTTCCCGCGAAGATCGGCCCGATGGCGTTCGTGTAACCGTGGTCACGCTTGACGAGCAATTCATTAGCGAATTCGGCGCCTACGGCGAGGGCGATGGCGAGTTCATCTGGCCTACGGCCATCGCCCTGGATAGCGAGGGGAATGTCTATGTCGCTGATGAGTTTCTGAACCGGATTTCGGTCTACACCAGGGATGGCGATTTTATCCGCAAATGGGGCAAGGCCGGTTCTGCCAACGGAGAATTGGATAAGCCCGCGGGCTTGGCGATCGATGGGGAAGGCACCCTGTACCTCACCGACAGCCGGAACCACCGGGTGCAGAGGTTCACCCTGGATGGAAAGTACCTCGGCACGTTCGGCTCCTTCGGCAGCGAGCCCGGCCAGTTGAACATGCCCTGGGGCATTACCCTGGATAAGGACGGACTGGTGTTGGTGGCCGACTGGCGCAATGACCGGATCCAGGTATTCACCCACGATGGCCAATGGCAGGCCAGCTTCGGGTCGTCGGGAACGGGGATCGGCGAGTTCAACCGCCCCAACAGTGTAGCGGTGGATAAGGACGGCCTCATCTATGTGCTCGATTGGCTAAATGACCGCGTCCAGATATTGAACCGGGACGGCCGGTTCATCACCGCCCTCTACGGGGAGCACCAGCTATCCCAGTGGGGCAAGGACAAACTGCTGGCCAACCCGGACATGATCCAGCAGCGTTCCCTAGCCTTTAGCTGGGACCAAGGTGCTTTCGAGCAAAGACTTTCCGCCCCCTGCGCGGTGAAGCTGGACGATCAGAACCGCATCGCCGTGCTTGAGAATACCAGCGGGCGAATTCAGGTATACCAGAAGACCAATACACCGGTGCTGGTTTAGGGTCGCAAACAACCGTAGTCCAAGGCCCGCCAACATTTAATCTAGATCAGTCTGGACGGGATCGAACAGAAGGGGTGGCCAAATCCGGGAAAGGCTACCTACGATTGAGTGACTGAAACCGCTATTGAAACAGAAACCCTTCATAGCCATTGGCCGCGACCTCCAGACGCTTGGCCCGATACACTGGAGCGCTGTCCGGGCTACTGGTGAGAACGACGCGTGCTTTTCCGGGGATGTTCGCTCCCACAAACCAGGAGTTGGCCTTGGTCCGGAGCGTACCGGCGGTCCCCTTGGCAACGTACTCCACCCAGGCCTCTTCCGCCTGCGGGGTGGCCGAAATACGCGTAAACTGATGTTCGCGCATATAGCCTATGCACTCGCTCACCCATTCCACAATCGACTCGGCGCCTCTGGTGTAGTTGCCGGACCCGGCTTGATTGATGGTGAAGAAATTCGGGAAGCCAGCGCTCTGGATGCCCATATAGGTGCGCGGGCCCTCGGCAAATTTATCCTTGATCGTTTGCCCACCTTCGCCGTGGATATCTATCCTGGTCAACGACCCAGTGATGGCGTCATACCCCGTGGCAAAGATGATGACGTCCAGTTCGTATTCGGCATCACTAGTCTTGACGCCTTTCGGGGTGATGCGCTCAATGGGGGCCTTGCGCACGTCAACCAGTAAGACATTGTCCCGATTGTACACATCATAATACCCGGTCTCGCATGGGAGGCGCTTGGAGCCAAAGGGATGGTCCTTTGGCACCAGCATTTCCGCCACAACCGGGTCCTTGACGCGCTCGCGGATCTTATTACGGACGAATTCGGCGTAATCCTCGTTGGCCTCCCCAGGGCTCATGATGTCCTGGAAATTGGACAGCCATTTCTTGAAACCGGGCTCCGCCCACAACCTCTCGTACTGCGCCAGCCGCTCTTCCGGTGAGACTTCCAGGGCCGACCGGGGGTCGAATTCGTGAATAAACGAGGTTGGGGTTTCGCTACACTTCTTGAAGATTTCCGGGTAGCTTGCCTTGATCTCGCGCTGCCAATCGGGGTCGATCGGGCCATTCCGGAGCGGCACACAGTAATTTGCCGTGCGCTGGAAGACGGTCAGGTGGGCGACTTCCTTGGCGATTTCCGGTATAAGCTGGACGCCGGTGGCCCCTGTGCCGATGACGCCCACACGCTTGCCAGCTAAATTCATGCCTTCCTTGGGCCATCTACCGGTGTGACACCAGTCGCCCTTGAAGCTCTCGATCCCCGCAAAGTCGGGTATGTAACGCGCGGACAGAATACCAGCCGCCGTGAATAAAAATTGCGTCCTCGCCAGTCGGCCATCTTCCGTTTGGACCTGCCAGTGATTCTCGGGCTCGTTGTAGACCGCCGAGGAGACGCGCGCATTGAACTGGATGTCCCGGCGCAGGTCAAACTTGTCCGCTACATAATTGAGGTAGCGCTCGTTCTCGGGCTGGCCGGAATAATGCTCTTTCCAGTCCCATTCCTGCAGGAGTTCCTCGGAGAACGAATATCCGTAGGTGTAACTCTCGGAGTCGAAACGGCATCCCGGATAGCGATTCCAATACCAGGTGCCGCCCACTCCACCACCATCTTCGTAGACCCGTACCGAGAGCCCGAGCTGACGCAAACAGTACAACTGATACAGCCCGGTAACCCCGGCGCCGATGATAATCGCGTCGAAATGCTCGATCTCCCCGGCCAATGGCGTGCCGGCGGCCGGCGTTTGCTGTTGAGGATTCCCCATATCGTTCCTCCTCTAGGTCTCTGCACTGTTCCAGTTGTGTCTGCTCGCGAAATGCCGTCGTAGCCGGGCGATTGGTGGTGATAAACGCTGTTCGGGGCGGACGCCTGGCTAGCTCAGGGGAGATGGCAGGGATTGGTCCAGCAGGGACATCCCCGGGCTCGGTCACCTTTGCCGTTCCACTCGAGTGGGGCGCCAGCGTAGCCGCCGAGTGACTAAGCATATGCCGTTACTTACACGTCGGACCGCAGCTTGGTCTCGTGCAAGGCTGGGATGACCTCTTTGCCCAGCAACTCGATGGAACGCATGACGTCCTTATGGGCCATATGCCCCTCATTGCCATAGATGTGTAGATATCCCGGGTTCAAGCGCTCTATAACCGCAGTCAGCTTCCTGGTAACTGTGTCCGGGCTCCCTACTACGATGCTACTGATATCCTGGAGCTGCTCATAGCTCATACTCTGCCCAAAAAACCCCTGCGGCCGACTCCGCAGTACTTGCACTGCCTCACGGGACTGGTATCCCGGTGGGTCGTTGTGCTCCGCGGGTCCCCTGGCGCGGTGGTCTTGAGTCCACAAATAGGTACGTCCAATCTCCTGGGCCTTCTCATCGGTATCCGCCACAAATGCTTTGATGGTGTAACCGAAGTGCTCAGGCCCGGCCTTAAAGCCAACCTCAGCGGCCGTGTCTATATAAATTTGCTTCAACCACGCAGTGGTGTCTAGGTCAGCGCCCTGGTTCATGTAGGGATGCTGGTGTTTGGCCGCCCACACCACGCTCTCAGGACTGCCCAGACCAGGGAACCAGACCTCTGGGTGTGGCTTCTGCATGGGCAACACCCAGGGGTTCACCACCCTGTAATGGTAATACTTCCCCTCATAGCGGAAGGGCCCCGGCTCGGTCCAGCACTTGATGATAAGGTCGTGGGCCTCCTCGAAGCGCTGCCGGTTTTCCGTGGGGTCAATGCCTCCCTGAAGGCTCTCCACGGCTGTCCCACGTACAAACCCGGAGATTATCCTGCCGCCAGAATAGCAATCCAGCATAGCTATCTCTTCTGCCATCCTTATGGGGTCATTGATAGAGATGACGTTCCCCAGTATGGCTATCTTGACATTCTTGGTGACTTTACAGATGACGGCAGCGTCCAGGTTCACCGCGGGCTTCATGCACCAGTAAGAGGCGTGGTGCTCGTTGGACATGATACCGTCGAAGCCCACCTCATCGGCGAGGGCATACTGTTCGTGGTACTCGTTGTAGAGCACGTGGGCCTTCTCGGGATCGAAATAGGTGTTGGGGAAGCCGAGACGGCCAGAATCGTATTTCTCTAGGTCCCCGTCGGTTACGTGGCCGTAGGGCTGCTCCGAGAACCAGAAAACATCTACCTTATCCTTTGGTTTAATTAGCGGCTCAGTCATCGGTTCCTCCTTCTAGTTGTTTCGCATAGTATATCTGATTCTGGGCGCCTCCCTTTGCACCAATCGTGGCTGGCGCACGTAGCTCCAAGCTACCCCATTACCTGGGCTTCTGGCGTAATGCGGGAACGGGAGGTTTCATCCAGGCCGCCGGTCCCTTCGCCAAGATTATCATCGGGGTAAGGAAAGGCTTGATGACGGCCATGGCTACATCCCGGTCCAGGACTCTGTCGCCTGCCAGGTAGACCCCCTTCTTGCTTCCCGCGCCCAGGAATTGCTTGCCCTGGTAGCGGCCGCGGCGAAGGGAGGCGGGCTGAGCCGGATTGGACATAGAAGCGGAACTTACGCCGGAGGCCCGTTGCCGTTTAAAAACCCGCGAAGTGATTCGCGTTGCCGCTGGCGCGGGCAGCTAGAGGTTGGAGTTGTACAGCGAGTTTCGCATGACCCGTCCCGGCAGCGCCCCGGTGTGCTTGCCGTCTTCGATGAGCACTTCTCCGTTGACTATGGTGCTCTTGATTCCTTGGGCCAGCTCGCGGATCCGCCACCCACCGGCGGGGAAATCGTACACCGTGTCCTCGGGCAGCGGCTGTACCGTCTCCGGGTCGAAAATAGTGATGTCCGCGGCCATGCCGGGACGCAGCAACCCCCGGTCGTGAATACCGAAGGTCGACGCCGATTCGAAGGTCAACCGCCGGACGGCCTTTTCCAGGGACATGATCCCTTGCTCCCTTACCCAGTAGCCCAGCAAGCGGGTGCTGTAGCCATATCCGCCGTGGAACTGCACGTGGGCGCCCCCGTCGGAAAGCCCCACTATGGCGCTGGGGAAGTTGAGGATCTGGTTCATGGCCTCGAGATCCACATTGTTCTCCTCGGTGCTGTTGGGAGTGCACAGTGGATAGGCCCGAATACCGGCTCTGGACGTCTCTTCGACGATTGCCATCAGATTCTTCCACTCGTCGGGCTTGCGGGTGGTTTGGCCCAGGTTGTTGTACACCACCTGCCGGCCCGTGGCTTCTGAAAGCCTGCTCATCAGCCGGCTCTCTAGCTCCGCGTCTCTGCCGCCACCACTTTGGATGACCCCGGTGCCCATCTCCCGCAACACGTCGCCCAGAGCGAAAATCTCCTGCTCTGTCGCCCAGATGGCGGGTACCAGCACCCCTTGGGGGTCGAAGTGGCCCTTGTTTTTAGAGACGGACAGGCCCAGGGCACCGGCCTGAATGCCGTCTCGGACCAACTGTTGCATCGCCTCGATCTCGTCCTCGCTGGCCTCTCGGCCCTGGCACTCGTCTCCCATTACGTAATATCTGACGGCGGAGTGTCCGATCAGAGTACCTACGTTCACGCCGACGCGGTGTTCCAAGGCATCCATGTATTGGGCGGTGGTCTCCCACGAGAAGTCCACCGTGCGAAGTACTTCCATTGGGATCGCTTCCACACGGGACAGGAATTCGGAGACCCGTTCCTGTGTCCCCGGCCGTACCGGCGCCAAGGCCAGCGAGCAGTTTCCTATCACTACCGTGGTGGCACCGTGGAAACAGGAAAAGCTGCACAGCGGGTCCCAGGTGACCTGGGCGTCGTAGTGGCAGTGGTTGTCCACGAAGCCGGGGGAGACAACCAGGCCGTCGGCATTGATGACCCGGGTGGCCGGGCCGCTCAGCTTTCCCAACTCCACGATTTTTCCATTTCTCACTGCTACGTCTCCCTGGAATGCGGGCATACCGGAACCGTCAATAAGGCGGCGATTCTTCACCAGCAGGTCATAAGCCATCCCTCTTCCTCCCTATTTGCTCGGATGTGTTGAGTCGAAACTTGAGCTGTTCGCCACTTGTTGCAGTGGTTCACGCAACCACGCCCGCCTGGCTGCCTCCGATTATTCGCTGGATTCGGCGGTAGGGCCGCTATACCTGACCTTGGGAGTATATCTTGTTGCGCGCCGCGAATGAGCCTAGCGGTGCCAGCCCATTCCTCCGTATAACCCGCGCAGGTAGGCGATTTGCCCGCCGTGGGCCACATTGTCCCATACCAACTGCCCTAGGGCCGTGGCCACGCTGTGGTCCCGGGTCTGGGCCTCGGGGGGGAAAGTGACGCGCCGGTCCAGGTCCTCATTGGTGAGAGAGGTAATGTACTCCCTGGCAGCCGACTTAACGGCCTCGTAATAGTCCCTTTGGACTTCCTGAGAGGGAGCTTTCCAAGATTCCAACTCTTCTGGGCTGTAACCCATTATCCGGGCGCCTGCATCCAACCCGAATTTGGCATGCCAGCCATCTCGAATCCACAGATCAGTTTTTGACTGCAGCCGGCTGTTTATGAAGGTGTCTACCACGTGGTTCATGTGCCAAAGTATCCAGGCGATGGAGTTACTATGGTCCGCCGGCTGCTGGGACATCGTCTCGTGGTCCAAACCCTCGAGGGCGGCATCGACCATGTCCCAATTCCGCTCCAAGGCCCACATCACCGAATCCGCGCCACTCATTATGCGCCTCCTAAATGGGACATCTTCGCTATGGTACGATGGTATTCCCTTGGTCCCAGGGTGTTCCGGGATTCTCCGGCTTTCCTGCGATGTCCATGATTAGAAGCGCACTGCTAATCGTTCCACGGAGTGCAGGCCAGCCGCAAATACCGTTCTGCGTTTTGCCGCATGAGTTTTCCCATGGCGGGCTCGCCCAGTTCTTCCGCCAGCCGATAACCGTGTCCACGTTGTCGGGGAACTGGGTCTCGCGGTGATGGGAATCGGACTGATACATGAGCACGTGATCTCCCATCAGGTCCACCGTTGCTTTGGTAATTCGCGACCCGGCGGCGAAGTCGATACCAAAGAAGACGCGGTCCATCTGCAAGTATTCTATCGGAGGCTGCTTGAGGTCGGCGGGCACCGCCCCAAAGCTTCAGCGTCTCTATCCGTCAGTTTTAACTGGATGAGGTACTAGCCCAGATCTTTACTTGCCCTGCTGCATGAAGTCGGCGATGCGCTCCCCATTCATCATCGTGTTGACATTGGTGTCCGCCCGGATACAGTCGGGCATGATGGAGGCGTCCACAACCCGCAGGCCCTCCAGACCATGGGCTTTCGCGTATTGGTCAACAACCGCCATTGGGTCCGATGCCGGTCTCATCTTGAAAGTCTCGGGGATATGCTGCGCCGTAGAGACTCCGCGCATCAGCCAATCGTATAGGACGTCGTCTGACTCCAGGTGAATGTCGATAGGCTCAATTTGCTCCTCGATGATAGCCCTAAAGGCCTTATGCTCATCAAGCTTCATAACCATGCCGACCCCATCCGGCAGCCGTTTGCGATCGAAATGTTCTTGCGGCTAGTTGTAATTGAGGAAGGGCTGCACATTATGGTCCGTGGAGGTAAGACGCCCTATTTAGACCGAAGCTCGGCCAATGTATTAGGCACCCACCTTCTGTCCCAGTTCTATGCCGTATTGCTGGGCGGCGTTACCTCCCAGCATGCGAGCGATGGTGGCTTCACCTACGTCTGCTCTGGTGAGGGTCTGGATGGCATCCCAAGCGCTTGTCGTGTCGTGGTGGGGATAGCGGGAGCCCCAGACGACCTTTTCGCTATAGCGATCAGGCAGTTGCTGGACCCCCCGCTCATCGGCGTCAAAGCCCAACATCGCGTGGCTATCCTCCCACAACTCTTCGGGATCCGTCCGGACGGGATAATAGTGCTGGAGGGCGATGACCTTGGTGGAGGCCTCCATCTTCTCCAAGACCTCTTCCATCCACGTGGCCTTGCCGTGGGCCACCACCAGCTTGATGGCCGGATACCGCGACAATAGGGCAAAGGCGAGCATTACCCCGACGAACATGTAGTTGTCCAGCCAGTAAGCTAGAATCGGCGAGAGATGATGTCCAATGGGCGGCCCGGTGACCAGGCCCGGTCCGGCGCCTCCTCCGGCAAATGCTCCCCCGCCACCGGCTCCAACGGCAGCGCTTTGATTGAGCCTGTCCTTCATCTTCTCTATAAACGGGCCGTGGGAGGTCCACTCCGGGTTATACAGGCCCGGCGCCGGATGTACGGCGGCCGTCACATCCAGGTGGGCCAACTCCGCCCAGAGGGGATCGTAGTAAGGATGGTTCATGTAGCGCCCCTCCACCCACAAGGGCCGGATGAAAGCCGCCCGGAAGCAAGGAATCTGAGAGGTACGCCCCAGCTCTTCCAGGGCGAACTCCATGTTCTGGAGCGGGATCATGGCCGCGGCAAAGAGGCGGTCGGGCGCCGCCGCGCAGAAATCGGCGATCCAACTGTTGTAGGCCCGGGCCAGCGCATAAGCTACGTCGGGGTCTTTCACCAGAGGGAAGCCCTCGGCAAACCAGGTTGGGTAGAGCAGGGCCTGGTCCACCCCCATGGCGTCCATGTCGCGTAACCTTGCCTGGGGGTCCCAGGCGCCTTCGGTCATGTCATGACGGGTATCCGGGTCCAGTTCGCCCACGTCGTCCCATGTCATCCCGGGCCGCCAGATGGCATGCCGGGGTATGTTAGGGTTACCGGTGTCCCGGAACATCTCGCCGTTGACCTTGAGGTAGGAGCCAAACTTACCATCTTCCCGCCACAGAGCAGACTTGCCCAGAACCCGGTATTCAGGGTCAAGGTATTTCTCCCACAGCTCCGGGGGCTCCACGACGTGGGAGTCCCCGTCAAAGACTGCGAAGCGCTTCCTCGTCGTCATTGCCTCTCCTCCGTTGCAGCGGTAGCCGCCATATCCGTGGCGGCCTTGAACTCGTGCAGAGCCCCCTTCTTGTCAGGAGGCTCGATGCCGTGGTTCTTTCTTCTCTCCTCCGTCTAACGCACGATGGCGGACTCCGGCTTCAGGGCTTCCTGAATCTCCTCGTCCGTGGGCCACCAGTCGGGGCGCTCTATCTCCGTTACCCGCTCTCGGATGATCTTACTCGGAGGCTCGATGTTGTACAGGCGGCGGGCGTTCGCACCCAGCATCTTGGCCTGGACCGAGACGGGTGCTTCCGCCTTCTGCATCGTCTCGATGGCCCTCCAGACGTCATCACCGTCGTGGTGGTAGACGTCCGACGCCCAGACAGCGATATCCTCGTAGAACTCGGGAAGGCGGGCGGGGAAGGCTTCGTCACCCTCAAACCCGGTGAAGCAGTGTTGGAAGAAGGTCTCACTGGGCAAACGGCTCAGGGGCGCCATTCGGCGGTCGTTACGGTGGAGCCTGTAGGCCTTGTCGCACTCGTCCAATACGAAACTCAACCAGGTGGAGTCGGATTCAAAGACGGCAGCCTTGAGCTTGGGGTGCCTCTCAAAGAAACCCGACATCAGCACCATGGTGACCCAAATCGAGGCTTCGGCCATAAAGGCTTGCATATTGCCCAAGAAGGTGTGAGGAAGGCCCGACGTGCGGTTGGCCCGGGCTATCATCTCGGCGGCAGAATACTGCTCGGTGTACCCGGGCGGCTTAGCCAGGCCCGAGGCGGGGAAGGGGTGCATGCCGTACACCACCCCAGTCTCCTCCATGGCGCTCCACAAGGGTTCGTACTTGGGCTGAACCGGGTAGTTGCCCATGGCATCCATGGGGCGGATGAGGCCAACGCGACAGCCCATGGCCGCCACGCGGTAGAGCTCCTCCACGGCGAACTTGGGATCCTGGACGGGGAGCAAGGCGGCGAAGTAGAGCCGCTCAGGGTCCTCCTGAGTGTACTCGTAGGCCCAGTCGTTATAAACCTTGCACCACGCGCGGGCGCCCATGGCGTTCTGCAGCCAGGGATAGGTATCGATGTTGGTGGGGATGATCATCACCTGGTCAATACCCTGGTCGTCCATATCGCGCAGACGGGGCTTGGGCTCATAGGAGCCGCGATGGTCCAGGTAGGCCGACTGCTCTTTGGTGAGGGCGGTCTCGGGGCGCAGGTTGCGCACGTGAAGGGCCCGTTGGATGTTGTGCTTGAAGCCGGGCCCGGCAACGGTAGTTACACGAATCGCGCCGGCAACCCCTCCGATATTTTGGGTGCCGGCGCCCGCGTTGGTTTTGCCATTGACGATCAACTGCTGGGTCTCGGGTTCGAACCAGATGGTGGCCTTGAGGGCCTCCAATTCATCCTTCGTCAGGTGTTCTTCAGCTCGCTCCCAAATCAAGGGTGGCTCGGTAATGTGGGCATCGCAGTCGAAGGTCGCGTACTCCTTGGTCATGGGCGCAAATCTCTGGACGGGCAAGACACACCTCCTCGCCGCATTGGCGTGAGTTTCCCATGGCTAGCGCGAAAAGCTTAGCACGTTTCGCCGCCGGAGGCCATTAAAGATTCCGGGCTCTATCACCCGGGTGGTACGGGGATACCGGGAATCTTTAGCTGGATTCTACCCAGGCTGTCACGGGTTGTGAAATACAAGGTCTTCCAATCTTCACCGCCCCAAGCCATGTTGGTTGTGGCCGGTGCCCCATGCACAATGGTCCCTAAATGATTGCCCGAGGAATCCATGACCCATATACCGCCAGACCCTCCGCAGTACACATTGCCTTCCACGTCCACCTTCATGCCGTCGGGGATTCCAGGCCGTTCCCCCGTTAAATCGGCAAACACACGGTCAGTGGCTAGCGCGAGCGTGCCATTTGGTTGCGTGTCGAAGGCTCTTATGTGCCCCCGGCGGGAGTCATTTATGAAGAGGATGCTCTCATCCGGGGAAAAGGCTAAACCGTTGGGTGTGACGAAATCCTTAACTAGCAAGGTCAGGGTACCCAAGTCTGGAGATACGCGATAAACCCCGGCGAAATCCAGGTCCAAGTCTGGGTCCGGCGCACCGGGGTCGGTGAAGTATATGCTCCCATCGGACTTTACCACCACGTCATTTGGCCGGTTCAACCGCCTACCCTGATAGCTGTTTGCCACTACGGTAATACTACCGTCGGGTTCCAGGCGTGTCACACGACGCGTACCATGTTCGCAGGCTGTCAGCCGTCCTTGGAGGTCTCGTGTGAGTCCATTAGCATTGTTGGTGGGCTCATAGAAGACGGATACCCCCGCCCCAGGTGCCCACTTTAGCCTTTGACTGTTGCCGATATCGCTAAAGAGGAGGTATCCGCCTTCCTTCCACCATACGGGTCCTTCGGCGACCGCTCCCCCGCCGTAACCGCTACCCAACCATTCCACTTCTTGTTCCAGTGACACGATGCGTTCCAGCGCTCCCGCCACCTGCTCGA
>DAOUHE010000115.1:0-2727 GCA_034428715.1 Dehalococcoidia bacterium | reverse complement strand
GCGGGGTTATCGTCGCGGCCTGTTCAAGAAAATGGTGCTGGCGAGTCTTCTAAATTCTTCGACGTCAATCTGGCCGGTGGATACGCGCCATACCAGCCACGCAGCGGCGCCGACCAGCCAACCGATTAGAGTGAACATCAAAACGAGTCCGGCGGCGCCAGCCCCTTGCCAGGTCAGCACCACCCCGAAGACGAACCCGGCTATCAGGCCGGCCAGCAATGGTCTAGAAATCCGGCCGTAAACCCCGATTCTCCCAACGATATCGTTTTCTTAACCACGATAATAGACGTAATAGTAGATTATTGAAACGTCTTACATAGATTATTATGCCAGTTAAACCTGTAATGCGTCTGGTTGACGTAGCGCGAAACCGGGTCAGTGCACTTTCCGGCCAGACTTCTAGGGGGAATCACTCCCTCCCCACCCAGCGGAAGAGCTCCCCGCAGACGGAGCAGCCGTAGGCAGACATGGCAGCGTCAAACTTATCCAGCAGGTATTCCACCTCCCGGCTCAGCCGGATCAGCTTGCTCCGCTCCAAGGGACCCACCTCCTCTCCTTCCAGGATCGACCTGGCCTCAGCAAGACGGATAACCGCCTGCGACACCCCACTCATTCCAGCTTCGATGCTGTCAGCATAGGACCGAACCACGGAGTCCACTTCGCTCATGCCGGAATAACCAGCCCGGTCCGGCGCCGAGGCAAGAAGCATCTGGGCCCACTCCAAATCCTGCCCAAAGACACTGGAATCCCACTCAGAGACCTCCACCGCGATGACCCGCCGCACATGAAACCAAACCTGGGTATAAACCCAAAGACGGGGACCCAGCTCACGGAAGAATTCCAACTCCACCGAAGTGAGATAGGGATTCCGGCCCTCCTCTGAGGCCAACGGGTTGAGCGCGATCACCGGCGGAGCCAACTCCCGGTTAAAGGCCAGTTGCGCCTGGAGGGTAGCCGCCACATCGGGAGTTGGCGACGGCGCCGGCGTCTCCGTCGGTATCGCCTCGATGGTGGCCGCAACGCTAAGGGCGACCATCTCCTCTTGGGAGAGCAGCGGCGGCAGTTCGCCGGGAACCAACGGAGCGCCCTCCACGGGGACGAAAGACGCGTCACCGGCGGCGTTCCCGTTCCCATCTCCGTTCTCACCGCCCCCGGTCATCAAATAGAACGGCATGCCGATGAGCAAAGCTAAAACCAGGCCCACGACGGCCAGACCGATACGCCGGTCAAGCCGGGTAACACGCGCCACCAAACCGGAAGACATGATTCTCGACCCCCCACGCAAAATTCGTTCAAGCAGATTCTTCGAGCAGGAGAAAAAATCATCTCAGGCCCAACCCCCCGACGGCCCGAGAGACCTCCTCGACTTCCCGGTCGACCCGGCTATCCGCGTTCGAAAGGAAGAACTTAGCCTCCCGCAGCAGCGTCTCGAACCGGTCAGTCTCCTCGATATTCATGTTCAACATCGAACGGCCCGAGGGTCCGACCACCACCGAGGCAGCCAGGAGCCGGTCCGCGCCGTAGCCAGCGACCTGGATGGTCTCGAGCATCCCGATATGGAGATACTGATACTGATCCCGTTGGGACTCAGGCACCTCCAGGGAGGTGAGAACCCGGAAGAAATCGTCCGACCCCCGGGTAACCTCATGAACCTCAACGACCCAGTCCAAGTCAACATCCGCCGGGCCCGAGTGCTCCACGGCAGAGTTCAGGTCCCGGATGACCTGGCGAAGACGCTCAAGCCGGACCTGGAAATAGTGCAGAAAGCGGATTTCGATCAGCACCTCGGGGTCGATAGACAGGGCCTGGGCGATAATCTCCTCGGGCTCCAAGAAAAGTTCCCCCTCATCATCATCATCGAACTCTATCATGCCAAGCTCGGGGGCCTCGAAATCGCCGCCGAAGCCCGGCAAAATACTACACCCCAGAGAGAGGGAAAACGCCGTCAGAATGACCAGGAACAGAGCAACCGGACGAAGAGCCATAAGCAAACTCCAATGCGACTGGAAAGAGAATAACAGGATGAACACAGCCAAAGCTTTGACGGTTAAGAAAAAACGCCGGAACGCCGGACCGTGACAGAATTCAAGAGCGCCCGGAAAGCCGGGCCAAAAGGGAGGAGAGACCCCATGTTGAAGACCAGAACGGAATACACCCCCGGACAGATGATCCGGTTCGAGGCCGCCGCCCTATGCCACAGCGCAGCGAGGCTCCGGGAGATCATGCTGGAGAACCAGCCAGAACTGGACTTCCTGGACGTACCGGCCACGGCCGGGATAAACAGCATCAAGAGAAACCCGCAGGGAGAGCCCAACAGCATCAACCGGAATCAGGAACACTACAACGGCCTGATACAGGCATTGGAAAGGGCCCGGGATGAGATCGAAGGCCGGCCCATCTCGGAGAACTCCCGGCGGGGATGGCTGCTGCTGAACCGGTGCCGCTACCATTGCATGACGATCCTAAGCATGATGGAACAGAGCGCCCGGGCGGCCGCCGGGCCCAGGGGCCCGGAACGTCCCAACCCCTGAGAACCGGCGTAGCCCCCGAAGAGTGAAAGCCCCAGAAGAGTGAAAGCCCGCGCAGCCGACCGGCAAAGCTAGTACTCAGTCAACTTGGTTTTGGGATTTGTTTAAGAAAGGGGCCAATTGAGCTATCCTGCCTGGTGGGAAGTGTTGATGGCGGGGGTGGCAATGATGGTCAGGGACAAATACGCGGTGCGGCTGG
>DAOUHE010000114.1:0-8052 GCA_034428715.1 Dehalococcoidia bacterium | reverse complement strand
GGAGCGAAAGTGGGACCTGGGCGAGTTGGTGTATCCCGCGCCGTGGATCACCGCGACCTTACCCTGGTCGTAGAGCTCTTTTATGGGACCCATAGTGGGCGCGAAGCCCAACTCGGCGTCGACTTTGATGATGTCTTCCAGGTTGTAGCCCACCGCCGGGCGGTTGTCCACGTACAACGGGTCGTTGTAGGGGATGACGGTGTTGAAGTAGTCGTTGCCACCGGTGAGTTGCAACACCACGATGACTGGGTCTTTCTTAGTTGAGGTCATATTGATCTCCTATTTAGCTTTTAGCTCTCAGCATTCAGCTATCAGCATTCAGGCCCGTCCCCACCCAAAAAAGCTGAGCGCTGACGGCTGAGTGCTGATGGCTCGGTTTAGCCGAACTGGTACTCCGTGGTGGCGCCCACCAGGGCCAGCATCTCACCGACGCGGGTCCCCGCGGCGTCTTCCTTGCTCCAATCCATGTTGCCGCTGCCCTGGGCGTGGTCGAGAAGTTGCTGGCGCGTCTCGTCTCCTACTACCAGGAAGCCCATGTGATCCAGAGAGGCGTCGATCAATTCCTCGGGTGTGTTCACGCCATCAGCCTTCATCTGGCTGATGATGGTCTTGATTCCGGGCAGGCCGGTATTCGCTACCCGGTCGGCCACGAAGTTGATTCGAGCCAACAGCGAGCCGCTGTTGATCCATTCCTGTCCCGTATACCAACCTTCAACGCTGGGCGGGTCGAGAAGGGCCTGCCCCATATAAGAAGGCTCGGGGGCAATGCTAGGTAGAGTGGGCTCGGGTGACTGGTAGGTGCCAACCATTTTTAGGGTGCCGGCCACTACTTCCGCCGGGCTCTTTACCTTGGAGTAGCGGGCATTCTTGAAGAAGTCGGAGTTGAACATGGCGCGCAGCACCGCTTTTATCTCGTAGCCAGACTCTTCAAAAACCGTGATCATTTGTTCCAGGGCTTCCTCGTCCCGGGCATCATTGATGGTCCAGGCTGGAACCTGCACTTCATCAGCCACGAAGAAGTTGTACAGGTGGCGGCAGATGAACCTAGCAGTGGCGGGCTCTTTGACGATGATGTCGATGATGTCCTCGCCGTTCAAGTTGCCGGTGTGGCCCAGGAAGGTCTTTTCGCCATCGTCGTGATCTTCGCCCAAGTACTCGAACCGCCAGGGGAAGCGGCCAAAGGGCTGGCGAGGCAGTTTGGGCATTATCGTCCAACCGGTGAAGGCCCGGGAGGCCTCCCGAACGTCTACCTCTGTATAGTTGCTGACGCCCATGGAGAAGAGCTCCAAGAGCTCCCGGCCCCAGTTCTCGTTCACCGCGTCACGGTGGTTCTCGTTATTGTCCAACCAGAAGATCATGGCCGGGTTCTTAGACACCTCGGTAATCAGTTCCTTGTAGCTGCCCATCCCGAACTTGCGGAACATCACCAACTGCTCCAGCATCTGGTCGCAGTTGTCGACTTTGGCGTTTCCAGTAGCGAAAACATGGTGCCAAAATAGGGCTACTTTTTCATGCAGGGGCCGCTGGGTGGTGATCATGTGGTAGAGCCAGTTGTATTGTCCGGGGTTTGGCGTTCCGCCGGGAAGCAAGCAACCGGGTTGATATCGAAGCAGCATCGCAGTCTTGCCGGCCCGCATTGATTCCGGCGGGTCGATCAGTTCCTCTACAACGGCTTCGTAGCCTTTATCTTCTAACCGTTCCAACTCCTCTCGGTTGGCGCCAAAACCGGCGCGGCGCATCAAATGAGCCATCAATGACAGGTCTTCTTTGTTGGTCATACAGCAGCCTCCTAAAAGTTGTTACTCACGTCAGTGCTAGATACGAATGGGAGCCTGAATTTCCCGCATTTATCCCCATCTAACCAGGGTAATCTTCAGGCTCAATAATAAGACCGGGGCTGCTCTCTGTCAATTCGAAAAACGCATGTATCGAACTCAGTTGCGATATCGCGAGCCGCTCGCGATCGCAATCCTCAAGAATAATCTGGCGGGCAGCCGGCACGGCCGGACCCCCGTTGGTCTTGGTGGGAATATGGTAACCTAACGTCCAAGCCTACATGCCTCGTCATGCTTGCTGTATTGCGCCCATATCAGCCGGAGTCCACAGCTCGTAGGGGCCTTGGGCTTATTGTTTTGTTTTAATGCTCACCCTTTCAAAGCTAAAAACCGTTGCCGACAGCCCAAATTACCATGGTGGGTGCTAGCCACCGCACATTCATGGCGGTGGTGAGCAACAACGGCATAATCATCATCGCGTTGCCCAGCATCGCCTCATATTTCCATGCGGACCTGCCTTCGGTCCAGTGGGTCGTATTGGGGGAGACGCTGACGGTTTCGGCGCTATTGTTGCCCATGGGACACTTGTCGGACATCCTAGGCCGAAAGCGGGTGTACATCGCCGGATTCGCCGGATTCATTGCGGCTGCTGGGTTGGCCGGTGTAGCCAACGACCTTCAAATCTTGATCCTGGCCAAGGTCCTTCAGGGCGCTGGGTCAGCCATGATCCAGGCAAACAGCGCGGCCATGATCACCTGGGTGTTTCCCGGCAGGGAACGGGGCAAAACCTTGGGCTCACATAGCTGCGTGGTGGGAACGGGTGCGGTCATCGGCCCGGCCCTGGGAGGCTTTCTGGTCAGCGGCTTGGGTTGGCGCTGGGTGTTTCTGATCAACGTGCCGGTGGGATTGGTAGCGATACTTATATCGCCGATTATTTTGGACCCAAAGAGGTTTTTGCCCGACGACCTCCGGGAACGCCGTCCCAGTTTCGATTGGGTAAATGCTATCGGCAGGCGCTTTGCTGACGATTCTGCTGACGATGGCCAACCGGATTGGATGGAGTTCCGGCCCAATCGTCGCCGGCCTGCTATTGTTTGCCGTGCTGCTGGCGGCCTTCATCTGGTGGGAACTACGCACCAGCTCGCCCATGCTGGACTTGGCCTTATTCAAACGCAAGCTTATCGCCATGGGCATGGCCGCCGGCTAGTTGACCTTTCTGGGCATGGCGGCCGCACGGTTCATGACGGCGATATACTTCCAAAGTGTCTTGGGATATAGCCCCAGGGAAGCCGGGCTCATCATCATTCCAGCGGCCATCGTCATGACCTTTATGGGGCCTATCTCCGGGCCGTTGTCGGACCGCTACGGATCGCGGACATTTTCGGTGGCGGGGTTGGCGTTGACCTCGACCGCTTTATTCCTGCTCGCCACCACCCTCCGGTCCGATTCGCCGGTGATTTTACCCATGTTGATCATGATGTTCCAAAGCTGTGGCAACGGCTTGTTTAGCACGCCAAACAACAGCTTCACACTCAGCGGGGTGGAACGGTCTAGATATGGGGCCGTTTCCGCATTGGGCCCCCTTACCCGCAACTCGGCCAGCATAACCAGCATCGGGGTTTCCACCGCCATCATAGCGGCGACCATGGCCGGCATGGGCTCCGAGCCCAGTCTGGACGCGGTTGCCAGCGACACCAGGGCGTTTGTCGCTGGCCTGCACACGGCATTCCTGGTCCTGGGCTGCTTGGCGGTGTTGGGGATTATCATTTCCGTTATTAAAGGTGAGAGGATACAAGAACATCAAGAATCCACCACAATCGTTGAACAACCCAATTCCCCGTGACCCGCGGGATTCCCCCATCGCCAGAATCAGACCACAGGAATTAGACCAGAGGAGGGCTAAATTGGACGTCGCGCTTTACATAAGAGATTTCGTGGATGACCCGGTGAAGCCCATGTATCAGCAGATCGAGGATGCCGCCGAGGTGGTGCGACGAGCTAGGTCTTGGGGCTTCATGGGGATTTACACTCCCCAACACTGGGTGGGCCATCCCACGGTTTGGATGCAACCCATTCCTCTGCTGGCCAGGCTGGCGCCGGAAGCGGCAGGGTTGAAACTGATCACGGGGGTCATGCTGCTGCCGATGCAGAACCCTGTAAATCTTGCCGAGCAAATCATAACGCTGGACCACATAAGCAACGGCCAGTTCATCTTGGGCGCTGGTGTCGGATACCGGGAGACGGAATTGGAGGCCGCCGGCACCACCCGCAGAGACAGGGCCAGCCGCTTCGAAGAATGTCTTACATTGATGAAGCTCCTGTGGTCGGGTGAAGAAGTGAACTTTGAAGGGCGATTTTGGCAGGTCCACAATGCCCGGGTGGCCATCACCCCATTGCAAAAACCCCATCCACCGGTGTGGATCGCCGCGCAAAGCCGTAGAGCCGCCCGCCGGGCTGCGGTGATGGCCGATGCCTGTCTGCTGGGCCCCCAGCCCTCATGGGAAGACATCCGGTATCTCGCTCGAATGTATTGGGACGCGGTGGAAACACACGGCACCCAGTCATCATCCATGCTTGGCGCCCACCGCAGCATCGCCATCGCCAAAGACCGCGGGACAGCCATTCGCCAGGCCGAAGCAGCCGCCGAGGGCAAGGCGGGGATGTATGGCGGTTGGTCCATGCAGGAAGGCTCCACCGTTGATTTGGGCCTGACGCGGGGGAGGAACCTGCCGGAATGGGCTATCGTGGGCAGCCCTCAAGATTGCGCCGAAACCATTAACCGCTGCTACGAAGAGCAAGGACTGCGTTACCTGGGATTGGGGCACCTGAACCTTCCCAAGGATCACAATGCCCGGTTGGAGCATCTCCAGTTCATCTCTGAAGCACTGTTGCCCCTGCTGCCGGGTTAACAACCAACGCCGGTAGGGGCGCACGGCCGTGCACCCCTACCACCTGACGCCCACGTGTATTTTCGCTTGACCGTCCTTGTTGACCGCCTGTATTGGGATTGCTACACTCCCATCCAATCCCTAGGAACGTTAGATGATGCTCTGCCCCAGTTGCGGCCACGACAATCGTGAAGGCGCCACATTCTGCGGGAACTGCCGGACCTCCCTGGTGTTGGCGGTCCCGTGCCCCTCTTGCGGCATGTCCAATCCCGCTGACCAGAACTTCTGCGACCAGTGTGGACAAGACTTAACCGCTGAATCCATTTCGTCTAGAACGCCTCCGGCAGCAGCGGCCCCCTCGGTCAGCCCCCCAGCCCCTATACCTGATTCCCGCGACAGCCAGCCCGCCTCTTTCTCCGGCGGCCGTTACCAAGTCCGGCGGTTGTTGGGGGAAGGTGGCAAAAAGAAGGTCTACCTGGCCCACGACACGCTGCTGGACCGGGAAGTGGCCTTCGCCCTCATCAAGACCGAGGGCGTGGACGACGTGTCGCGTACCCGTATCCAACGCGAAGCCCAGGCCATGGGGCGGTTGGGCTCCCACCCCCACATAGTCACCGTTTTCGACCTTGGGGAAGAATCTGGTCAGCCCTATATGGTCACCGAGCTGATGGGCGGCGGTGACGTTGAAGGCCTGATTGAGAATGCCGAGGCCCACCGCCTATCCTTGGAGCAGGTAATCGGCATAGCCGTTGAGACCTGCCGCGGGCTGGAATTCGCCCACAGCCGGGGTATCGTCCACCGGGACTTGAAGCCGGGCAACGTGTGGCTCACGGCAGACGGCATCGCTAAAATCGGCGATTTCGGATTGGCCGTGGCGCTGGACCGGTCGCGCCTCACCAGCGAAGGCATGATGGTCGGGACGGTGTCCTACATGCCCCCGGAGCAGGCCATGGGTGGCGAGGTAGCTCCCCGGTCGGACCTGTACTCTTTGGGGGCCATGCTCTACGAGATGGTCACGGGCAGACCGCCTTTCCTAGGGGACGACTCGGTGGCAATTATCGGCCAGCACATAAACACCCCGCCCGTGGCGCCTACCTGGCACAACGCCGGGTGTCCCCGCGCCCTGGATGCGCTGATTCTCCGGCTATTGGCCAAGGACCCGTCGGAGAGGCCAGAATCCTCCGCCGATGTACTGGCTGCCCTGGACGCCATCGACCTTACGGCCGGCGTGGAACCAACTGGGGCGGCCGTTGATGATGGTCACGCGCTGGATAGCCTGGCCGGTGGTGTTTTCGTCGGCAGGCAGCGGGAGATGGGCGACCTGAAGGCGTGCCTCGAAGACGCTCTGTCAGGACGGGGCCGGTTGGTGACTTTGGCGGGAGAGCCGGGGATCGGCAGCCGGAGAGTCCGGAACAAGCCCAGTTCCGGTTGTTCGACTCGATAGCCACTTTTTTGAAGACGGCCTCCCAGAAACGGCCCCTGGTCTTGGTGCTTGACGACCTGCACTGGGCCGACCAGCCGTCACTGTTGTTGCTCCAGTTCGTCGCGAGGGAGCTGGGCGGCGCGCGATTGTTGATTGTTGGGACCTATAGGGATGTTGAGCTTAACCGTCAACATCCTCTCGCAGAAACCCTGGGTGAGCTAACTCGAGAGCGTCTCTTCCAACGGGTGCCATTACGGGGCTTGAGCCAGAATGATGTCGCCCGTTTCATAGAGATGGCAACGGGTGTCACTCCGGTTCAGGGTTTAATCGACATACACCCAAACCGAAGGCAATCCGCTCTTCGTGACCGAGGTAGTGCGGCTATTGGTGCAGGAAGGTGAATTGGGCGGGCACCCTCCCGAGGAACGAGAGTCGTGGACGGTACGCATACCTGAG
Organism: Dehalococcoidia bacterium; assembly: GCA_034428715.1. Taxonomy (GTDB): domain Bacteria; phylum Chloroflexota; class Dehalococcoidia; order Lucifugimonadales; family UBA3495; genus Io17-Chloro-G2. The sequence goes on along the minus strand of DAOUHE010000114.1, from coordinate 1,510 downwards.
AGCGTCCGTGAAGTGATCGGCCGCCGATTGAACCGTCTTTCCCCACGATGTAATGAAACGCTGACCTATGCGTCGATTCTGGGGAGGGAATTTGAGCTAAGGCAATTGGCGGTGTTAATTGAAGATGTGTCGGAAGACAGGTTGCTGGAGATTTTGGAGGAGGCATTGGCGGCCCGAGTGATTGAGGAATTGCCCCAGACTGTGGGCCGCTACCATTTCGGCCACGCCCTGATTCAGGAAACGCTGACCGAAGAACTGTCGCTGACCCGGAGAGTGCGGATGCACGCCCGCAGCGCTGAGGCTCTGGAGGCACTTTACGGAGATCAAGCCGACTCCCATGCGGCTGAACTGGCTCACCACTTCGCCTAGGCAGAGGCGGTCACCGGCACCGAAAAGCTGGTCCATTACTCTTTACTGGCAGGGGAAAGGGCACTAACCATCCGAGCATACGACCAGGCTGTGGACCACTTTCACAGGGGAATGGAGGCCAAGGGGGTGGCGTTGACGGGCGCGGATCCGGCGTTGGATGCTGAAGAAGCGGCGCTGCTGACGGTACTCGGTCAAGCTCACCATGGCACTACTGGGACGCAGGGTCTAACCGCGGTGGTTTCTACTTTAACGCGGGCTTTTAACTACTATGTAGAATCTGGCGATCCTGAGCGGGCCGTGGCCATCGCGGCATCTGATCTTCCCCTCAACGCAGGGATTGAATTAGTCGAAAAAGCCTTGGGGTTAGTTGACCTCGAATCCCATGATGCCGGCCTGCTCCAAGCCCGGTACATTACACCGCAACGGGCACAATACGACCAGGCTCAGAATGCTTTTCATAGTGCCATGGCCATTGCCAACCTGCACCAAGATCCAGCTTTGAAAATGCGAACCCTAGTGGCTGGGGCTTGCGTAGATTTTACGAACTGCCAATTCGAGCAGAGCTTGGAGCGGAACCTCCGAGCCCTTGAGCTAGCCGGACAGGTCGATCTGCCAGATGAAGAGGCCCACGCCCGTTACGACCTCATGCACGTGCTGTGCGCCAGGGGGGAGCTAAACGAGGCGGCTAGGCACGCGTCGGAGATCTTCGACTTGGCTAACCGGTCGGGCACCCTTTTGTCGAAAATCCGGGCCCTCGAAGGGAACGAACAATTACACAGCGCAATGGGGAAATGGCAGACTGCTCGCCAATTCAGCGACCAAGGCCTGGCAGCGTCGCCTCGGGAAGTCATGCTGTTGGGATGCCGAGCATTGCTGGAATATCAAGTAGGCGATTTCGAAGCCGGTGAAGCCTATTTTGCAAGAATGATTGAGGGCTTCCGACTGGATCCATTAATTCCATACACCCTCACCGATGCCTTTCCATGGGATACGGTCCCCGCCACCGTCATACCCCTAGTAGTCAGTCAAACTTGATATTAATGGTAACGTGAAAGATTGAGCAAAAGAGCTACCCTGACTCTGGATAGTGTTGATGGGAGGCGGTGGTATGGTCAGGGAAAAGTATGGAGTCCGGCTGACG
>DAOUHE010000113.1:0-25686 GCA_034428715.1 Dehalococcoidia bacterium | reverse complement strand
GGGAGCTTGGCTGCTGGGCGGTGACGCCTGCAGAAATTCGGCCCATTCATCCATCAACGGCCGTCGTGGCTCCAAGAGGTCCGTTCGGGCGTAGGCGGTTTCCGTCGCATTGCCCAGGTTGTGGGCCAGCGCCGCCTCGCTCAGAAACCACCTGTGATCGCCACCGCGGACCTCCATGCACCAGTCCTTGAAGCTGCTCCGGAACCCGTGGGGCACCGCGGGTATTCCCAATCGCCGCAGCAAGGCCGTGTATACCATGTCGGACAGAGGCTTTCGGTTTCCGGCCGGAAATACCAGGCCGCTGTCCTGCCCGTCCAACTCCCGGGCCTGGGACAGGATTTCCAGGGCTCGTCCGGTCAGCGGGACCCGGTGCTCCCGTCGGGCCTTCATCCGCGCCGCCGGGACCTTCCAGGTAGAGGACTCCACCTCCATCTCCTCCCACATGGCCAGACGGACCTCACCGGACCGGGCAGCGGTCAGGACCAGGAACTCGAAGGAGAGCCGAGTCACCCGGTCGGCGGTGGACTCCCAGACCTGTCGCAGTGCATCCGGCACGTCGCCATAGGGCAGGGCCGTGTGGTGGCCCTTCAGCCGGGAAATTCGGGGCAGGGCCCGGAGAATGGCCTTTCCGGCGGGATTGTCCGCCCTCCAGCCCTGGGCCACGGTCCAGTCCAGTACGGTCTCCAGGCGTTGCCGCACCCGGCTGGCGGTTTCCGGCTTGACGGTCCAGATGGGGGTCAGTACAGCCAGCACGTCGGCAGTCGTTATTTCGTCGACTGGCTTGCGTCCGATCACCGGGTGGGCATAGGTGCGGAGGGTATTCTCCCACTGGGAGGCGTGCTTGGTGTTGGACCAGGTCGGCCGGCGCATCTCGATCACCTGCTCGGCAGCCTGGGTGAAGGCAGGGACGGGGGGCCTGCGGAGGTCCTCTTCGGCCTGGTGCTTCTCGGCTAGGGGGTCCCGGCCCTGGCGGATGGCCCGCTGATTTTCGGCGGCCAATTCCCGGGCCTCGGCCAGGGACACCGCCGGGTAGCCACCCAGCCCCAGGTTGTGGCGCTTTCCGCCGATGGTGACCCGCTGGACCCATCTCTTGACCCCGGAGGACACTACCTTCAGGTTCAAGCCGTTGCCGTCGGCGTACATGCCGGGCCTGTTGACGGTTCGGACCATTGCGGCCGAGAGGGCCTGCTGTTTCCGGTTTCCAGGCATCTACACCTCCGGACCGGTATACCTAAAGGTGTACCAAGATTTGCCGGATTATAGCGGATGTCCCTGGACGTTACAAGACCTCAATTAGGGCTGTTGAGACTGGAATAGATAGACCAACAGGACTTTGTGAGACTGCCTAGGACGTTGTTGGAACAATATCTGGCGGAGAGGGCGGGATTCGAACCCGCGAGAGACCGTGAAGCCCCTACGCGATTTCCAGTCGCGCCCATTCGGCCGCTCTGGCACCTCTCCACACAAGCGGACATTATATTCAATCCCTATCTGGGCTGTCCACCGGTACGCCCTTCCAAAATCGCAAGTCCTTATCTTATAATGTTAACCTTGTGAGCCGAAGCCAATGGGCCACGTCTGAATGGTTCCTATTTGGCTAGAGCCCAGGAGCGCCGGTCCCGGCGAAAAAGTTTATTAGGAGTTGATTAGAAGATGGCCCAGTCAGGGTTTGTAAAAGTAGCGGATGTAGGCGAACTCTCGCCGGGGGATATGAAATCAGTGGAGGTAGGAAACGAACAGATATTGCTGGTCAACCATGAAGGCAATATCTATGCCTGCGACGACATTTGCTCCCACGCCTATGCCGTACTTTCTGAGGGCGACATCAACGGAGATGAGATAGAGTGTCCCCTCCACGGGTCGGCATTCAACTTCATCACCGGAGAAGTGCTGACGCCTCCCGCCGAAGAAAACCTCCGCACATTCGAAGTGCGGATCGAGGGCGAGGATGTCCTGGTGGGCCCGGCCAAACAGTAACTCGGGTTTGAACGGGGTCTGGCGGATCCCAGGTCTCGCCAGCGTGAAATACAAAAGGGGCGGCTCAATCGCCGCCCCTTTTTGCTGACTGGCTCAAAGCCGTCTGGGAATAGGAACGAACCTGCGCCTGGCCGGCTACAGGGGCAACGACACCGCCTGTCCGGTTTGGGCGCTGCGGGTGACAGCCTCGGTCCACTCCATGTAGTGGACCCCCACGTCAAAAGGTGTGCGGGTGATGGTTTCCGTCCCGCGGATGGCGTTGGCGAACTCCTCTTCCACCCTCCAGGACGCCTGTATCCTTTCGGGATTCTCGATCTCCGCCAATCCGGTATCGCCTCTCTTGCCGCCATATACGGTGAAGCCATTGTCCACCCTTATGGTGCCTTCGCTGCCGTAGAGCCACACATCGTTGCCGGTGGAATGGCCGGTGGCGGTGCTAAACCGCATATGGGCTTGGGCGCCGTTGGCCAGCTCACACAGGATGTCGGCATGGTCCGGTATGGTCACCGACACCCGGTTGCCGTTGTCGTCCTGCCGGTAGGGAACATTCACCTTGGTCATGGCCATGACCCGGGTGGCGCGGCCCACCCAGCGGATCATAGCCTCATACCATATACCCATATTCAAGACGTTGAAACCGCTGAGGTCCCGGTCGAAACGCCAATGCATCGGCCCGGAAGGATTGACGAACCCAGTGCCCAAAGACTGCAGCTCCACCGACAGCAGTTCTCCCAGGTAACCCTCGCCGATCAGCTTCTGCAGCAGCGGGTCCACCTTGAAGGTGGTCGGCGAAGGGACGATCTGCGCCACCAGATCAGGCCTGGCTCTCGATGCGTCAAGCATGGCCCGGGCATCGCTGACGTTGCTCGCCATTCGCGCTTCGCACAGCACATGCTTTCCGGCTTCCAACGCCGCCACAGTAAGGGTGCGGTGCATGTAGGGCCAGGTGCCGATGCAAACCGCGTTTATGCTTTCGTCTTGCAACAGTTCCTGCCAGTTATCGTACACGGTGGGAATATTGAACTGGTCGGCCACCACCCGGCCCGACTCACGGCTACGGTTGGCCACCGCGGCGATCTCCAGTCCGCCCACTTTGTCGAATCCTGGGATGTGGCGTTCCCGGGTGTTCCTCCCGGCGCCGATCAATCCCACGCGAATCTCTTGATCAGGCATTGAGAATCCTCCTGGTAATATTTTCTATAAGGGCAACGATATGGCCTGGCCGGTCTGGGAACTGCGGGTGACCGCCTCGGTCCATTCCATGTATTGCACACCCACATCAAATGGGGTGCGGGTGACCGGCTCTTCGCCGCGGATGGCGTTGATGAATTCCTCTTCGACCCGCCAGCCGCCTTTCTTCTCTTCTGGAATGACGATTGGCGAAAGCTCCAAATCTCCCCGGCGCCCGCCGAAAAGGCTGGTCATCGGCGGGCCCTTAAGAACCAGGGTCCCTTCGGTGCCAAACAGCCACATTTCGCTGCCGGTCTGCATTCCGGTGATGGTGCTCCAACTGAGGTCCGCCTGGGGGCCAGAGGCCATCTCGCAAATGACGTTCACGTGATCCGGAACCGAGACCGCCCTCATTTGGCCATCTTCGTCTATACGCCGCTGAACGCAAACCTTGGTCATCGCCATGACCTTGGCGGCCGGGCCCACGTAGCGCATTATACTTTCGTACCAAATGCCCATGCCCAAGATGTTGTAGCCACTCAGGTCACGGTTCTGGCGCCAATGCAGGGGCGCTTCGGGGTGAACGAAAGTATCGGCCGCGCCGCCGTCCACCCGGCCGTGGGCATCGGCAACCCTCAGACGCACCGCCAATATCTCTCCCAAATACCCGTTGGCCACGTGCTCGATGATCGTCTGGTCCACCACCAGCGTGGCGGGAGCGGGCACGATCTGCGCCACCAGGTGGGGCTTGCGGCGGGAGGCGTCCAGCATGTCGTGGGCCTCTTTCGCGTTCATGGCCATGCGGGCTTCGCACAAAACGTGCTTCTCCGCCGCCAGAGCTTCCAAAACCAGCGTCCGGTGCATGTAGGGCCAAGTGCCGATGCAAACGGCGTCTATCTCATCGTCGTCGATGAGCTGCCGCCAGTTGTCATACACCTTTGCGATCTCGTATTCACCAGCGATCCGCTCGCCCGACTCCCGGCTGCGGTTGGCTACCCCGACGATCTCGACTCCCTGTTGCTCCCGTATTCCGGGAATATGGCGTAGACGCGTGTTGGCCCCAGCTCCCACCAGGCCCACGCGTATGACTCCGTTAGCCATGGGTCCCCTCCTGCGGTTTCATCTGTTGACGAGGAATTCGCCCCATTCTAGGCGACCAGGCTGGGATAGTCCAGAGGCTGTAGGATGCATTCGGGTCCGGGGTAGGGGCACGGCATGCCGTGCCCCTAGGTAGCGCGGCCTCCCATTAGCCGCGCAGGTACGACACCATCGGAAAATCCACTTCACAGGACCGGTATAATCCAGCCAGGATCTTATGCCGGGCGGCTTCGCAGAAACCATAAATAATCTGTTCTCTTCGGCCCGGTACCGGGTGGAGGGCGACAGCATGTCGCCTGCCTTGAGCCACGGTAACCAGGTTTTGGCTGCCCATATGCGGCGTCAGTACCAGCGGGGCGACGTGGTCGCGTTTCAACAACCGTTCGAAATCCCCGGCGCATCGAGCAAGGTGTGGATCAAACGGATCATCGGCCTACCCCAGGAAGAAATCATTTTCGATGAGGGCTCGGTTCGCATCAATGGAGTTGTGCTGCCCGAAGCCTATCTGGCGGAACCGGCCCGGGAGTCAAACGCGGACCAGGTAAGGGAAACGGCCCGCATCTGGATCACCGATGCCGGCGAGTATTTCGTAATGGGCGATAAGCGGGACGACAGCTTGGACAGCCGGAGGTTCGGGCCGGTAGAGGAAAGCCTCATTCTGGGCCGGGTGTGGCTGCGCTATTGGCCCCTGGGCGCCTGGGGCACCATTCCCGGAGGCGGCCAAACCTAACGTTATCCCGCCCTGGCAGCCAAGGTGCGAACCGCAGCGCTTGTTAGAATGACATCATGTTTTCCCAGTGGCGGACATCTGGCGGCAGATGGACCAAACGGACCTGGATAAGGCTTAAGGATAGTCCATATGCCAGGCATCCCTTGGTTTCGTTGGCTTGGCGGGTTTTCAAAGAGATGGGCGACGACGACGCCACTCACCTGGCCGCCGGAGTTGCCTACTACGCCATCTTTTCGCTGTTCCCGCTTCTTCTGGGCCTGCTGGCCATCTCTGGCAAATTGCTGGCTTCCGAAGAGCTACGTGACCGGATACCTGCCCGGCTCCGAAGACCCGGTGGCGCGGAACGTGTCCGACGTGGTGCAGTTACGAGGAGTGCTGGGCATTGGCGCCGTGGTTGGATTACTCTGGGCGGCCAGCGCCGTTTTTGGTGCCATTAGCCGTTCCGTCAACCGGGCCTGGGACGTCCCCCACGACCGGCCTTTTTACATCGCGAAGCCGCTTCAGATCGGCATGGCCTTCGTAGTGGGCATCATATTCCTGATCGCGACGTCGGCCACTTCGGTCATTGAGGTTCTCTCCAATCCAAACAGGGACCTGGGTATTCCCGGACAGGGATTCTTTCTCGGATTGGGTCTGGGATCGGGTCTGGCCAATCTCGCTCTTCGAGCCTTCCCTTGGGGGCTCGATTTCCTGATTTTCCTGTTGATCTACCGGTTTGTGCCCAATTGCAAGACCTATTGGCGCCATATTTGGCCAGGGGCGCTGGTGGCGGCGGTGTTATTTGAGTTCGCGAAGGGGCTGTTTATCTGGTATCTCGACAATCTGGTGTCATACCGTCAGGTGTACGGCTCGTTGACGTCCGTTATGGCCCTTTTGTTGTGGACCTACCTATCCTCGCTGATCCTTATCCTGGGAGCGGAGATCAGCTCCGAGTACGGGCGGATGCGCCACGGACTGGAGCGGGGTACCCTCATACCCTGAATACCCGCTCGGTTTAACTGACCTGCTGAGCCCTGGATTGGCTATTAAGCTCGCCGATAGCAAGAACCGTGGACCTAAATCCCCCCAACCCCCCTTTGCGAAAGGAGGGCCAGTTCTCCCCCTTTTCAAAAAGGGGGATTAAGGGGGAATTCTACTCTGGCCTGGTTGCTCGCGACGTTCTGCAATTAATGCACGGAACAGTTAATAACGGGCCTTCGAGCCCAATGATTGATTAATCGGCTGGCGTAGCGCTACGGTTTAATGCTGACCGGTTCATGGTGCCGGCTAAGGCAAATCTCTTGAGGCTCTTTAATTTTTATTGGTTTCTCCGTTTGAAACCCTCTTTCGAGACAGGTCCCGCGTAAAGGTGACCACGGCGTCTCCACCAAAGCCCTTGTCTCGCACGATTAGCTTCTCTTCTTTTACGCTTGCCTCCATCTGATAAGCTGCCTCGGAGAATTCTATCTTCAGGCTATCCTCGGCCAACCAGTTCCAATTCGCTGATCTCCCCTCTAGATTTAGGGTTCCATTTTCGAAGAATTCAACCGAGCTTCTGCGATGAAAGAGGGTCTCGTCTACCCGAGGTCCGGTTGTAGAAACCGCGTTCCAGACGCCAACCACCGGGTCCACGGAGCTGCCACAAGCTGCCAACAGACTGGAGGCAATGGCCAACGCCGCAGCTATCAGGAGTAATTTCTTTGTCTTCGGCCTCAGCCAATCGATACTGTATCTCCGCTGGATTCCCATCTAACAACCTCCCATGTTCCTAATGACGGCCATAAAAGTCTAGCCCCAGTCATTCACGTTAGCACTCCCGATAAGCGATACACAGAATAGGACCCCCTAGATTTGTTGCCGGTAACCCATGGTGATCAGCGAGTCCATCAACCGCACCGCCAACAATCCCGCGCCGCTCGGCGGTGACTAGACTGTGTGGGATCGGGCACTCCCATCATCTAAAACATAATAGGACCTGAGCCAGAACCGAGAGACCAACGGGCAAACCGGCTAACACCAAGAAAATCCCCCAGCCCTTTGACTCGTGGGCTAGGGGATTTCGCTTTTTGAACAGAGTGTCAGCTTCGGAGCGCTTTTAGACCGGGGTCACATTTTCCAGATATTGCCCACCTGGCATATGAAGTCCACCTTGTGGATGGACTGGGCGGGCCAACCCACCATGTTGATCCAGTCCTCAAAGTGAGACTGCTCCACCGCCTCACATTCGGAGATCAATTTACCTTCCTCAAGGGCGCCATAGACTTTCAAAATGGTAGTCCTGCGGTCGGGACGCCACTTCTTGATGGCGCCAAGCTTCTCCCGGAACTCTTCTTCGGAAACGCCGGAGATATTGTGAATCGCCATAAATCTGGCCATCTGAAAATCCTCTTGCCTAGGTTCGAAATCGTTGTCTTAACTATTGGGTTGGCGCCAGCGGGTCGGCGAGGTTAGTCCTTGGGGGGCACAAAGGGATACGGTATATCTGGGCCGTTCCTCAGGGGAAGCACCACTGTGGCCGTGCCGGGCATGCTCTCGACGCCGTCGTGGGTCACCATGCCTATCTCCAGGTCGATCAGACCCATCTGGTTCTTCTCGGACTTGCCGGTAACCTTGCCCCACAAAATCAGGACGTCTCCAGGCACCAACATGGCCCGGTGTTCAAACCTTGCCTTCCAGGGCCAGCCCTTGGGAGAAGTCCAGTCCTTGATGTACTGCGGCACGGCGCTCTGCTTCCAGGAACCGTGTACCAGGATGCTGGGGTTGCGGTCGTGGTTCATGCCAAAATCCAGATCGTAGTGAATCCGGTGGAAATTCTCGATGGCGGCGCTCCACCGGAACAGGTGAGTGGGCGTGGGATGGTAGATATATTTGGGCAGTTCCATCCCTTCTTCCACGTCTTCGTAATAGATCTGCTGCTTGTTGCGTATCTGTTCTGCGGTGGGCCTTTCGTTGTACTTGAGGATCTCCTCAGGTTCCATCTTTAACAGGTCTTCCAGCGCTTTGGTCATGGCTGCCACCTCGTTTATTTCAGGTGCGGTATCAGGTGCCGTCATTCAGTTGCGGCGTTCGGGCCGGTTAGCGGCGGATGCTCGACGCCCTGGTGATACAGAGCACCTCTTCCTTCTGGTTCTTATAGGTGGTCTCGTTGGTAACGATGAGGAACGGCTTGCCATCGCGGCCCACTCGTTCCCGGATGTCGGAATACCGGTGTTGGAAGAATATCTTGTCGCCGATGCTGGGATATTGGAAGATCTCCAGCTCGTTGCCCGCATTGAGCACCCGCACCAGATTGGTGGGCACGGAAGGCAGAGAACCCGGACGGCTCACCCGACCGATACCGTCGGACATAGGGTCATCCAGGAAGGCTTGAGTGATGGGGTCTGCCTGATCCGGCCGGATCCGGCTGGACATATAGCTGACCATGATGGGGGGGACAATCACTTCGCCGTAGCGGCTGGACTTGGCGTACTCCTCGTCCCAATAAGCGGGGTCCGGGTCCATCAGGGCCTGGGTGAACCGGCGCAAATATTCGGTGTCCACCACGCCCCAGCCTTCCACCACGTCACCGGCCACGCCTATCATCGCCTTAACCTCAGGAGTGAGGGAAGATTGTGTGTCTTGTGTCATTTTTTCATCCCCACGAGCGGAATTGACGCTCCCCAGGCTACCCCAGTCCAAGCTGGGAAGTCAATACAGTTTCAGCCTCCCCAGGCGAGGCGTGGGCGCCGCCATAAAGAATGCGCCACCATTGGACCAACTGCTTCTTGTGAATATTCGGACCATCTCCTAACATTGTGTTAAAACATGACCCAAAAACCCCCCAGTCCGCCCCACCAATTACCGGCTGACCATCCCGAGCGCCAGTGATCAGAATAATGAAAAGGCACCATCCCTCAAACATCACTTTCGTTATTACCGTCCTTTTTGGGGTTTCTCTGGCGCTGACAAGTTGCGCCGAGTCAACGCCCGTCGATGCGCCCACCGCCACCATCGCACCGTCCGCCCAGGTCCAAAGTACTTCTCCTTCGGCCTCCACCCGGGTTCTGGACCCTCCCCCGACGAATGCCCCTCCCAAACCTGGTAGAACAAAGGCCCCGACGCCGCCAGATGTCCCAATGGTGATGATAGGCAATGTATCGTTCAACATCGAACTGGCAGAAACCTCTCAACAGGTGACCCGGGGCCTTTCGGGACGCGACTCATTGGCCCAGGGAACCGGAATGCTCTTCGTTCACAAAGACGAGAAGCGCTACACCTTTTGGATGAAAGACATACGCTTTCCCCTGGACATGATCTGGATCGACGCCCGATGCAGAGTGGCCGACATCAGCGCCCAAGTCCCTCCTCCCGAACCGGGGCAATCGGACCCGAGCATACCCCTGATCTCGCCAAATGTCCCGGTATTACACGTGCTTGAGATAAACGCGGGAGCCGCGGCCGGCGAAGGTATATCTATCGGCGATGCCGTGCGATTCGCCGGAACCCTGGAAGGGCGTTTCGGATGCTAAACTTCTGCCGTACTTCGAGTTTTATTTCATTGACTTCTGGATTGACTTTCCGGCGGGATTGCGTGGCTACCCTGGCCGGGTTACATTAATGCGGCACACCAACAAACGCACACCGCCAAGAAAACGTCGCCAAAAACTCTGGATAAGGACCGCCACTCTATGGATATTCTGGTTTCCGGGTCCCTGGCCTACGACAGGATCATGGATTATTCCGGCCGTTTCGCCGATCATCTGATGCCGGACCAACTGCACAACATCAACGTGAGCTTCATGGTCAACGGTTTGAAAGAAAAATTCGGTGGAACCGCAGGAAACATCGCCTACGCCCTATCCATGCTGGGCGAGCACCCCCGCATCCTGGCGGCCATCGGCCGCGACCACCAGCGCTATTTTGAGTGGCTGGAGCGGTACGGATTGGGCACCGGGACCATCAAGGTCATCGACGAGGAGTTCACCGCATCGGCCTTCATCACCACCGACGCGGACGATAATCAGATCACCCAATTCAACCCCGGCGCCATGTTTCACCCCTGCGGATTGGAGACCTCCGGGATCAACGATGGCAGCTTCAACCCCGGTGACTGCATCGCCATTGTGGCTCCTGGGAACCTTCAGGACATGTCCGAGTATCCATCGGCCTATAAGAGATTGGGCGTCTTCTGCATATTCGACCCCGGCCAGTCCCTCCCCGCCTGGGATGGCGAGGACCTGGCCCGCACCATCGCCCAGGCCGACATGCTTATTTCCAACGAATACGAATTGGAAATGATTACCAGCAAAACGGGGCTAAACCTAGACCAGTTGCTCACCATGGTGGCTTCGGTGATAACCACCAAGGGGGCCCACGGCACGGAGGTGCTGACCCCAAACGAAGCGACCAGCATCCCCGTGGTGCCCACGGACAACGCCGTGGACCCCACCGGGGCCGGTGACGCCTTCCGAGGCGGCCTGATCAAGGGGATGGTATTGGGTTACCCCTTGGTCCGGGCAGCCCAGATGGGCACGGTGTGCGCCCATTATGTGGTCCAGCAGTACGGCACCCAGGAATACAACTTCACCCTTGAGGAGTTCACGGCCAAGCTTGAAGAGCACTTTGGCCTGCCTCCCGTACATTCCCACGACCACCTAGACGAGCACGGCCACCAACACGGCAATTGATTAAGGAGATACCCATGGAAAAGCCCAACGGGGGAAAACTTGACGGTAAAGTAGCCATCATCACCGGCGCCAGCCGGGGCATAGGCGCCGAAATAGCCAAACTCTTCGGTCAAGAACGGGCAAAGGTCATCTGCGCCGCCCGCACCCTGCGGGAAGGAGACCACAGGTTGTTGGAGGGCTCGCTGGAGGGTACCGTGACCGAAATCCGGGAGGCGGGGGGAGAGGCGTCCGCCGTTGCCGTCAACATATCCGAGACCGAAGAGTGTGAATAGCTGGTTCAGTCCACCAGGGACACCTACGGGCCGGCCGATATCTTAGTGAACAACGCCGCCCTGACCTATTTCATCCCGGTGAAGGAATTCCCGGTCAACCGGTGGCTGCGCTCGTGGTTAGTGAACTTTCAAGCGCCGTTCATACTCAGCCAACTGGTGCTCCAGGACATGATCACCAGGGGCAGCGGCAACATCGTCAACATCTCCTCGGCTTCGGCAGTGGGTCCGGGCCGCGGACCCTACGGCATTCCGCCGGCCAACGCCGGAGGCACTTGTTACGGCGCCGAAAAGGCGGCCTTGGAGCGCTTCACCCAGGGATTGGCCATGGAAGTCTACCAGCACGGCGTGACCGTCAACTGTGTTTCGCCGTCTCTGGTTGTGCCCACTCCCGGCACCGTGTACCACAACCTGGTGACCGGCATGGACGACCCGCGGGCGGAACCAACAGAATTGATGGCCAGAGCAACGTTATTATTGGCCTCAGAGCCTTTGGACAAAGTCACCGGCAGGGTGACATACAGCCAACAGATCCTGAAAGAATTTGGCTGGATCACCGATGCCAAGGGCCGGGGAGTGCACCCCGCCATGCCGGGCAGCGGTTACAGCCAGATATAAATTTCAATGGTTGGTGAATTCGCCGCCGTAGTCCAGCCGGGTCAAATCCAACACGGAACGACCTCAAGATTAACGGTTTTGCACCACGTACCGCTCATGATGAGCCCTTCGGCTGCGCGCAGCACAGGCTTGTCGAACTACGGGCTTGGATCAGCGGCTGCTTTAACCTTTAGAAACGTCTTGACGCTGTATCTGGTCCTTCGACGGGCTCAGGAGGAACGGCTTTGGTACTTAGGGCTGTCTTCAAGCATTACCTAACTGGTGGACGCCCAATTGATCGCCTCGAATATTCGAAGGCCGTACAACAGACTTGGCCAAGTTGCCTTACCCTAGTTGTTCGGCTACAATCCTTCTCGCCCATCCCCAGAGTCGCTTTCCTCTGGGATTAAATCCCGGGGCGGCAGCGTCGGAGGTAAAGCCTTGCAAGGCGCCCTGTTTGGTCTAAAGGTGTTGGACCTTACCGAGGACATAGCCGGTTCCTTCTGCACTCGGCTTCTGGCAGACTATGGCGCCGACGTCTTGAAGATCGAGCCTCCCCAGGGATCGGCCATGAGGCGCATGGGTCCCTTCTTTCAAGACGACCCACACCCGGAAAAAAGCCTCTTTTTCCTGGCCATGAACCTGAATAAGAAAGGCGCCACCCTCAACTTGGAAAGCTCCGAGGGCCAAGAGATCTTCAAAGAGTTGGTTTCCCGGGTGGACGTAGTGGTGGAAAGCTACAGGCCGGGCTATCTGAGCTCGCTGGGTTTGGGTTATCAAGACCTGGAGCGCATCAACCCATCTCTTGTAATGACATCCATCACGCCCTTCGGCCAGGAAGGTCCTTACAGCCAGTTCAAGAGCGACGAGATCGTCAACTATGCCATGGGCATGATCATGAGCATCAGCGGGATGCAGGGCCGACCTCCGTTGAAGCATGGTGGATTTCAAGCGCAATACGAAGCGGGCCTCAACGCCGCCGGCGCTACCAGCATGGCCGTCTTCTACCAGGAGGCCACCGGTGTCGGCCAGCACATCGACCTGTCCATCACCGAGACCGTAGCCTCCACCATGATGGCCACCCAGACCACCTATACCTTCATGGGTGGCACCATGGCCCGCCGCCGTACCTCCGGCGGCCAGTTCACCCACCCCATGGCCTGCTCCGACGGCTGGATCATCGTTCAAACCGGCGGCGGCGCGTCCTGGCAAAACATTTCAGATCTCTTCGAAGAGCCGAAGTTGATGGAACCCCGTTTCGCCGAGCCGGCCCAACGCGGACTTAACGGCGAGGAGTTGGACCAGATCGTGTTGGAGTCCATCAAAGACAGAAGTAAATGGGACTTGTTCCCCAAGGCTGCCGACGCCCGAATCCTCTTCGGACTGGTTCAGACCCCCGGAGAGTTGGCCGAATGCCCCCAGTTGGAATCCAGGGACTTCTACCGGGAGATAGAGCATCCCGTCATGGGCAAGGTCAAAGTCCCTGCCGTCATGTTCAACTTCAGCCTGACCCCCTACGAACTGCAGATGCCGGCGCCAACCCTGGGCCAGCACAACCAGGAAGTCTATGGCGACGGGCTGGAATACAGCGAAGAAGACCTGACCAGGTTTCGCCGATCTGGCGCCATCTAACGTGAGGGATTGACCCATGGCCCCAGGCATGTCCAAAGATAAAACCGCTCGTCTGCCCCTGGAAGGCATACGGGTTCTCGACTCCACCTACGTCTTTGCCCTGCCCTACGCGGGAGGGCTGCTGGCGGACCTGGGGGCCGAGGTCATCAAGATAGAAGGTCCAAAACGGCCGGACACCACCCGGTCCGGCGGATTTGCCGGCGCCTTTCCGGAAAACGAGTTGGGCGAAGATTGGTGGAACCGGCCCTCCACCTACAACCTGCTCCACCGGGGCAAACGCTCGCTGACGCTGGACCTGACCGACCAACGCGGCCGGGACCTATTTAAAGATTTGGTGGCCATCAGCGACATCGTGATGGAGAATTTCACCCCCAGGGTGATGCGGGGCTGGGGCATGGATTATCCGGGCCTGCGCAAGATCAAGCCCGACATCATCATGGTGTCCAACACCGGCTACGGCCACGGCGGCGGCCCCTACGCCAACTATCCCGCCCAGGCCACCACCCAGGAGGCGACCCACGGCCATTGTTGGGTCACCGGATATCCCGGCGAGGGCCCCTCCAAGGCGGGCGCTTCTTTCGTGGACTTTCTGTCCACCTGGACCTCCATCTTCGCCATGGGCTCGGCGCTGCGGTACCGCAACAAGACCGGCCAGGGTCAATGGATAGACATCGGCATGTACCAGGCCGGAGTGATGTTCTTGTCGGAATACATCATGGACGCCCAGGTCAACGGGCGGGAGGGCGGCCGTATCGGCAACCGCCACCCATACCGAGCGCCCCAGGGCTGCTACCCAGCGGCGGGCGACGACCAGTGGGTCGTCCTTTCGGTGGCCGATGACGACGAATGGCGCTCCCTTTGCGGCTTGATAGGGCGGGAAGAGCTGGCCGGCGACTCCCAGTATGCCAGCGTAGCCGGCCGCCAGAGCAACCACGATGCCATTGACCAGATCATCAGCGCATGGACCTCCCAGGGAGACAAATACGAGTTGATGCACCGGCTGCAGGGGGCGGGTATCGCCGCGGGCCCAGTGCTCACCGGCAAAGACGTCCACTACGATCCCCAATACAAGAGCCGGGGATTCCTGGAGAAGGTCGATTATCCGCCCCGCCGCCAGATAGGCAGCCGATTCATCATGGGCCGGCCGTACCACTTCTCCAACACCCCGTTGAAGATCCGCGGTCCCGCTCCGGAATACGGCCAGGACAACCAGCCATTGCTGGAAGACCTGTTGGGCATGGACCCAGCGGCCTATCAAACCCTGGTCGACGACTCGATAGTGGCGTCGGTCCCCCTGACCGGCGAGGCTCTGCCCCGGCTGGCTCCGGAGAAAGCGGTGGAGATGGGATTGCTGGCGGAATGGGACCCGGATTATTTGGAGAAACTGGGACTGACCTAACACCCAACATCACGCCGCTCCCGGCGGTCCACTCCCTACCCTTCCTTGACACCCCAAAAACCCAGGAATAAGCTGGATACCCGGGCCCGTAGCTCAGCGGTAGAGCAGCCGGCTCATAACCGGCAGGTTGCTGGTTCGACACCAGCCGGGCCCACCAATGGCATTTGTTTCGTCTTTGTTTTAATAATGCTCGCACGCTAACGCTGAATTAGGAGAGCATTTCGGTATTATGCAACGGGCCCGATTTCTAGTTGTTATCCTCCTATTGGTTACAGCTGGCTGCACGTCGCATCCGCCTACGGCTACCCCTACGCTCACTTCCCGAGTGCCCGCTGCGAGCCCGGCTGCCGCTCCAACATCCCTACCGATTCCCACCGCCACGCCGGGCCCCACTCCTACATTGGTACCGACAGCTATCCTCACCCCTGGTCGGCCCCCTACACCCACTCCTGTCCCGACCTCTACCACGGGCTTGGGGACCCGCTCTGAGTGGCCACTGGGAGAGCCCCCAGGCCCGAGCCAGTTCCGGTTTCCCCAGGGCGTAGCAGTGGACAGTTTGGGGAATGTCTACGTACTCGATAGAGATCGGCTGTACATGTCGGCCACATAGACGTTCCCTGAGCTGTCCACAGCTATACTCCGGGGAGAATCGAACTGGCCGTCCGCGGAGCCTCTGGAGCCCCACTGGTCCAGGAAGGTGCCCGTTGAGTCGAACAGCCTTCTCAAGAAGTTACCCAAGTTATAGTGGAATTCGAGGTAGTCAGCGAGCCATTCCTATTCTCTCGGCTAGATTCGGTTTCCGTGCCCTTCGTCCTCCAGTCCACTGAAAAAAAGAAAGTTAAGGTCAAGATGTATGTTTACAACACAGACGTACACGGCCCCGGTGGATACGGAGACGCCCCCAGCCTGGTCAAAACCATCAATGTGGTTGAGACCAACCGGGCAGTGGCTCTGTCTCTATCCAGGGACGACATTGCCTTCCTCAATGGCCGGGCAGGCCCCGATTCCCCGATCACCATCCGGCTAAAGATCAGGGCCACCCTCAACAAACCCTTTGCCTTGGTGTCCGGCGCTATCAGGTTCATCGCCGTCACCACCGACGATCCCGACAAACCGGTTAGGGAAGCGGCGGTCCAATACATCGACCCGTCGGGGGGAGATCCGGCCTTAGCGAAGGTGGGTCCAGACGAGGGTTTCCTTACCCGGTTTTACAGCCTCCAACCGGGGATCATGAACATAAATTGGGCTTTCGAACCACACGTTCACCAGCCCGGCCAAAAACACGGCCAAAAACATCATGATAAAGACCACGATGACATCTCCATCAAAGTCTATCGAGGTTTGGTGGTAAGCAAAAATCGTATAATCGAACCCGGGCGCATCACCCACGACGATGACCAAGATAAATTGGATAACACTCTCGTGGCCGAGGCCCATGTCCACGCCGAAGAGGGAGTAGCTTCGGTTCGCACTGGATTCTTCGAGGTGGACGTGGGATTGTATACCGTGGTGTATTTCAACGACGATGACCGCCACCACGGCAAAAACGACCGGTTCACCGTAAAGACCAACGACTACTCCGCCTCTGGGTCCGGCGATGAGACATGGATATTCGCATCGGCCTATCAGGACTACCTGGTCCAGGCCGACGTGGGAAGCCTGAGCCTTAAAGCCGTGCTGCGGCAGGTGCCCGGAGCGTCCAGCCCACCCGGATCAGAGTGGTCGCACGAACGTATCGACTGGGTTGAGAATCTGGCGAGCATCGACTCTTGGGAGCCCCGCGGCTTGGAACCCCGAGCCGTGGACCTGGACGGCGACGGCATTGAAAACAGCGTGGACGGCCGATTCATCGATGGGGCGTTCATCGACGAAAGTGGCGTCGTTTCGGAGAATTTCACCGATCAGCACCGGGACGGCGTCACCTTTGGTTTCAGAATTCCGGCGGACAGTCTCTTCCTGTCCGTCAAGGACCTGAACGACCCCGGCGGAGGTGTATTGATCCAGGTTACCGGACAGGGGGAAGACACGGCGCTCCTTACCACTTGTGGCTCCGAGGTGACTGTATCCAACGGCGACTCGCTCAAAGTGACCTGCGGCTCGGCCACGTTCCAGGTTTACTCCGGCCCCGTTGAAGTGTCCCTGGGTGGTGATCTCATGGTCCGGCTGCCCTCCGGCGCCCGGACCAAGGTCACAGAGGCGCCGGTCAACGTTTTCGAAGTAGAGAACCTGCCCGGCAGCGCGGACATCATCGTCATCGAAGGACTGGGCTCGAATCAGGAGCTGGAACCGGGCGCCACCCTCAGGTTGGAGCTAGGGCTTCCGCTGCCTACGCCAATGCCCACGCCGACACCAATTACCACGCCTGTTCCGGCGCCCACGTTGACCCCCAGCCCGGAGCCAACGCCAACACCGAGTCCCACACCCGATGCCATGCCCGAGCCAACAGCAACACCTATTTCGACGCCCCCTCCGGCCAAAACTCCGGTCCCGACGCCGACACCTACCGCCATGCCTGTATCTACGCCAATACCCACAGCGGTTCTTGGACCCACCCCTAGCTGGCTCACCCGGACCAGAACGCCAAATAACGTCAAAGCGGGTGGGGCTTTGGCCACCAACGGCACCGATCTTTATGCCTTCCAAGGCGGGGATAAAACCGGCTTCTGGAGACTGAACGTGGGCTCCAGCAGTTGGAGTACCCTGCCACCGGCTCCGGCCAAGGTGGATGAAGGCGGCGCCCTGGTTTATGCCAACGGGTTCATCTACGCCCTGCGTGGCGGTGGCAAGAAAGACTTCTGGCGCTATAGCCTTAGCGGTGGAGTTTGGGAAGAAAGGGCTGATGCCCCCAAAGACGTAGACTGGGGTGGATCGCTGGCCTACGATGGGTCCGGATCGATCTTCGCTTTCAGGGGGGATCACAAAAAGGATTTCTGGCAATACCGCATTGCCATCGATGAGTGGACCGGCCGGAAGCGGGCGCCGGACGATGTAAAGCAAGGCGGGGCATTAGTGTACCTAGACGGCAGCGTATACGCGCTGGGAGGCGACGGCAAAAGGGACTTCTGGAGATACGACATTGCCGGCAATGACTGGACCGGCTTGGCCCACGCACCTCAAAACGTCAAAGAAGGCGGCGCCCTGGGCACCGACGGAATCGACGTATATGCGCTCAGGGGTGATAAAAAGAAGGACTTTTGGAAATATGGCGTGGCCACCGGGACTTGGACCACGTTGGACAGCACTCCCCAAAGTGTAAAGGCTGGCGGCAGCCTGAGGTACCTGGGGGGCGGATTCTACGCCCTGCGGGGCGACGACAAAAACGATCTTTGGGAGTTCGCCCCTTCACAGTAAACGCCGTAGGCGCGGGATCCGTTGGTCCGCTTCACCCGTGCTTGCCCCCACCGCCAGCCACCGTCCGCCGGGGAGTTGACGGTACACACGGCAGCGCCGATACTGTCATTGACCGCGCCAGCCACTCTCCCCAGGGGAGATCGGCCTGAACGGCGGCCAATCGTCCGGCTAGGAGACCAAAATGCAACTCGGAGCGGTTTTCCCCCAAACTGAGATCGGAGCAGACCCAGCAGCGGTGAGGGACTACGCCCAAGCGGCCGAGGCCTTGGGATACGAGCACCTGCTGGTTTTTGACCACGTATTAGGAGCAGACCCCAGTAAACGCGAAAGTTGGGAGCGGCCGTACAGCCACACCGACATGTTCCACGAGCCATTCGTGTTGTTTGGCTACCTGGCCGGGGTAACGGAAACCATCCAGATGACCACCGGCGTTTTGATCCTGGGCCAGCGGCAAACGGCCCTGGTGGCCAAGCAGGCGGCCGAAGTGGACGTGCTTACCGGGGGCAGGCTGCGTCTTGGCATAGGCATCGGCTGGAACGACGTGGAATACGAGGCTTTGGGTGAGGACTTTACCAACCGGGGCGGCCGCAGCGCCGAGCAGATCCGCCTGTTGCGGGCCCTGTGGACCGAAGAAGTCGTGACCTTCGAAGGAAGATACCATAAAGTAACCCACGCAGGCATCAATCCGCGTCCGGTGCAACAGCCAATCCCCATCTGGCTAGGCGGCGGCGCCGACCGGGTGGTCCGGCGCATCGGCCGGCTGGGCGACGGCTGGTTCCCCCAGTTTCAGCCCGACAGCGAAGGCCAGCAACGCATCGCCCAGATGCAGGAATACGCCAAGGCGGCAGGGAGAGACCCATCCGCGATCGGCATTGAGGGCCGCGTCAGCTTCGCCGAAGGCGGTCCCGATGACTGGGCCAAAAAGGCCGCGGCGTGGGACGAACTGGGGGCCACTCACCTCTCGTTCAACACGATGAAGGCGGGACTCCAAGGTCCAGACCAGCACATAGAAGCCATTCGCAAGTTCAAAGAGGCCGTTTCGGGATAACGGGAAAAACCCGGCGGTCTGATATCCCAAACCCATTCAAGTATCAAGCAGGCGGCTGGACGGCCTATTTATCCAGCCGCCTCCATTCATGCCATTCTAAGCCAGCAGCAGCGGCAAAGAATCTAAAATCCCGGTCAACCACCGATATATGCTGATACCGTGACTAAAGGCGCCTGATGCCGAACTCCGATCCTTTCGAGGACTAGATAACGCCCAGACCGTGCCCTCACCGCACCCGGCTCTATCCGGGATAGCCGTACCGCCCGCGGCATGCGCCACCATCAAACCTTCCTTCTTCGCCATCCATCTACACCCCCTTGGCCAGCAACGATGACGCCGATGATCCTGAAAGTGTCTCCCAAGATCCAGCCATGCAGGTGGGGTAATACGAGCATCGCATCGCGATTGACGCGCTGGGGATGCGGTTTTATAGTTCGAGCCATCCCAGGCGGTCACGTTGTCAGCGAAACCCGCTTGAACTGGGAAATTCCAGGCCAGGGGTTTTATATGCCAGGACCGCTAGAGGGATTGAAGGTTCCGGAGGTCGCAAACTGGGTTGCCGGGCCGTCTGCTTGCGCGATCATGTCAGACATGGGAGCCCAAGTCATCAAGATCGAACATCCGGAAACGGGTGACCCCGTTCGCGGCGTGGACGTGTCTTCACGTGGGGTTGAACAATATTCCAGCGGTATCAACTCGATCTTTGAGTTGCTGAACCGCGGAAAACAGAGTGTCGCGGTAAACCTCGAGAGTCCTCAGGGTCAGGAGATCGTCCAGAGATTGGCTGCCCAATCGGATGTGGTAGTGACCAATCTAACCCCACATAGGCAAGAGCGGTATAGGCTGCGCTATGAGGATGTATCAGCACTGAATTCGCGTACGATCTACCTTGTTCTCACGGTGTACGGCACTGAAGGCCCCGATAGAGACAGGTCTGGATTCGATTACGCCGCGTTTTGGGCGCGCTCCGGCATCATGGGTTCACTTGGTGAGACCGGAGGCCCGCCAACGCAACAGCGCCCGGGCATGGGCGACCAGACGACTTCATTGGCGTTGACTGCCGCCATCGGCATGGCTCTATATGAGCGAGAGCGTTCCGGCAAGGGCCAGAGGATCGATTGTTCTTTGCTTCATACAGGCATGTGGGTCATTGGCTGCGACATCATGGCCGCTCTTAAGACTCATCAGCCCGCCGAACGTGTGCCGAGAAACGATGTCGGCAACCCGCTTTTCAATTTCTATCAAACGACCGACGGCAATTGGTTGCAACTCGTGATGATTGAATCGGAACGGTTCTGGAACGGGTTTTGCAAGGCCCTCGGCCTGGAAGAGTTTACCAGCGACTCGAGATTCGACAGCCACGTTAAGCGAGTGGAACACAGCAAGGAGTTGGTTGAGATCATCGAGAACCAGTTCGCCTCAGCAAGCTTTGACCACTGGGCCGCTGGTTTGGACGAACAAAGGTGTATCTGGGCGCCGGTTCAGACCCTGGATCAGGTCATAGACGACCCGCAGGTACAGGCGAATGACTACACAACCACGTTGTCCCACGCCGAAGAAGGCGAATTTAAGATATTGAACACACCAATCAAGTACGGACGAACACCTGGGAAGCCGACTACCACCGCACCGGAGCTTGGCCAGCACACTGAAACGAAACTGCTGGACCTAGGCTATACCTGGGACGAATTAGTCAATTTGAAGGAGCAAGGGGCAATCATCTAAAGCGATTCATAGTTGTCAGCCTGACCACCGTTTCAAGGGTTAAGTTGGACGATCGCGGACAATCACTGAGGAGTTTAACCACAGGCGGTCCGTCGCCGAGAAGGGCCTAGCTTTTCAGAAGCTCCCGCACCCGGTCAAGGATCCTGTTGCCGACTTCGTACTTGGTCAACAGGGGAAGTTCCTGCACCTGCAGGTCCCGGCTAATCAGGGTAACACGGTTGGTGTCGGTCCCAAATCCGCTGTCCGCCTCGGTGATATCGTTGGCCACGATCAGGTCCAGGTTCTTGCGTTTGACCTTATCCTTGGCATTCTCCACCAGGTTCTGGCTCTCGGCGGCGAAGCCGACCTTTATGAAGTTCCCCTGAGCCACTTCCAAGATATCCGTGGTCTTGGCCAGGTTGATGACAAGGTCGTCATTGGTTTTTTTGATCTTCTGGCCGGCTTCAACCTCGGGGCGGTAGTCGGCTACGGCGGCGGCCATGATTAGCGCGTCGGCCTGTTTGACCTCCCGCAATACCGCGTCGCACATCTGCTGGGCCGTGTTCACCGGCACTACTTTAACCAGCGGCGGGTCCGGCAATCCCGTGGGAGCGGAAACCAGCACCGCTGAGCCTCCCCGGTCCCGAACGGCCTCGGCCACCGCATATCCCATCTTGCCTGAAGAATGGTTGGTGATGACCCGCACCGGGTCTATGGGCTCCATAGTGCCCCCGGCGCTGACCACGATGGTTTTGCCAGCCAGGTCTCCATCCCTGCCCAAAAGGGCCGCAATATGGCCCATGAGCACCACCGGCTCTACCAAGCGGCCCATGCCAGTCAGTCCTGAGGCTAGGCGGCCGGGCGCCGGCCCCACAATGGTCATTCCCCTGCGCCGCAGCACTTCCAGGTTTTGCTGCGTCGCCGGATTATCGTACATGTTGGCGTCCATCGCGGGCGCGACAAGGATAGGCGCTGCCGTAGCGACTATAGTGGTGGTCAACGCGTCATCGGCCAGGCCAGCCGCCAGTTTGGCGATGGTGTGCACCGTAGCTGGAGCGATCACAACTATGTCGGCCTGGCGGGCCAGCGCCACATGCTCATGGGTGTACTGGGAATCGGGGTCGAAGGTGTCGGTTACCACCTCCCGATGGGTGATGCTGCGAAAAGCCAGAGGGGTCACAAACCGGGTGGCGCCGAAGGTCATGACCGTATCCACCAGGGCGCCGGCCTGCATCAATTTACTGGCTAAATCCACCGCTTTGTAGCAGGCTATGCTGCCCGTAACGCCCAAGAGGATATGCTTATCAGCCAACGGACCAGACACCGTTCCTCCTAAGCGGCAAATTTCGAACTAATTACCGGGTACACTCTGTTCCACCTGAGCTGGCGGCGGGTCCGAGCGGTGCAGGTTCATGTCGTTGATCAGACGCAACCCGATCAGGGTAAGATCAGGGTTGATGTGATCAAAGATCTCCGTTTCTTGGGCGATTATGCCGGCCAACCCACCGGTACCCACGACCTTTGAGTCCTGGCCCAGCTCATCCTTAAAACGGCCGACCATCCCGGTCACCATGGCCGCATAGCCCAGAACCAGCCCAGATTGGAGGGCCGTAGTGGTGTTTTGGCCGATGGCCGTCTTGGGCGCTACCAGTTCCACCCTTCTGAGTTGAGAAGTACTGTGGAACAAAGACTCGGCGGCCACGTTTATACCGGGAAAGATGGCCCCTCCCAAATACACTCCATCCCGGGAAACGCCATCAAAAACCGTGGCGGTGCCGAAGTCCACCACGATAAGCGGCGGCCCGTACAACTCCACGGCCGCCACGGCGTCCACGATGCGGTCGGAACCAACGTCGCGCGGGTTTTCATAGGATATGGGCAGCCCCGTGCGCACGCCCACGGTCACGGTCAAAGGGTCCACGCCGAAAAACACCCGGCAGACTTCGTCGAACACGCCGGTCAACGGCGGTACCACGCTGCACATGGAAATCGCGTCGATCTTCTTCGGGTCCACCCCTTTTTGGGTCAGCAGATTGATCACCAACAGCCCGTACTCGTCGGCCAGCCGACGGGTGTCGGTGGCCACTCGCAAAGTGGTGACCAGGCGAGTACCATCAAAGGCCCCAAGGGTGACTGTAGTATTGCCGATGTCGATACAAAGCAACATGCCAGATTCATTCCTCTATGCTGCAATTATAAGGCAGCCCACGTTGGGGTAGCAATGAAGTTTTAACCCCCCTTGTCGCCCACTTTAAACATGCCAACAAAATATTTACGCCTGAGATGCTAACACATGCGTCCTGGACCCCGCGACAGGGTACAATATGCCAGCCAAACTGAGAAAGGAGCCGTGCTCCCCCATGAAGATCCAACGGGTGACTGTGGAAGTATTGGAGACCCCTTTGAGTTCCCAATACTCGGCGGGAAGCAACTCGGTCAACTCCAACTGGCACATATTAGCCAGGATATATACCGATGACGGCATCCAGGGAATCGGATTCAACGTGGCGTTAAGGCCCACGTTAGTGAAGGCCGCCGCTCTAGCCTGCCAAGAACTGGGAGACCTGCTGTTGGGCATGGAAGTCATGGAGATCGAAGCCGCGCGCTCACGAATGGAGAGGGCGGCCGGTTGGGCCGGGCCGGGTGGTATGGTTTGCATCGCCATGGCGCCCCTAGATATCGCGCTGTGGGATGCGGCGGGCAAAGTGGCAAATCAGCCCCTCTACCGTATGCTGGGCGGGTACCGGGACCGGGTACGCACCTACGCCAGCGACGCCCTGTGGTATAGCCT
The DNA here is from genome assembly GCA_034428715.1 of Dehalococcoidia bacterium. Classification (GTDB taxonomy): domain Bacteria; phylum Chloroflexota; class Dehalococcoidia; order Lucifugimonadales; family UBA3495; genus Io17-Chloro-G2. The sequence continues at coordinate 2,275 of DAOUHE010000113.1, read as the reverse complement.
TTCCCCAGATGAACTCTCTCAGTCGGCCAAGACCCACGCATCGGCGGGCTTCGACATGCTCAAGCTGCGTCTGGGACACGAGCCGAACCCGCAGGGGGAGGTGGACCGGGTGCAGGCGGTGCGGGAAACAGTGGGCCCCGGAGTGCAGGTCATGGTGGATGCCAGCGAAAGCTGGAACGAGTCCCAGGCCATGGCGTCGGGAAGAGCCCTCCAGGAAGCGGGCATCGTCTGGCTGGAAGACCCGGTGAACCACCAGAACGTCGCCGGTCTGGCCCACCTGTCGCAAACATTGGACGTGCCCATTGCCGCCGGCGAGCGCCTTTTCGGGGTGGAGCCATTTGTGCGGACGCTGGAAGCACGAGCGGTGAACGTGGCTATCATAGACCTGGCCCGGGTGGGAGGCATCACGCCGTGGATGAAGGTTGCCGCGCTAGCTGAAGCCAAAGGAGTGCCGCTGGCCGGACACGTGATACCGGAAGTCCACGTCCATCTGCTGGCGACTGTGCCCAACGGGCATCTGGTGGAATATATGCCACGTTCCGAGCCCATAACCAAAACCCGCCTACAACTGGAAGATGGACATTTGGTGGCGCCAAAAACGCCGGGACTGGGCGTGGAGCTTGACGAGGCGGCTTGTGAGCGTTACCGGGTGAGCTAGCCAATTTTAGCTTTCAGCAGTCAGCTTACAGCCATCAGCTTCTTCGGGTGGGGATGGGCCTGAATTCTGATGGCTCAGATAGAAAACCAGCGCTCCGTTGGTACGGAGCGCTGGTTTGATTTCCCGGATTATTCTCCCGGAAAGCTTGGCCGCTGATCAGCCTACAGGTTGAACTGAGGATCGCTGTAACTGCTGTCCTTATTGTATACCTGTATGCGGCTTCGCAGCGTGTCGCACACCAGCAGCCGGTTGCCGGCCTGGTCGAAGGTGCAGGCCACGGGCATGCGGAAGTAGTTTTGGATCTCCGGGGTCTTGACCCTGCGCCGGGCCTTTTCCATGTCCGGATTTGCCGCAATGGACAATTCCGCCCACTTCGATAGACCGGAGGCGTCGCCACGCAGCGTGGCCACCGGGCCGCCATCGGGAGCGAAGATCACCACTCGCTCGTTCATCCAGTCCACTACGTAGACATCCCCATCACCGTCCACGGCCACCCCGGTAGGATGGTTGAGGTCCTTAGGATTGACTGCGACGTGAGACTGATAGGTGTGGCTGTAGGGTGTGCCGCCATCGGGCGAGATTCCCGTCCGTTTGCCAGATCCGAAGGTACGCAAATGCGTGCCGCCGGTGCTGAACTTCTGGACACGGTGGTTGTTCCAGTCGGCTATGTAGAGATCACCTTCGTTATCGATGGTGATGCCCCAGGGCATATCAAGCTCGCCTTCGCCACTGCCTTTCTGGCCGAATCCACCCAGGAACTGGCCGTCTTTCGTGAACTTCTGGACACGGCTGTTGATGCTATTGACGATCCAGACGTTGTCATCGGCGTCAAAGGCCATACCCGATGGGCCGTTGAGTTTGCCCTCTTCTTCCCCCTTTTCGCCCCAGTTCTTCAACACCTCGCCGTCCTTATTGTAGACAATGACGGCGTTGTGCCATTCATCGGTAGTGTAAACGTTTTCGTCTTGGTCCAGGGCTATATCGGTGATCCACATGTTGCGCGATGGGAACGGGGCCTGCGGATTCTCAGGGATTCCCCGGCCGAACTCGGCGATGAACTCTTGGTCCAACGTGGCCTTGGTGATGCGAGGATTGTTCCGGTTGGCCACGTAAAGCATGTCATCTTTGATTGCCACGCCGACTGGGGCGGTAAATCCTGTACCTGCCCCGCCCTGGCGCCCCACGTAATGACTATATTGCCAGCAGCGCCCGGCTGCTACCGTGATTTCCGCCATTCTGAGTCCTCCTAGAGTGGAGTCGATTCGTTTCAGTTATTGATCAGGGGCCCCCGACTGACCGGGGCCCCTGATTGGCGCCGATTTTTCGGACTACTTCAAGAAGCTCAACTTCTCAAAGCTGCCGTTGACTATGGGCTTGGCGTCCATGCCCAGCCAGTCTTCAATGATGGTGGTGTAGCCACCCCGGAAGTCATAGCCAGGAACCAAGTCGCCCTGGTCCAAGTCCTCGGCCTTCCGCGACGGGTACTCGGCGTACATTCCGCCCTTCACCTGGTCGCCGATGCAGAAGGCCACTCCGGCCGCGCCGTGGTCGGTTCCGGAGCCATTGTCGTGCACCCGGCGTCCGAATTCCGAGAACAGGTACATGATCACGTTGTCG
>DAOUHE010000112.1:0-9147 GCA_034428715.1 Dehalococcoidia bacterium | reverse complement strand
GTATCGGACGACGAACTCGAAGCCATCTATTTGCGTAGAGACTCTTTCCATGGTGAATGGAATTATTCGCTGCTACCCCGCGTTGCGCTGCTCAATTGAACTAATTATTTCGTGACAATCCCTTAGGGTCAGAAGCCTCCACGGGAATAGAGCAATCCTTCTTCGGACCAATTGATCGGAATGGAAAGATAGGGGTAGAGTACTTTTCGGATTATGAATATCAGACGGTAGATTACGCTGCCTACGATTTCATGATAAATTTCCTCAGCACGCAGAAGCTACGCACACCCAAAGGCCTTGGGTGGCTAAGCAATGAACTCGGGACCACAGATCATGGCGATCTTCTGCGCCTCATGATCAGAGTAAGACAGGTATTTAATTCGATTTGGACGGAATGTGTTTGGCTAATAGCGGACGCTACGGAGTCGGATACTAAATTTATTATTTCTGACCATCCGGTGACTGTATTTAACCGGCGCTGTGGTCCACGGTCACAATGGTGCCGCGGATACGATGATCCCGACATTCGGTTTGAGGGCACTCACACGATATTTCGCCTGTCTATAGATAGGTCCTAATACTGACCAATATTTCGTGGGTCAGGAATCCATATCAATCCGAAATCGGGTTACGCCCCAATCCAAATCCATGGCGTGGGGCACTTTTTAGCTATGTTGACATACAAACTTTGCGGCACCTAAATGAATCGGAAGTACGTGAGATCAACTTCATCATCAAAAGCAGAGCCCTTCGCTACCTTGCAGCAGCTAAGGAAGAATGGCTTTACCCAGATAAGTATGTGTCGAAGTCTCAATGGCACGATTATGGTGGCGGCTATCTTCTTATGCCCGACCCTCGGCCAATAAACCAAGCCGGAGAATACATCCTCGGATACAAAGATGGGACAACAGTCTCAATTGACGAGTACGGACGTAGACCCGGACAGGTGGATTACAAAAAGGAAACGGAGGGGGACCTTGAATCCAGTCCGTTGTATAAGTTTAAGGGCGAATTCGCCCGATTATTTGGCCCATTGCGCCGGGGCCCTCTTTTTCCCATGCGACACTAGATAACGAGCGCGATAGCGACGAGTACCATCAGTATCATTTAGATTTGGAGCATAGGCGTAAATCTAAAAAGGCCAAATGATATCCAGAATTCCCGCCGCCAATGGCAATCGGATATGGAAAGACCAGTTCGAATTCACCGTCTTACGCCATCATGCCCGGTGCCGGTTAGTACGTCAGCAAAAATCCTATGACCAGACCAGAGACTAGAAACGCCAGCAGAGCGAACGGGAAGACCCAAGCGTAAATCGCAGAGAAGGTGATATGCCACCTTCCTTACTCAAGTTGAGGACGGCAGATAGGAAACGCCTTTTGCCAGCTTAGAACATCGGTACGAAATCGTAACTGCCGGGGCACGGTACGACACCTGTTACACAACTTTTAATCGGAGTGTCGTGGGTTCGACCCGCTTTGCTAGCCAGCGTTATTTCCATTTCCAATCAAACACTACTCGCCGATAGTGTCAATTGGATGATCCGGAGGTGACAACGCCCTTAAGGTTTGTGGTTGAAATCCTCTTACTGTTGTAGGAATTGTGAGCTGTCAGCTGAGCGGAGCCCCCGTCACCAGAATTTTCCCTAGTTTGTCATGGCATCTTAGACGACTACCCTCGTTTCAAGTCCGCCAAGCATAAGGAAAACCGGCCACCCTTCAGATCGTCAACACTAACTATTCTTTCCAATCATTGTTTGAGTGACCGAACCGTCATTGAAGCAGAAACCCGTCATAGCCGTTGGCCGCCGCATCGGCGCGCTTTGCGCGCATGACAGGAGCGCTGTCCGGACTACCAAGCAAGACCCGTGCTTTGCCGGGAATGTTCGCCCCGACGAACCAGGAGTTGGCTTTTGTCCGGAGCAAATTGGCGCTGGCCTCGGCGACGTATTTGGTCCACGCCTCTTCCGCTTGAGGCGCGGCCGAGATACGGGTGAACTCATTCTCACGCATATAGTGTATGCAATCGGTCACCCATTCCACCAAAGGCTCGCAGCCTCTGGTGAAGTTACCGGCCCCTGCCCCAGGCATGGTGAATAGATTCGGGAAGCCCGCGCTTTGGATGCCCATATAGTTGCGCGGGCCTTCGGCATATTTATCCTTCAACGTCAGGCCGCCCTCGCCGTGGATATCAATCCGGGTCAACGACCCGGTGACGGCGTCATACCCCGTGGCAAATATGATGACGTCCAGTTCATACTCGGCATCACTGGTCTTGATACCTTTGGGGGTAAGGCGCTCGATCGGTGCGTCGCGCACGTCAACCAGTAAGACGTTGTCCCGGTTGTAAGTATCGTAATACCCGGTCTCGCATGGGAGGCGCTTGGAACCGAAGGGATGGTCCTTGGGCACCAACATTTCCGCCACCATCGGATCTATGACGCGCTCACGGATCTTGTTGCGGACGAACTCGGCGTAGTCCTCGTTGGCCCCCCCGGGGACCATGATGTCCTGAAAGTTGGCCAGCCATTTCTTGAAACCGGGCTCAGCCCACAACCTTTCGTATTGTTCTTGACGTTCCTCTTCCGAGACTTCCAGGGCCGACCGGGGATCGAATTGGTGAATGAACGCACCCGGGGTTTCCATACACTTCTTGAAGATTTCCGGGTAACTTGCCTTGATTTCGCGTTGCCAATCGGGATCGATCAGGGAGTTGCGCAACGGCACACAATAATTCGCCGTGCGCTGGAAGACGGTCAGGTGGGCGACTTCTTTGGCGATTTCCGGGATGAGTTGGACGGCGGTGGCCCCCGTGCCTATGACCCCCACACGCTTACCGGCTAAATCCATGCCTTCCTTCGGCCATCTGGCGGTGTGACACCAGGGGCCCCTGAAGTCATCAATCCCCTCAAAGTCGGGTATATAACGTGCCGACAGAACACCGACGGCCGTGATCAAAAATTGTGCCTTCGCACGCCGGCCATCTTCCGTTCGGACCTGCCAGCGATTCTCGTGCTCGTCATAGACTGCGGAGGTGACGCGTGCATCCAACTGGATGTCCCGGCGCAGGTCGAACTTGTCCGCTACATAATTTAAGTAGCGCTCGTTCTCCGGCTGACCTGAATAATGCTCTTTCCAGTCCCATTCCTGCAGGAGCTCTTCCGAGAACGAATATCCATAGGTGTAACTTTCGGAGTCGAAACGACATCCCGGATAACGGTTCCAATACCATGTACCGCCCACTCCCCCACCATCCTCAAAGACCCGCACCGAAAGCCCGAGTTGACGGAGAAGATGCAATTGATACAACCCTGTCACCCCAGCGCCGATGATGATCACGTCATACTGCTCGACATCCTCCACCCTATCTGTATCGACTGCCGTCGTTTCCTCTAGTGAACTCCCCATATCGTTTCTCCTGGGTCTCTGAATTGGTCCAGTCGTAATGAGAACTGCTCCGCTCACCGTTTTCCCAATGTGTCAGTGATACACCGCCTGGCCAGATCCGCCGCCTGCGGCGATAACCTCACCACTGATTGCGATGGACCGGGGTGAGGCCAGGAACGCGACCACGTAGGCCAGTTCGCTAGCGTCCACGATGCGGTTGGTGGCGTTATTCGACGCGACGCGGGCTTCCACCTCTTCCACGGAGATACCCTGTTGCCGCGCCCGCTCCTCGTACTGGGGTCCGCTACGCTCGGTACGGGTGGTGCCAGGATGGACCAGATTTACCGTTACCCCCGACGGACCCAGCTGTTGGGACAGATATTTGGTCAGGTTAACCAGGCCGGCATTGCGGATACCGGCACTGACGTTGGCTCCATTAGCGTTGCGGGCCGACAAGCCACCGATGTTGACGATTCGTCCCCAACCCTGATCGGTCATGTAAGGGCCCACCGCCCGCGCACAACGTAAATAACCCACAACCTTGGTGTTCAGGTCGTCCAGTACCTCGTCATCGGAAATGCTGGCCAATGGTCCCCGGGCAATTCCACCGGGGGCCGCGGCGTTGTTGACCAGGATGTCGATACGCCCCAACACCTTGGCCGCTTCCTGAACCATATGCTCAACTTCGGGTGTGCTGGTGGTGTCAGCGGTGATGCCGACCACCTTTCGGCCTGTTTCTTGACTCAACTCGCGAGCCGCAAGCTCTAGGTCTTCGGGCCTCCGGGCGCAGATAACCACGTCACATCCCGACAGAGCCAGCTCTCGAGCCACTGCTTTGCCGATGCCCCGGCTGGCCCCGGTTACGATGGCGGTCTTGCCTTCCAGCTCCAAATCCATGGCTGTCTCCCTTTGTGCGGTGTAGCGGTAAGAGTTTCGTTGGGATCCTCCAGATCAGCGTCTCCCACACACGTTCGGCTGGCACGAACTATAGAACGACATCCCGGAGTCGTCAATCAGAACAGCTTAGCCACCTACCCACGGAAACCTCTCCGTGCAGAAAACCCGGATTTAAATCATTCGACGATATCATCCGCCTCCACTTGAGGCGACGTCATCCCCCCCAGGTTCTCCAGCATCCTTGAAAGTGAACGTGATTGTAATGCTGGACACCTCGTTGTACCGGTCAAAGTTTCATAGACCTGTTGAGCGACACTCGTCAGGTGAGTCGCAGAATGAGGTGGAAACGTAAGAATTTTTGATGCCGATAATCGATTCCGACTACCCGGCATTTAGGCTAAAGTCGGCTCTGAGCGCTGGTAAGATGATGGTTGCCCAGCATCTAGAGACTAGATTATACTCTCATTGCCCTATGGGACTAGAACTGGTTCATTTTATCTGGAATATATCGACTTATATATGGAGGTAGTCTCATGCCAGCTTTTGATTTGGTGATTCGTGGGGGAACCGTGGTAGACGGCACAGGACTTCCTAAAATTAGAGCGGACGTTGGAATTAAGAATGGCCGGGTGGCCATGGTCAGCGGAAAAATTACCGCATCCGGAGCCAAGGAATTGGACGCCAGTGGCTGTATAGTGGCGCCGGGCGCAGTAGACCTTCACACCCATTACGACGCTCAACTCAACTGGGACCCGTACGCCTCGCTTTCCGGTTGGTTTGGCGTGACCTCGTTGACGGTTGGTCAGTGTGGCTTCGGTTTTGCTCCGACCAGACCAGAGGACCGGGACCTGAATATGCGGATGATGAACCGCATCGAGGCGATACCCTTGGAGTCCATGCGCCTAGGCATGCGCTGGGATTGGGAGACTTTCCCAGAGTATATGGATAGCCTTGACCGCCAAGGCCTGGGGGTAAACGTGGGAGCACTAGTGCCCTTTTCACCCCTCCGGGGATACGTGCTCGGAATGATTCCAGCGCGGGAACGGACGTCAGTTACCGAAGCCGAGTTAAACCAAATGAAACAAATCCTGTATGACTCGATGAAGGCCGGCGCTTTCGGAATCTCTGCAGATAAAAACCTGGAAGACCGTCCGGAAGACGGTAGCTGGCTGCCTAGCCACGTGGCTTCCAAAGAGGAATTCTTGGCCTTGGCCCGGGTGATGGGAGAATTCGGCGTCGGCCAAATTGGATGGACCATCGGAATTTCCGATGACCGCCCTGAGCAGCGCGACATGCTTGCCGAGATGGTCAGAATAAGCGGCCGCCCACTTCATGTGGTTTTGGGTGACGACGAAGGCTACCAGTGGCTGAAGGACGTGCGGGAAGAGGGGCTGCCGATTCTGGCGCAACAGGGTTCGGTGCCGACGATCGCTGAGTTCAAACTTTCCGAATACAACTTGTTCGATTACATGCCCCATTGGGTGCAGCCCTTGGTTGGCACCAAGGAGGAACGGATTGCCAAATTGTCGGAAGACGGCATCAGGGAGGGCATGAAACGAGACGTGATAGATCGCCCTCACGCGAGGACGGATTGGACCCAAGTCCAAGTTGTCCAAGTAGCCCTGGAGCGCAACCTAAAATACGAAGGATTGAATATAGCGGACATCGCCGAAGCCGAAGGCAAACACCCGTTGGATGTCTTCTTGGATATCGCCTTAGACGAAGACCTGGAGACCGAGTTCGCCCACCCAGCTGCGGCACAAGGTGAGGAAGTCCGGGCCGAACGCCTGTCCAACCCATTCGTACATATCTCCGTCTCCGACGGTGGCGCTCACACGCGGTTTTTGGTTAACAGCGTGTGGCCCGTGTACTTCCTAGCCCATTGGATTAGAGACAGGGGTCTTATGACACTGGAACAGGCACATCAAAAGATGAGCGCTCTTCCTGCCTGGTTCTCCGACATGAAGAATCGGGGGACGCTGCGTGTGGGAGACTGGGCCGACGTAATGGTCTACAACATGGACGAGCTGGGGCTTCTCTATGACAAGCCGCGGTTTGAGACGGACTTCCCAGGCGGAGAGAAACGGTTGGTTCAGAAGCCAACCGGAATACGCTATATAATCGTAAACGGCGCGGTCACATTCGTCGATAACGAATGCACTGGCGCATTGCCCGGCAAGCTCCTACGCAGCTACGATATGGTCGGTTAAGAGTTCTAGCGCAGTCAACTCCGGGACCGATGACCAAAGGCCCCATTGCCAATGGCTGGCGGGGCCTTTTAACTTTTAAACCAACTCCAGCGCGGCCCCGTTACCATACCTTTTAGTCTTAGTCCATTTGCTCTTCGGGATTTGGCGGCTTGTCCGGTTATTCCTCCGGCACCAAAGCAATAAGGCGGCCTTCTCTTACAGTCACCAAAAACGCCTTCATGCGGAAATCGGGACGGCTCACGCAAGTCCCTTCGGCTTTTTCGTACTGCCATCCGTGGCCGTCACAGACGAACAGATCATCGCCTTCGTCCATCACTTCCCCTCCTTGGTGCGGACAGATCGTCGACAAAAGCTTATATCCGTCCCGCCCGCGCACCAAGAAATAGGGAGCGTTGCCCACTTTCACCAGGGCGGGAAGTCTTGTAAATGAGGCCGCCTCGCCCAAGTCCGCTTTAACTTTCGTGGACCGGGCTGAGCCGCTGATTTGGCGTAGAGAAACTGTTCCTTTTCGATTCAGAGATGCCATGAGGCTAGTCCTTACATTTTGGCTAGGTTTTAGTAGGTACGAGCCTGGCTAAGTATAGCAGCCAATGGGACACTTTTGGATCGGTCCCGCCTTGGTGAACCGGGGCATACACCCGGTCAACGACTGCTGCACAAGGGCTGCCAATGAAGACCGGCTTGGCCGGATGGATACGCCAATCACTATTCGCGGATAGTGTCAGTGGTCAGACTAGCGGTCCTCTTACGCCTTCGATAGACAAGGCCTCCACCCTGCGCTAACATCCCACCATGGCCAGCGAACGGGTACAGAGGCGGACCGCCTCCTAGACCAAATAGAGGAGGCTGTTGACCAGCTTGAATGGGCGACAGTTCACGATCGTGCCCAAGCAGTACTAGCCCTTGACCGTGAAAACCAGGATGCCCTGACATTCCTCGAAGCCGCAGAGTTCGCCCTCAAAAGCGCCAGTGGATCTCCATCCACTGATCCGTCGGAAACTGAGCCTACTCTGACTTCAGAACCATCAACAGACCAACCCGCCTCCTTCGCCAATGGCCGCTACCAGGTCAAGCGCTTCCTGGGCGAGGGTGGCAAGAAGAAGGTTTACCTGGCCCAGGACACGCTACTGGACCGGGAGGTGGCTTTCGCTCTGATCAAGACCGAGGGGCTGGACGATACCTCCCGCACCCGTATCACTCGTGAGGCCCAAGCTATGGGGCGGCTTGGCTCGCATCCCCATATCGTCACCGTGTTTGACCTGGGGGAAGAACAAGGCCAACCATACATGGTCACCGAGCTTATGGGCGGCGGAGATGTGGAAGGGGTGATAGAAGAAGCCGATGGCCATCGGCTTCCATTGGAGCAGGCTATTAGCATCGCCGTTGAAACATGCCGGGGCCTGGAGTTCGCCCACAGCAGAGGCATCGTCCACCGGGACCTAAAGCCGGGCAACGTTTGGCTTACTTCTGACAGCGTGGCCAAGATAGGCGACTTCGGCCTGGCGGTGGCTCTGGACCGCTCGCGCCTGACCACCGAAGGGATGATGGTGGGAACAGTGGCCTACATGCCGCCGGAGCAGGCTATGGGCGGAGAGGTTACTCCTCGGTCCGACCTATACTCTCTGGGCGCCATGCTCTACGAGATGGTCACCGGCAGGCCGCCGTTCCTGGGAGACGAATCGGTGGCTATCATCGGGCAGCACATTAACACCCCGCCGGTCAGCCCCACCTGGCACAACGGCGACTGCCCGCGCCCGCTGGACGCCCCGATAATGCGCCTCTTGGCCAAGGATCCATCGGAGCGGCCAGAGTCCGCCTCAGACGTTTTATCCGCTTTAGACTCTATCGACCTTGCCAGCGTGGACCAGTCTGCTGCAGAAGTTGACGACACCCACGCTCTCGACAGCCTGGCCGGCGGCGTATTTGTGGGACGCCAGCGGGAAATGGGCGAGCTTAAAGGGTGTTTGGAAGACGCGCTGTCAGGGCGAGGAAGGCTGGTTACCCTGGTCGGTGAGCCAGGCATAGGGAAGACTCGCACAGCCCAGGAGTTGGCCACCTACGCGGGATTGCGGGGTTCCCAGGTATTGTGGGGCCGTTGCTACGAGGAACAGGGTGCGCCTCCGTATTGGCCTTGGGTACAGGCCATACGCTCCTACGTGAGGGACATAGAACCAGAACAACTGCGCTCGAACATGGGCGCCGGTGCCGCCGACATCGCTGAGGTCGTATCAGATGTAAGAGAGCAACTACCCGGCCTAGGAACGCCGATCCAACTGGAGCCAGAACAGGCAAGGTTCAGGCTCTTCGATTCCATTACTGCCTTCCTGAAAAATGCCGCCCGGCGAAAGCCATTGGTGCTGGTGCTGGACGACCTGCACTGGGCCGACCACCCGTCTTTGCTCTTGCTAGAATTTGTGGCTCGGGAATTGGCCAACGCCCGTGTGATGGTCATTGGAACCTACCGGGACGTGGAAGTCTCCCGTCAGCACCCACTTTCTCAGACGCTGGGCGAACTGACCCGGGAAAGGTAGGGCTGGTCTTGTTCCTCTCCCAGATCGAACACGGTGACTATGTGGGGGTGGCCAATCAGATGAACAGTCAAAAGAGAGGAGGTGGCCGCCAACCAGAGCATTGGTAGACCTTGGAAAGACAGC
>DAOUHE010000111.1:0-45258 GCA_034428715.1 Dehalococcoidia bacterium | reverse complement strand
CCAGGCCCTGGTCACGGAGCGAAATGCCGCCCGAGCCACCATTAACTGGCGGTTCAACACCCAGGACGCCAGGGGCAAACTTCACCGCCTCTATCCCTTCGATTCCAAACATGACTGACTACTAGTGAGGTTTTTGGGCCGATGGGGTTTTGCTGAACAAACCAACCCCATATATGCCGGCCAACCTGACCGGCCGAATCAAATAGTACAGGAATGAGAGTGGTTTTGGGAGGCGAATCAACGAAAGATCGCTAGCGGATGGGGTCAAGGCGCGGTGCGCCAAGTACAGAATAATTGACATTTTGTCCCGCCAGCGCTCTCTGACCCTGGTGCGAAAGACGATGGTGCCAAACACGCCGCCTGGGGTATCATCGGCAACGAAAAGGCGCTCGTACACCTGGCTAGATAAGGACTTCACTTCTTGGTCAGCGTGGGCCTTTCGGAGGAGATTGCCGGGTACAGGCGCGCCAAGGAGGTCATTGGCGAGTAAGAGCCCCATATGGAGCATACGTTCACACCCCCAATTCCCAGCCAGTTTATTTACTATATCCCAGTCCATCCCCTGGTGGGTGCGCAGCAATTCCGCCACATCGCAGATCCACTTCATCCGGTTCCACATGTGCCTGGAGCCGTGCATACAAAGGATCAGGACCAATTCCTCGGGTGCGGGTCCCAAGACCGTTGTACCAGCAACCTCCACCGGTTGCATGTGCCCCCGAAGTCTTGCCAGGTCTACGGGGAATGGCAGATAGGTACGTTCAAGTCCCCAATGAAGGTCCACGGCGATGTTGCCGTCGCGGCTTATGAACTCGCGCACCGGATTGGCGATGATATCGGCTTCCTCCCCATTTTTTGGTTCGTAGGATTCCCGGTACCCCTCTGACAACAACAATTCCTTCGCTGTCTCGACATCTTGCTTGTCGATCAATAAGTCTAGGTCCTTAAACTGCCGCAGTGATAGTTGGCCGTAGACGGAAAATGCGAGAAGAGGTCCCTTATAGGGCATGCAATCAACGCCGCTGGCCTTGAAATGGCCGAGCAGCTTCACTAACTCCCTGGTTCGCCGAAGGTTGTGTCTGGCATTGACGTGGAAATTTTGGCGAAGTTTGTCCATGACCGGGATTGGGACACTTTCGGGGCATGTGTTGTGCAGGTTCCAGTATAGAAGGGGCGTCATCCGGTTCCGGTGGGCTGCCCAAACCAGATATTCCCAATCGATTCCTTGCTCAACCAGTTCCCTGAGCCGCTCCGCGTTGTTAGCGTCCATACTAGCCCTAGCGCAGCAAACCAAAGCTTCCTGTTCAGGACTGGAAGCCAACCAAACCCCTGGATCGGCGGCGCCGGCCGCTGACATCTGTCGAGAACGCATCAACGAATCCCTCCGTTGTACGCGGTCTGGGCTAGGGGTGGAGACAAAACCTTATTGAATGGCTCGGCGCCGGCTCGCATCTGGGCTTTCCACGGCCGGACATATAGGCCTTCCAACGCCATCAATTGTTCATGGCTGCCCGACTCCACAACCTTACCTGACTCCATTACATGAATCACGTCTGCTCGCATGGCAGTGGTGAATCGGTGAGTGATGATGAGGGCGGTTCGATCTTGTACGAGGGTTCTAAACCGGTCAAGCCATTCAACCTCGGCCCAGGAGTCCATCTGGCTGGTTGGATCGTCAAGGACAATGCCGGAGCCTCTCGAACAAAAGCTCGAGCCAGAGCAATGCGCTGCCACTCTCCTCCGCTCAACTCGGCGCCCTCCGCGAACCACTTCCCCAACAGCGTATCGTACCCACGAGGCAGGCGGCTGACCACCTCATGAGCTCCAGCCGCCCGCGCCGCATTCTCAATCGCGGCCGCATCCAGTATGCCGAACATGTCTCCATAGGCGATGTTCTGGCCTGCGCTTGCGTGATAGTGGACCGGAAACTGAAACAAAACAGTGATTCGGCTTCTCAACTCATCCGTCGCCATTTGTCTGATGTCGGTTCCGTCTAACGCGATGGAGCCGGCTCCCGGATCATAAAAACGGCAAAGTAGCTTTAGGAGTGTGCTTTTGCCCGCTCCGTTGGGGCCGGCCACCGCCGCCATCTGACTGGCGGGAACGAACATGTCTAGGTGGTCTAGAGCGGTGCGCGTACTACCAGGATAGCTAAAGGTAACACCTTGAAAACGAATGCCTTCCTTCAAGGTAAACGGGGCAGGAATGGCGTGAGGCGGGTCTACAACCTTAGGCTCGAATTCCAGAAATTCGAACAGATCCTTGATGAACAAACTGTTGGCGTATATCTGGCCGACATTATTGAGCAAGGTGCGCATCAAGCCCTGGCCCCGGGTGAAGGCCTGGTAGAACAAAACGACCTCTCCCAAACTCATCAAGCCTTGGAGGGCGCGCCAAACGATCCACGCCATCGCGGCGCCCCACATGGCCAATGCCAGCACCCCGGCGGCTACCCGGGCCAGCGCCTGGCCTTTAGCCAGGATAAGGCGTTCCATGCGTAGGTTGCGGCGCAATCCTTTATATGCTGCCTGGAAGGTCCCTCTCAGGCTAAAGAGCCTCAGCTCCGCAGCAACTCAGCTGTAGGTGAGCATCATATCGTAGTATTTTACCCATCGCCTGTCGGGGATTGAGCTTCGTGACCACGCGTGGAATCGCCGGCTAAAGTGCATTACCACCATAAAGGCAGGAAGAGTGCTGACCAACAAGGCGATCGGCAGCCACCAGCCATATGGTATTATCAGCGAACCCATAGCCAGGAAGGTGATACCGTTTTGAATAAGCCCGCCGCCGCTTTCTAGGAGGGCGATGGAACGGCCGTTGGCGTCATTCCTTGCACGGTCCAGCCGGTCATGGAAATCTGCCGATTCATAGAATGCTAGATCTACGGATACCGATTTATCATGTACCAACGTGGTGATGTGGCCTTGCACCAACTCCGCCTGGGCGGTACGGACCGACTCTATGGCGCTATTCAGAACTTCCGTCAACAGCAGCCCCGCCGCCATCAAGCCGCCAAAAATCAAGAGTGGCCGGGCGTCGTCCCACGAGGCGCCGGATCCTATGACATCTGCCAGGCCGTCCACCAAGAACCGGGTCGGTTTGCATCAAATCATCTACGATGAACCTGCACCTGTCTGCTCGGTGGTCGCAACGATGACCATGCAAGAGGACGGCAGCCACTTAGTAAGGTCAAAGGATTCAGCCGGACCCCGCACAGTCACGGCCACCGCGACAAACTTACTCTGTCCAGACTCATGGAAAACTTGTTGATTGTTCCAGTACGGAGCCGTCTGCCTCGTTCAATTTTTATTGCGGTACCAGTAGAATCCTGAATCAGTTAAGGGAGAAACCGGCTTCGGTCCTCTCCTGTCGGCACCCGACACGCTTCTAGTTGGCCAAACCAGTTATATCGGTGGCCGGCGACCAGCCGGTAGATTCGGTCTCTAAGCAACCGGGGAATCCAAATTAGGAGTGCCGCGCCCCGATAAACACCGCCAAGTCTCGACACGATTCGCACTATGGCATCAGATTCGTGATGAATGCCTGCCTCGTCCACCAACACTATCGTCCACTCAGCGGGATTGATGGGCTGCGGTGGTAACGAGACCCTTGCTGTCTCTGCCTGTAAGGGAGCAAAGCGAAATATTACTTCGTGGTCCTGGTTCATGACCCAGGTGACGAATCGGTTACATAAACCGCAGACCCCATCAAAAAATACGATCGGAGGCTCACCTTGCGGAATCCGCTGGGATAGCCAGCGCCATTGCTCTAGGGGGAAGAACATGACCGGAATGAAAAACACATAGAGTGCAAACCACTCGCGAAAACAAGCTATATGGGTCACGCACATTCCCAGATGAAGGCTTACTCCGAGGGGAATGTAGACCCTGGCCAACCTAGGGAGCAGAAGAACCAGGAAGAAAGTCCCTTCCCAAACCATGGTGGTCCACGACAACATCACCGTGAGTGCGTGCTGTTGGGCCAACCAGACACCGAAGTCATTTCCACTCGGAAGCCCGTGACCATACAAATAGAATTCGAGGTGATATCCGTCCATCCAGGCGAGGCCAGATCTTTTGAGTTTCTGGATAGCGGCGTCAAGATAGGTCAGCGCGAACATCCATTGGATCAGTAGCAGAGGCCATCTTGCGAAAGTATCTTTAGCATCGAGGTTAATTTCTTCAAATCCTCGCCGACCTGTGTTCGGCTGTCGCCGGCGCCACAGATTGTCTATAGATAAGACCTTGCCAGCTGGGCTCAAGACCAAAATCGACAGCGCTATTATCATCAAGGCTTCGGCATGATGAAAATCACTGAATGAATACCTAAAAGCCATCATGAAGATATTGCCCAGCGCAAAGAGCAACAGACTCCACTGGGTTTTAAGTCCAACAAGAGCCAACAAGCCGGCAGCCAACGATATCCAGTAAACGGTTAGTAGAACTCCCAGGGAAGGGCGGAAGTCCGACCCGAACGGCCAGATAAAAAGGCGTAAGACATACATCGGATCGTACAGATAGTCAGGGAGGATGGCGACTTCAGCTAAGCGGTTGTTTGCCCCCACATCCAGGGTCAAAATAAGAAGTTGAACCACGATGAGGAGTATGCGGCAAAACGCGAGGTGAACAAGCGGAGCGGGCTGGAACCAATACGCGTTCCACCATCTGATAATCCCTATCCCAATCGAGGCTGGTTGGCGTCGATAGGTGTTATACAATGCTGCAAATCCCATCACTGGGCCTCCCAGCGGGCCACAACCTGAGGTTCCCTTGGCTCCATTCCCTCTTTAGAGAATACCAAGGGATGGTTCTCCATACGCAAGCCAACTAATCGCCCGCTATGCCCGCTATGCCTGCTTTGGTATATCTCGACCCAGTTCTGAATTTTTGCCTCGTCCTTATTCTCCAGTGCACGTTGTAGGTGCTTGAAGTGCCAGTGATTCACTCCCAGGTCCTGTGGGAGGATGGGTACTACGGTTGAATCTTCCAAAGTTCCATACACTGAGTATCGAGAGATCTCATCCCCCACTTGGTGGTTGTATGAAAACATGGGGTAACCAAGGAATGGCCATATTTTCGGATCAGCGAGAACGCCTTGGTAAACCGCATGTAGCGGTGGAAATTCATTATAAGCAGAGGCGCGGGCCGCCTCGGTAACACTATAAGCAGCACCTCGGGCCAACATGGTGACACTCAGTTGAAGGATTAAAGTAGTTAGAATCACCAGAGATATTAGCGGAACGGCAAGTTTTTTTAGACCAACGTCATAGTTGCTAGGCATGAACGGCTATCTCCCAGCGCTATTGATCACTAGTACCGGGTCAAGATATTTTTGATTAAAATTAAAAATGGGATGGGTAACAGGCAATGGGCCTGGGGTATGGTGGTACGACCATACGCCGTAACTGGCGATTCGTAGGGAATGCCCTCTTAGAATGCGGAAACCAAATCGTATGGCAACGTCTAGGTCATAACCCATGATTGCCGACATGCTGTCTTTGTTGAAATAGTCTGAGAACCTGGTCCGCCGAGGATCGACCCGAATCATAGGACAATCCGGCAGCAATTCTTGGACGTTTCCATCCTCAAATGCGTCCGGGTTTACTCGAGATAAGAATTTATCAAGTTTCGTATAGGCCAGATATAAAAATTGCCGCCGATTGTCAATTAGGTTTTTAACGAAATGGGCTTTCTCTTCGGTATGATCGTTTAATACCAATAAGGAGATTTCTGAAAAAGGACTCGAGACGATATCATCAATGATCCTGCAGATCCACTGAGGTTGGACTAGCGAGTCCAGCAACAGACCCACCCGTAAAGGAGAACTGAACGCGGTACCGGAGGGAGGCATACAGTCGAGTTTTACGCGATTCGCTTATGTGCAGGGGTTGGTTTCAGCATGTCAAAAATCAACTCTCCATTCCCCGTGCAAAGATGCTCTATTCGGAATCCATAATAGCAGATGCTGGGTCAGCCCTCGAAACAGGCCATGCCCAAAACATCTCAGGCGATGGACGGCTTGCCCGCACGATCCACCCTGGTTAAGCTGGAATCATGTTCTCTTTTATGAATGGGCCGCTGGGGCAACCAACAGTTGGGCATTTATAATTTTAGCGACCTTGGCAGCGGCCGCCTCTGCCGAAAAACATGATTCAACTCGGCGCCTTGATTCCTTTCCCATCGACCGGCGCAGATCCGGGTCTTTTGCCAGCCGTGAGATCGCCTGAGCCAAGCCTGAGACGTCTTTCATTGGAGCTAAGTAGCCGGTTTCGCGGTCCGTTACGGTCTCTGATACTCCATCGACCGAGAAGGCAACCACGGGCAACTCCATTTCCATCGCCTCTATGACCGACCGAGGATGGGGGTCTGAGACCGCTGTGTGCACAAACAGGTCCGATCCTCGCAATAATTCTGGTATGTCGCGGCGGAATCCCAAGAGGGACACGTGGCCGCTCAATCCCTTGTCTTTGATGCCGCCCGATATTCGCGGGACCCATCTGGCGGTGCTCGATCCTTCCAGCGATCCCTCATATTTCCGATTGGGAGATTCGAGGCCTTCTGGTACGAATCATGAATAAGACAATGCCGGAATCTCCCGCTCGCATGTCCAACCCCAGGCCAAAGATTCTTTCGCCTCGCCGAGCTTTGGCGTACATCCCCTTTACGTCCCTTGCTTCGCACACCGACAGCGGAGTATCCACGTAAACACCGCCGACTGGACCGGCCCGGCGAACAGCCTCTTCCTGCTGTTGAGATATCTACGAAACCGTTACGACGTGGCGGTGCTGCTGCCAGGCCATGGTTTGTTTTCCGATGCCCTGGAGGGGGAAGCTATCCCATTCTTCAGTCTGCCCCGGTTGACGAAATGGTCGATCCCGTCGATCTATCGCCTCATAAAACGCGAGCATTTCGATCTGGTATATGGCAACACCACGCACAGTAGCTCCCGCGCCGCCATGGTCGCCACGAAGCTTTCGGGGGTACGCTTCGTATGCCACGTACGGGAGATGTCTTGGGGGAAATCCTGGCGGCAATTAGGGTACCTGAGATCGATCAGGTTCACGTAAGCTTCGTCTCTATCAAGGGCGCCAGCCATGATGAGATGCGAATTTGGGGCAACCGCCTTAAGCGGGGCAATACGGGGCATTTCCACCGGCTTTACCGACGCAACCGCGTCCCGCCGGTTTCTTGCATATTAGAGACCGTGTATTTACGCCACACCCTGGCACCACAACCCGTCAGGAATAACCGCCGTAAGCTAAGGCGAGCGGCGGTTCACAAACTTCTTTGAGATTAGACCTCGATCAGAGTCGAGGAGGCTTCTTTTACCTCCCATTCGGGTAGTTCAACCGCGGTGATCCGTCCCACCGTTTCAAGAAGGATCCGGCAACGTTGCCGGCTAGACATGTACCTTTGAAATATGCCCTCGAGCCCGGCAAACGGACCATCGGAAACCAAAACTCGGTCGCCCTTAGCAAGTTCGTGAGAGGACCCTGATTCGTTCCGCTCGTTAACCTGCTGGCGCAAGTAATCAATAAGGGTTTCAGGCAATCTGGCTGGTTCCCCGTCGTTAGAAAGAAAGTAGGTCAATCCTGGAGCCCAGCGCACCATTGGCCAGATGGGTGAATCAGGATCCAGATAACAGAACATATACGTAGGGAACATAGCCGTTCGTTTCCGGCCGCTACGGTCTTTTTGCATGATTTTGGGGTAAAAAGAGTCCACCCCGCATTCATTAAGGAAGGTCTTCAAGCCAGACTCTTTCTGGACCTGTATCTTGGCAACGTACCAGCCTTCCATAAGCGGCTTTACTCCACTATCAGCTAGGGTTACATTCGTTTTAGCCCCATTGAGCCTTTGCCGCAGTTCCAATTCGGCTCTTCAAGACACCTAAACCCGGGTAAACCCGGAATCAAACCGAAAATTGGATGTCAGGGCGCCGCAAAGACAAGGGTCTATAAACAATCCGTTATTCACACTATATTTCGATAAAGATAAATCCAAGAGTCGTTGGGTAATAGTTTAGTACCGAATTCTTCCGCACTGGTTCCTATGTAGAGTGATTACACCGGTACCAGTACTTGCGAGGCGAAGGCTCGATAACAAGGCGAAAAGATCGGCAAATCAACCTGTACAAAACTTCGATGGTCTGAAGTTTGTTCTTTCTATGACACCGCTTGAGGCAGCGGGCGCTTTATGGTGTAAGCTGCGGGTTCCCGGCGATTGCGCACCTGAAGCTTTTGAAGAAGGCTATGCACGTAGTTTTTTACCGATTGGAGTTCCAAATTTAAATCGCTACTGATTTCCTTGTTGCTTTTGCCGTCACCTATGAGTTGAAGTACTTCAAGCTCTCGTTGCGTCAGATTGCTCAACTCAGCCGGCACCGATTGAACCTGTCGGCTCAGTTCCGACATACGCTCAAACAGGTGGGCCAACATCTCCGGAGGACAGGATGCCCGTCCATGATTATAATGGCCGGAGATTTTTATGCGAGGTGACACAGTTGGAATTTCGCAAATTAGGCAACCTGGATGTCTCCCCCATCGGATTGGGGACCCTGAGGACGGTCAATGTCACTTCCGATGAAGACATCGCGGTGCGCCGTGCGATAGTGGATAACTGCCTTACGAACGACATCAATTTCATCGATTCCGCCGCCGCCTACGGCAATTCCTAGATGGTGGTGGGCAAAACCACCAGCGGCCGCCGGGACCGGTTTTACCTGGCTACCAAGGTCAGGGTGGAAGGCAAAGAAGCGGGAGAGGCCCAGTTGGCCGAGAAATCCGAGGGCAAGATCGGCATGGTCGGCGTCACCGCCATGGTTCCCGAAGCCTATCCCGAGATCATGGATCTGATGAGGGCGGGCAGTGTGGACGCCGTGCAGATACCCTACAACGTGGTCCAGACAGAGGCCGCCGATGAGTTGCTGCCTCTGGCTCAGGACTTGGGCATCGGCATCCTGACCATGGAGCCGTAGAAAAAGGGCAGGTACGTCAGAGACCTCAAGCGACAGCCGGACCTGGCGCCTCTGGCCAGGACAGGGATCGAAACCTGGGCCCAGGCATTGCTGGCCTGGGTGATCAGCGACCCCCGGGTCGCCCTTACCATTCCTGCCACCTCACGGCCCGAAAGGGTCCATGAAAACGCCACCGCCGGTTCATTGCCCAAGCTGCCCGATGAACTGCGGGACTACATCCGCGAGGAAACCCTCCGCTGCATGTGAACCACTGCCTATTAACCGGGGGGCGGTAACAGGCTTTTTAGGATACTATATTTGACATTCGGCTTCCTCCAAAAGCTCGTTCAACCGTATGTGAGGCAGATTCCAAGGGCTTGTCGCGTTGATCCAAGCTTTCTGAAAAGTAGTTGCTTCGGGATGACCAAATAATCGGCAACCGGGGGAACCATGAGCTATTGCGCACGGTGCAACGGCACGGGATTGGAAAGGGATCCTTGGTACACAATCGAAGTGTGGGGTGATGCACGGAAGATTCCCTGTCGGAATGGCTGCCAACCAGTATCCCAATCGTCAACTGGACCAGATGTTCGACAGGTTAGGATGGCTGAGGCGCTATTGGGCTGTTCCGGGTGTGGGAATCGCTTTTACCTCTGGGTTCCTGTCGACGACGACAGCGAGCTAATTTACTGTCATCGATGTGCCAGCATCGCTTACATTATCGAAATGGATTATTGAAATACCCTAATACGGAATTCGCAGATCAAACCGCTGCCTTCAACTCCTTGACGGGTAAATCCGAGTTTGAAATGGCTTCAGTTCGGAGTTAAAAATCCCCTTGGTTCCCCTTTGTAAAGGGGGATTTAGGGGGATTTTCCAACATTGCCTTCAACCACCGCGTATGCCCGAGGAGGCTCTACGGCAGGGCAATCTCTTAGTGCATGGGCGAGAAGGACGACGGAACCACGATCTTGTTCTCCTGTTTGACCCTGCCCGGCGCGCCCGAGGGCCACTGGGGGATCTTGGAGGCTGCGGTGCGGACCGAATCCCGGTCGGCCATATCCTTGTACGGCCAGATGTGCAACCACCGGTTAAGCCCGCCGAACTCGGTCCACATGCCGGCGGCCAGGGGAGAGAACTCCTCCCGGTAGGGAATGGCTTCAGCCCATCTTCGTAGCAGTTCGGGAATGGAACCGGGCTCGTAGGTGTAGGTGCGCATCTCGTAAATGTTGCCGAGAGCCTGGTCGCCGCCCATTGGACGCATAAACTCCGCCGGGTTCCAGATCTCCGAGTTCATGTTGACGATATTGCCTTCGGTCTTCGGAGGCCAAGCCTCTTCCTTGGAGGCATCTGAGCGGACATCATCCCGCTCTTCCAAGCTCTCATAACCCCAGACGTGGATGATCTGGTTCAGGGGGCCAATATCCGTGTGCCAAAAAGCGGCCAGCGGGGAATACTTTTGGCGAACGGGCAATGCCACCTCAAATGCCTTCTCAACCGCGGCCACCGAACCGGGCTTCAAATCGTAGGTTCGTACTTCGTAGATCATATCGCTCCTCTGCTACTGGTTGATTTCCCGCCGGTCCGGACCCACAGTCTGTCAAAAGCCCGCCGAACGGCATTATGCCGCCTAGTTTAGCAACCGGCAGGCGTGGCGGCAAGCGGAGGACCTAAAGGCGTGTGATGCCCTGGCAGATCTGTATTTGCGTAGGGCCAACCGGTTGTTTGGCCGTTTTGTAAGGGCGCACGGCCGGGCGCCCCTACCCTTGTCGGCGATTGCGACCGGACGGGACAAACCGGCGTCCAAGGGCTCCCGAGTTCCCAGGCCTGCTATGGTCGACATCCTGTGTTAGACTCATTCTGTGGAAAAAGCCACCCGAACATTTCCGGCCCGAACGTTTCCCGCCCCAGCTACACCCGGTGAAAAGCCGTTGACCCAGCGGTTTCAATATCCCTTTGCCAGCAACTTTCTAGAGGTCAATGGGGTGCGCCTTCATTACCTGGATGAGGGAAATGGACCGGTAATTTTGATGCTCCATGGGCAGCCCACCTGGAGCTACCTGTATCGGAAGATGATCCCGCCGCTGGTGTCGGCCGGTTACCGCTGCATCGTCCCCGATTTGATGGGTTTCGGCCTTTCCGACAAACCAAAAGGTGAGGCTGAGTATACGCTGCAACGTCACGTAGAGCTGGTAACCGGGCTGGTCAACTGGCTGGAAGTGAAGGGCATCACCACGGTGGGTCAGGACTGGGGCGGCCCCATCGGACTTCGCTACGCCATCGAGAACCAGGAGAATGTTCAAGCGCTGGTAATACTGAACACCATGGTCAGGCCCATGGCCGTGCCGTGGTATTTCAAGTTGATATTCCAGCGGCGCTATTCCGGCTTCTTGGTCCGGCGTCTTGACCTGTTCCGCAAGATGGTTTTTGCCAAAGGGTTCATGTTCAAAACCCCCCTGGACCGCCAGGCCAAGACGGAATACAAGATGCCCCACCCCAACCCCGCTTCACGGGCGGGGGTGGCCGCGTTCCCGAAGATGATTCCCACCAGCGGCCGGCATCTCAATCACCAATACCTGGCAGAGATCGAACAAGTCCTAAAAAGGTGGAATATCCCGGTATTGGTGATGTTCTCCGACGAGGATCTGGCCTTCAAGGCCGACGAAGGACGCCGCATCGCCGAGATGGTTCCCAACGGAAGGTTCACGCTGGTGCCCGGCGCAGGCCACTACCTACAGGAAGACGCGGGTGAAGAAATCGCCGGCGAGATGGCTGGGTTCTTAGATCAATGGGTCAAACCTATTATTGGCCCGGCCTCTACGACCCGCGGCCGCCGCCAACCTTACCGGCTCCGGCAAACCTCCCGCCGGCGAATCTCCCGCCGATAATTCTCCGCAGTGGCTGAGATAGGCTTCATGCCCCGGCATCATTTCCCGGCGAATCCCCGCCCCTTGCCCGCGGCGTGGGCAGCCCAGGCCCCGGCGACCCGCCCGCTGAAAAGCGCCGGCCCCAGCATGGTGCCTTCCAATCCCGCCCTGCCGTTGATGTGGCCCCCGGCCATGCCCGTCAGTTCGCCCGCGGCATAGAGGCCGGGAATGGGTTTCCCGCCGCCGTCCAAAACCTTGCATTGCAGGTCGGTCTTGACCCCTCCAAAGCTTTTCCGGGACAGGGGAAAGAACTGGATGGCGAAGAAGGGGGCTTCCTCGATCTTCTTGCGTCCCGTTAGGTGCCGGCCGAACTCGGGGTCGGTTTCCAATCCTTCGTCGATATTGCTGTTGTAACGCCGTATCGACTCCTGAAATTCCTCCACCGGCAACCCCGCTTCCCCGGCCAGGGCTTCGATGGTGGGCGCTGACTTGATGTAGGGCGACTCCTTGAAGAGGGTTTCGATGCGTTCCAGGTGCTTGGTGGCTCCGTCCCGGTAATATGGGTCGGAGATGTCGGCGCCCCGGCGCATGGAGTCGTCGACGATGGCCCAGCAGTATTGGGGCTCCTGGGCCAAGACGGCGGGAGTGGCCGACGCCCCGCCGGAAAGGGATTCGTTGTGGAACCGGCGGCCCTGGGCGTTGACCCAAACGTAGTTGGGCAGGCCCCGCACCACCAGGCCCCGTTTCCCGTTGGGGTCGCGGTAATCTGGGGTGGCGTAGGAATACATCCACATGTGGTCCATGTGGGTCAAGTTTCCGCCAATGCCCTCCACCATCTTGTGGCCATCGCCGGTGGCGCCGATGTGGGATCCCTCCATCAGCCTGGCGGAATGCAGGTCCGGCCGGTAGCTGCGGACCATATCGACGTTTGACATGAAGCCCCCGGTGGCCATGACCACTGTTTTGCCATGAAGCTCCATCGCTTCCGAGGAGTCCCGCCGCTGGACGCGCAGGCCGGTCACCCTGCCTTGTTCAACGATCAACTCCGTGGCGGCCGTATTGGTCAGCCAGTGGTCCACTCCCCGGGCCAACGCCGCGTCGTACATCACCTGCCATAGTTGTTTGCCGCCGCCCTCGGGGTGGTGCCAGCGGGGAACGGTGTTTCCTTCCTGCTGGTTGACGGCGTCCCAGTTGACCCCCATATCCGCCAGCCAGCCGATGAGACTGGCGCTGGTATTCTCAATGTAATACTTGGCCCATTCCTGGTCGGCCGACCCTTGCCCCCATCGCAGCCAATCCTCCAGGGCGAGTTCGGTAGTGTCCTGAATACCCTTTTCAGCTTGGACTGGGGTGGCAGAGGCGAAGCAGCCTCCGCCGGAAATGGCGGTTGCACCGCCCATCTCCGGTTCCCGCTCAACGATAGCTACTGTGGCGCCGTGTTCCATCGCATCCAACGCCGCCGCCAGACCCGCCCCTCCCGAACCTACTACTATCACGTCTACGTTGATTGATTCTTGCTGGACCATCTGGCGCCTCCGTAGGTGGAATTATTAAGCCTTGCATCGGCTGCCGGACCTGTTCATGGGCAAACCAGGCGGGGCTAAATCCCCCCAACCCGCCTTTGGGCCTTGCCTCAAAACTGTCATTCTGAGGAGCACAACGATCGAAGAATCTGAATTCGTGGATGTTGCGCCCCAGTTGGGGAGCCTAAGCTCATGATTTTAGACCCCTCGTTGCTCTCGGGGTGACATTTTGTGGGTGCTTTTGAGGCAAACCCCCCTTTTGCGAAAGGGGGGCTATGTTACCCACATTGCGCAGGTGAAGCCGAGTTCCCCCCTTTTCAAAGGGGATGAAGGGGGATTTCCACCCTCACCTGGTTGCCCGGGATTTTTAGCAGTCAACGCACCCGTCAGTAATTGGTGAAAGTCTACCCATGAATGCGTTAACCGCCGAATTCAGTGATCAGCACCCACATGGGCCGGTTCCCCACAGGGTAGACCTCCGATGGCGTCAGAACACCCGTGGCCTGGTTTATCACGTAAGAGGTCAGGTTCCCGGTCTCCAGGCCAGCGGCGTAGAGGAACTTGCCCTGGGGGTCCAGGCTAAAGGCCCGGGGCACGGCCTGGGTGGCTACGTGGCCGATGGCCGACAGCGTTCCGCTGGAAGGGTCCACCGTAAAGCCGGCGATGCTGTTGTGGCCGCGGTTGGGGGCGTACAAAAACCTGCCGTCGGAGGTTATCTGTATTTGAGAACAAGAGTTGTCCTCGGCGTAACCCAGGGGCAGGGTGGAAATGGTTTGAAATGCCGTCAGCGTTCCGGCACCGGTGTCCAGGCGGTAGGCGGTCACGCTGCAACCCTGCTCGTCGGAAAAGTAGACGGCGTCCAGGGACGGGTGGAAGCAAAAATGCCGGGGCCCCAGATACTCGGTGGGCCCCAACTGGGCAGGTGCGTTGGGCGTGAGATGGCCGGTATTCTCGTCGAATTTGAATTGGTAGATCTGGTTAGGCCCCCGGTTTGCAATGTGGGGCACGAAGGCAAATCTATTGGACGGGTCGGTCTGAATCGAATGGGCGCCGGATGCGGTCATCAGCCATTCGACGGCTGGGTTAACGGCGGCGCCGTTTTCGATGCGGTGTACCGCGGCCGTCCGCTGATAGTAGTAGGCTGAAAGGATAAACTCGCCTTTCCGGTCGGTGGCCATCGCCACCGGCTCGCCCTGAAGTGGCGCCGAGCCAATCTGAGTGATGCCGCCGTTGGCCTGGTCTATGCGAAAGCTGGCGATGTCCAACGCCCCGCGGCGGCCTACGTAAAGGAAATTCCGGTCCGGGCTTATGGCCAGGGCCGCCGGTCCGCCGGATACCGCCACGGCGGCCTTCTGGGTCAGCTTGCCCGTTCCGGCATCCATTGAGAACACCAGA
The DNA here is from genome assembly GCA_034428715.1 of Dehalococcoidia bacterium. Classification (GTDB taxonomy): domain Bacteria; phylum Chloroflexota; class Dehalococcoidia; order Lucifugimonadales; family UBA3495; genus Io17-Chloro-G2. Next base: position 30,521 of record DAOUHE010000111.1, on the reverse strand, counting down.
ATCTTGTCGTCGTCTTGCAGGGATACGTAAGCGTAGTAGGGCATGTTAGCCTCCTTATATCCGCAGCGGGAATCCGCGGTGCTTAGAACAGATGCGTATCGCTAAAATTCCTGGATCGCCTGCGGGAAACCAGTATCCATGATGGACCCGCCACCGTCCACGTGGATGGTCTGGCCCATGATAAAGCCGGCTTCGTCCATGCAGACCAGCGCCACGGCATTTCCGATGTCCGCCGGGGTGCCCATCCGTCCCATTGGCGTCCATCCGCCCTCGTGCCAGTCTTTGATGGCTTGGAACACCGGGTCTGGGAGACCGCTTAATACGGTATCTTCGGTAGCTCCGGGGCTTATGACGTTGACTGTGATGCCTCGCTTTCCCAGGGCAACCGCGAAATAGCGGGACAACGAATCCATCGCGGCCTTGGCCGCCCTCATGCCCACCCAGGGTTGCCAGCTACCGGTGCGGCCGCTGGGAGAGTAGGAGATCGCTACGATCCTGCCGCCGTCGGGCATGAGGCGGGCCGACTCCCGGACCCCCACCAGGAACGCCTTGGCTTGGGAGTCAATAGCCATGTCCCATTGTTCCAGGGAGATGTCCATGGGCGGTTGGTAAAAGGTGGGCAGCTCAGGCCGGGCGTTGCTCACGAAAATATCCAGCGAGCCGAACTGGGTCTCCACCTGCTGAAACATGCGTCTGATCTCATCGGGGAGGGAGACGTCGGCCTGAACGATAAATCCGTCGGAACCTCTTTCCTTCACCTATGAAAGGGTATCGTTGGCCGCATCTTCGTTCTGATAATAATGGACTCAGACTTTGACACCACGCTCCGCCAGCTTCAACGCGATCCCCCGGCCGATGCCAAGGGAACTACCGGTTATCAGCGCACTCTTTCCATCTAGTGGCATATCAACCTCCTTCAAGTTGTACCGAAGAGTCTTTTGGGTACGCGCGCTCGGGATTCTAGGGTAAACTCCCCTGCCTTTTAACGGTGCCTGGATGGACCCGGGGACTTGCTCGACACCAGCTCAGAACAGGATTGTCGGACTATGCGCCAAGAATCTGCCGCCGGGAGAGGACCCGCTCCATCAAGGGCCGCATGCCCGACTCACTGGAAAGAGCCAGCGATTTGTCCAGCAGGGCCATGGCCATGGCCCTGTCTTCCCCACCCGTTCGCCCTGAGCTTGTCGAACCACCAGGCCCTTCGACAAGCTCAGGGCGAACGGACTGGGAACCCTGAAGCAACAAGTCGGCATAGTCGCAGCAGGTCCATGCCAGCTCGGGGCGGTAGCCTGCGTTCCGGCAGTAGGCCAAAGAGTCTTCGAAGTGCTCCGTGGCCTTGTCTGGATCGCCGATGGTCTGGGCCAGGAGACCCAGCAGCCGGTGACAGTTTATGCCCGCCAATATCACCAGCTCTTTGCCCGGTGCGCCGGCCAAAGCTTCGTATTGCTCTTTGGCCAAAGAGGAGTCGCCCTGTTGCACTGCCTTCAGCGACGGCCCAACCCTGGTCCATAGGTCGAGGAAAGGAGTTCGTGACAGGGACGTTAGCACCATTTGTTCGGCCTCAGTGGCTGCATCTAACCCAGCGTCCGTTCCGGAAATGCGGTTAAAGAGCGGCGCCAAGGCCGCTACCATCGCGTGGGCGTAGGTCGGACCCGGCGCGACGTAGCGGAGCTCCTCTTGAATTCTGTCCAGGTATTCCCGCCCTTCTTCAAAATTGCCCAGCTCCAACTCCAGCAAACACCGCCCCAAAATAAGACGGAACTCATGGGGCGATACTGCCAGACCCTGGTCGCTGGCGTCTCTACCTTTGTCCCAATCGCCGGTGAGGTGAGCTAGGGCCAGTTCAATATACAACACCCTTGACAGGTAGAAGTTATGGCGCAACCGCTGGGCGGCCGACAGCGCCGCCGAGATGCGTTGCGGCGCCCCTTCTGGGCGGCCCCAAATTGTTAGCCAGGCGGCGGCCCAAAAGTTGACCAGCAACTCCGACCTGGAGTCGTCCACTTTCCCGGTCAGCAGCAACCCGCTCATGCACAGGTCATAGCACTTCTCTGACTGGCAATGGTACGCTTCCACGTCACAGGCGAAAGACCTTATCCGAAGCTCCAAGCCTTCGTCGCCCTCTCGCTGGGCTATCTCCAAAGCCCGGTCCAACGCTTCGCGGGCGGCTTGGTAGTCGCCTTCTTCCAGGCCGGCAGCCCGGGCGTAGCTGGCCTGCAGGCGGGCTGCGTGCAGGGAATCGGCCTCGACCAGGCCCAGGGCCTCATAGATCAACTGGCCCATTCCGGTTATGTAGCCGGCGGTGAGCGGCAGTGGGACTTCAGCTACGGCTACCGCGCTCTCCACCTCCCCGGCGTCCAGGAGGCAACGGAAGGCCCTTTCCAGGGTTTCAACGGCGTTTCGCAGCTCGTAAGGGGGCAATGTGGCCACCTGAACGCGGCCCAACCCGTAGAGCAGTTGTCCCGTTTCGGCGCCGGTTGGCGTATCTTCCTTGGCCACCAGCCCCCGCTGAAAGTGGCCTAGAGCGTCCTCATAGGCGTAGGCGGCCAGGGCCCGCTCTCCGGCCAACAAGGAGTAATGGACAAGGCTTTCCGTTCCCAGGACCGTTTGAGCTTCGTGGAAGTGGTGGGCCAACTCGGCGGCGTGATTATCGGCCTCGGGACCATAAAGCCCCTCCAACGCCTGGGCGATGCGGGCGTGCAGCCGTACCCGGCGCGTCGCCGATAGTTCTTCGGCCAGGGTTTCCTGGATCAGCGCGTGGGTGAACTGGAAGCGTCCCACCGAACTGGGGAGTTCCTCGATCACCCGGGAGGCCAGCGCCTCTTCCACCACTTCCAAGAGCCGGTCTTCGGTCATAGCATGTTCCGGGTCCACTGCCGAATCATTTAGCAACGGCTTCAACTGCGCTAAGGTGAACTCCCGCCCGATGATCGAGGCGATGGTCAGGGTGTCATTGCACCGTTGAGACAACCGGTCCAGGCGGCGCCCAATGACGTCGCGCACCCCTTCGGGGATCCTTACCTGCCAACTGACGGCATCGGACAACGACCCGGTTTGGCCCGCGCCCACGGACCCCTCTTCTACCAGCAACCGCACCACCTCGGTCATGAACAGCGGGTTTCCCTCGGTCTGCCGGTGGACCGCGGCCACCATCCCCTCCGGCGGCGCGGCCCCGGATACCAACTCCACGAACCGGCCAACGTCTTCCTGGTCAAGACCCCGCAATAGCACACGTTGGAATAACCGTTCCCGGGTCAGTTCTCCAAGGGTCTGAGAGAGGGGATGCCGCCGGGAGACCTCCATGTCCCTATAGGTGCCGATTATCAGAACTCGGGCGTTGGAAAGCTCCCGCGCCACGAACTCCAGTAGATGCAACGAAGGATGGTCGGCCCAGTGAAGATCGTCCAACACCAATACCAGAGGCCGGCGGCGTCCGGCGGTTTTCAAAAAAGTGGTGATGGAATCAAACAATCGGAACCGGGCCTGCTCCGGCTCCAGCGCGGGAGGCGGTTTCAGGCCGGGCAGCTTCTCCCGCACGTCGGAGACGATCTCCGCGATGTCGGCCGCGCCGGCCCCCATCTCGGACTGTAATTCGGTCGAGTCCAGGTCTTGGACATAGGAGCGGATGGCCTGGATCCAGGGCCAATAGGGAGGCACACCCTCGCCTTCATAGCAGCGGCCCCACAGCACCTGAGCTTGACGCAATCCGGCATAGGTGGCCAGTTCCTGGGCTGTGCGAGTCTTGCCGATGCCGGGCTCTCCAACCAGGGTCACCAGCCGGCCCTGTCCAGACAAAGCGTCTTCCAGACACCCTTTAAGCTCGCCCATCTCCCGCTGCCGGCCCACGAGTATCCCTCCGGCCAGGCTATCGAGGGCGTGGGCGTCACCCGGTAGGGGCCCGGCATGCCGGGCCCCTACCGGGTGACGCCCAAATCTACTGCCTCCAGGGCAGCCAGTACATCCGACGCCGACTCGGGCCTTTGCGACTGATCTTTGTTTAGAAGGCGCATGATCAACGCCTCCAAGGGCCGCGGACAATCGGCCTTGTGCCAAATTGGGGCCACCGGCGGCGTGTTGATGTGCTGCCCTATGATGGCAACGGAATCATCGCCAAGGAAAGGCGGCCTTCCCGTCACCATCTCGTAGAGCATGGCGCCTAGGGAGTAAAGGTCCGATTGGGGGGTGACCTAGCCGCCCATGGCCTGCTCCGGCGGCATGTAGGACACGGTGCCCACCATCATTCCCTCTTTGGTCAGACGGGAACGGTCCAGGGCCACCGCCAACCCGAAATCGCCGATCTTGGCGATGCCATCGGCGGTGATCCAAACGTTTCCCGGTTTCAAATCGCGGTGGACGATGCCCCGGCTGTGGGCAAACTCCAGACCCCGGCAGGTCTCAGCGGCGATGCTGACCGCCTGTGCCAGGGGAAGACGGTGGCCCTCGGCATCCTCTATCAAACCTTCCACGTCGCCGCCGCCCATCAACTCGGTGACCATGTACGGCTGGTCCCGCTCTTGGCCGAGATCGAAAACAGTGACGATATGGGGGTGGGAGCCCAATCGGCCCATAGCCTGGGCTTCCCGTTGTATACGCTCGCGGGAGGTATCGTCCAGGCCCTCGGCCTTGATCAGGGGAAAGGCCACCTCCCGGTCCAAGAGGGTGTCTTGGGCCAGGTAGACCTTCTTTTTGCCACCCTCGCCCAGGAAACGTTTGACCTGATAGCGGCCATCGGCAAAGGAGACCGGCAGGCCGCTGGACGATTGTATTGATTCTGGTTCTGGCGTGGGCTCGCTTGGTTTGGCGGGTCCAGTGGAGAGGTCTGGCGCCAACGCGGTCCGGCAAAAGCGGCAGAAGCGGGCGCCGGGGTCATTCTGCCGGCTGCAAGAAGGGCACGAGTGGGCAAACTCGCTACCGCATTGATCGCAAAACAGGGCGTCTTCCCTGTTTTCGTGTCCGCAGGCAGTACAGCGCATCGCGTACCTAAATCCCCTAGGGTTGACCGGTCATGCGGCAACAACTAACATCATCCAGCACGGCCAAGTGCGATTAGGGCTATCTGGCCCAGATTGTAGCAGAGATTCCCCGTCCCCCCAACGCAAATAAATCAATGGAAGGTTAGTGATATGAACGTTATGCAGGCGGTTGCCCGAATCTTGAAGATCGAAGGCATCGAGTGGGTGTCCTGTTTCCCATCCAACAACCTCATCGAAGCCGTGGCCGAGGAGGGCATTCGCACGGTTATGTTCCGGCAGGAACGAGGCGCGCTGATGGCGGCAGACGGTTATAGCCGGATGAACGACCGCAAGAAGTTTGGCGTGACCATCACCCAGGGCGGCCCCGGTTCGGAGAACTCCATGGGTGGGATTGCCCAGGCCTTCAGCGACAACATCCCAATCCTGTATCTTCCCGGCGGACCGGCCCTGGCCCAATATGCCGTCCGGCCCAATTTCTCGGCGTCGCGAACATACGAATCGGTTTCCAAATCCAGTGAGATCATCGGCCAACCCGCCCAGGTCGCCGCAGTCATGCGCCGCGCCTTCCACAACTTGCGCAACGGGCGCCCCGGCCCGGTCATAGTGGAGATCCCAGCCGACGTTGCCACCCAAGAGGTCCCCGAGTCCGCGATGAACTACCAGCCTCCCAAGCGGATGCCCCAATCCCCCGCCGGCGGCGATGTGAAAGAAGCCGTCAACCTGTTGCTAAACGCCAAGAAGCCGGTGATCTGGTCTGGCATGGGAGTGCTATTCGCCCAGGCTAGCGATGAGTTAAGGGAACTGGCCGAGCTTACCGAGATACCGGTGTATTGCACAATGCCCGGCAAATCCTCTTTCGACGACCGCCATCCTTTGGCGCTGGGCGCCGGCAGCAGCGCGACCTCGTTGCCTGCCAGGACGTGGCTCCAGGAGTCCGACGTGCTCTTCGCCGTGGGTTCCAGCATGACCAGGACCGGCTACGGCCAGCCCATCCCCGACGGCAAGGTGATCATCCACAATGTCGAAAGCATTGAAGACATCAACAAGGACTTTTCGGCGGACGTTGGCTTGCCCGGCGACGCCAAGCTGACGCTGCAAGCCATGATTGACGAGGTCAAGGGCCAAATCGGCGACAACGGCCGCAAGGCACATACCCAGGTTTCCGGCGAGATAGCCAAGCTCAAGGAGCAGTGGATGTCCGAATGGACCCCGGCGTTAACCTCCGACGAGGTGCCCATCGGCACCTACCGGGTGATCGGCGAGTTGGAGCGCAACCTGGACAAAGTTAACAGTATCGTCACCCACGACGCCGGCGCACCCCGAGATACTATCATGCCTTTCTACACGGCAACGGTGCCCCACAGCTACATCGGATGGGGAAAGACCACCCACCTAGGTTACGGGATACCGTTGATGATCGGCGCCAAGCTGGCCGCGCCCGACAAGTTCTGCCTGAATTTCATGGGCGATGGGGCCTTCGGAATGTCGGGCCTTGATATCGAGACTTCGGTGCGGGCGGGTGCGCCGATAACCACGATCGTGTTGAACAACGGCGGCATGGCCACCTACCCCGGCGGTTATCCCGTAGCGTCGGAGCTTTTCGGCACCACCCATATGACCGGCGATTACGCCAAGATCGCCGAGGGTATGGGCGCGGTGGGCATAACCGTGACCCAACCTAACGAGATCGGCCCGGCGTTGGCCAAGGCGCGGCAGCTAAACGCCGAAGGCCGAACGGTGCTCCTGGACATCCACTCCAACCTGGAGGCTCGCCGGTCGAACTTCGCTTAGGTTACGCGGTGTGTAAGATTTCCAATGTCACCGTGAGCCCTTCGGCTATGCTTAGGATAAACTCCGCGAAGGGTCTAGGGGTGGGTGGCGTCCCCGGCCCAGATGCTTCGCCGCTGCGGATGGCTCAGAATGACATTTGGTTGGGAAGGTTTAATTCGTGAACAACATTTGGCAGCGTCATTAGGGGAAGGCATGAAACGCAGCACGTCGAAGATTTTGACCACCCACACGGGGAGCCTTCCCCGGTCTCTGGAACTCCAGGATTTGCTCCGGGAACGGGAGGAAGGCCGGTCGCCCGACGCCGCCGCGTTTGACGAACAGGTACGCCAGGCGGTGGCGTTCGTGGTGGAAAAACAAACCGGCGCCGGCGTTGACGTGGTCAACGATGGAGAGCAGGGGAAAGCCCAGTACGCCACTTATATCAAAGACAGGTTAGCCGGGTTCGAAGGCGAGAGGAAGGTGCGCCGCCGTCCCAGGTTGGACGACGCCGATTTCCCCGAATTTGCCGAACAGCAGACGCACCTATCGTCTCGAAACATGCCCCAGCCCGCTTGCACCGGCCCCATCTCCTGGAAGGATTGGCCGGCGGTGCAAAAAGACATCGACACCCTAAAACAGGTGGCCGCTGGCGCCCAGGCCGAGGAGGTTTTCATGACCGCCGCCTCTCCCGGCGTCATCGCCAACTTCCTGCCCAACGAGTACTACCCCAGCGAAGAGGCGTACCTATACGCCCTCGCCGATGTGATGAAGGACGAATACAAGGCCATCGCCGACTCGGGGCTGCTGCTTCAAATAGACTGTCCAGACCTGGCTATGACCAGGGTAAGCCAGTTTTCCCACCTGTCAGTGGAAGAATTCAAAAAGATCGTTGAGGCCCACGTAGAGGTGATCAATTACGCGTTGACCGGAATCCCACCGGAACAGACCCGTCTGCACCTGTGCTGGGGAAACACCGAGGGTCCCCACCACCACGACGTCCCTCTAAAAGAGATAGTAGATCTGGTGCTGAAGGCAACTCCGGTGGGACTTTCCTTCGAGGGGGCCAATCCCCGTCATGCCCACGAATGGAAGGTCTGGCAGGACGTGAAGCTTCCCGATGGCAAAGTCTTGATACCCGGCGTGCTGGACACCACCACCAACTTCATAGAGCACCCGGAGTTGATCGCCCAGCGCATCATAAACTACGCGCAGTGCGTAGGGCGGGAGAACGTCATCGCCGGCAGCGACTGTGGATTTGGCACGTCGGCCTGGGGGAGAAAGGTGGAGACCAAGATAGTCTGGGCCAAGCTGGCCTCCATGGCCGAGGGTGCGAAACTGGCCAGCCAAGAACTTTGGTAGACGGTGACCGCTGGATTCTGCGCTTGATGCTAGTTGGCTGAGTAACGGGTTAAATCCCCCAAACCCCCCTTTGCGAAAGGGGGGATATCCTTGAGGCTCTGCCGCTGAAGGCTGACCGCTACGCCCGCTGGCGGGCCTCGTAGGAGGCGATGCTGTCTTCTTCCTTCAGAGTGAGCCCAATGTCGTCCAGGCCTTCTAGCAAGCACTGACGCCGGAAGGGGTCCAGCTCGAACTCCACCATGATCTCCTCGTCATCGGACCACACCCTTTGGGCCTGCAGGTCAACGCTGAGTTGCACGCCGGGATGGGCATTGACGTGCTCCATGATTTTCCGGACGGCGTCTTCGGGCAGGCGCAGGGGAAGCAAGCCATTTTGGAAAGAGTTGCTGTAGAAGATGTCGGCGAAGCTGGAGGCGATGATGCAGCGGATGCCGTAGTCCCGCAACGCCCAGGGCGCGTGCTCCCGGGACGAGCCGCAGCCAAAGTTGGGCCCAGCAATCAGGACCTTGGCGTTCCGGTAGGCAGGCTGGTTCAATACGAAGTCCGGGTTAGGGGTGCCGTCCTCTTTGTAACGCCAGGCGGCGAACAGTGCGTTTTCGAATCCGTCTCGTTTGATACTTTTTAGATAGACCGCCGGGATTATCTGGTCGGTATCCACGTTAACCCGGTCCATGGATGCTACCACCCCGGTTAGTTTCACGAAAGGTTCCATGTCTTACTCCTAATCGCCTGGTGTTCAAGGGAATCGATCGACAAGCTCAGGACGAACGGCAAAGACCTCTCACTCCGTTCGTGGTGAGCCTCAATTCGTTCGTGGTGAGCCCGTCGAACCATCCGCCTTGGACAACCGCTTCAGTTCCTCCCAGTCACTCCGGATCAGTGCCTCTTTCTTTCGTCTTGTCCAACCTTTGATCTGCCGTTCTCGTTCCAAGGCATCTATCCTTGTAGGGAAATCATCGGAAAATTCCAATGTCACCGGCCTTCGGTTGGCGGTATATCCATCGATTCGCCCCTCGTGGTGCGCCGCGATGCGGGATTCAAGATTATCTGTGTGCCCTACCTAGTAAGAGTCATCCGCGCACCGGAGGATGTAAACGTAGAAGCTCATTGTTGCATTTTATCCAAAGAATCCTTCGACAAGCTCAGGACGAACGGAGTGGGGGGTCATTCCCGTTCGTGGTGGGCCTGTCGAACCATCCGTCTTTAACAACTACTTAAGCTCCTCCCAGCCTCCGTGAATCGAAGCTTCCCTTGTTCGTCTTCCCCTACCACTCCCTTATGTCCACGAAGTGGCCGGTGATGGCGGCGGCGGCGGCCATGGCGGGGCTGACCAGGTGGGTGCGGCCTCCCTTTCCTTGGCGGCCCTCAAAGTTACGGTTGGATGTGGAGGCGCACCGTTCGCCCGGCTGGAGGATGTCCGGGTTCATGCCCAGGCACATGGAACAACCGGCCACCCGCCAATCGAGCCCGGCGTCTTTGATGATGCGGTCCAAACCTTCCGCCTCGGCCTGCTCTTTGATCAGCGCCGAGCCGGGAACCACCATGGCGTAAACGTCGGGGTGGACCTTGCGGCCTTTTACCACTTCGGCCACGGCACGCAGGTCTTCCAGCCGGCCGTTGGTGCAAGCTCCCACGAAGACGCGGTCGATCTTGATGTCTTGAATGGGGGTATCCGGCTGCAGGTCCATGTAACTCAGGGCCCGCTCCGCCGACTCCCGCTGGGCCGGATCGGAGAATGACGCCGGGTCGGGGACCCGGCCTGTCACCGGCGCGACCATGCCCGGATTGGTGCCCCAGGTAACATGAGGGCTTATATTTGACGCGTCTATCTCCACCAGCTTGTCGTAGCTGGCGCCGGGGTCGCTGGGCAACTGCTTCCAGCGTTCCACCGCAGCCTCGAATTCGTCTTCTTTAGGAGCAAACCGTCTGCCCTTCACGTAATCGAACGTGGTCTGGTCGGGGGCGATCATGCCGGCTCTGGCGCCGCCCTCGATGCTCATGTTGCAGACCGTCATCCGGCCGTCCATGGACATGGAGCGGATGGCCTCCCCGGTGTATTCGATGACATGGCCGATGCCGCCGTTGATGCCGATCTGGCCGATGATGCTTAGGATCACATCTTTGGGGCTAACTCCCTGCGGAAGGGATCCGTTCAACCGGACCTCCATGGTGCCCGGTTTGAACTGGCGAAGGGTCTGAGTGGCCAGAACGTGCTCGACCTCCGATGTGCCGATGCCGATGGCGAATGCCCCCAGCGCGCCGTGGGTGGAGGTATGGCTGTCTCCGCAGACGACGGTCTTGCCCGGTTGGGTGTACCCAAGGTCGGGACCGATGATGTGGACGATTCCCTGCAACGGGCTGAACCGGTCGTATAGGGTCACGCCGAATTCGGCGCAGTTGACGTCCAGCGCATCCAACTGGGCCTTGGAAACCTGGTCCGTGATGGGTAGAGACAGGTCCCAAGTGGGTGTATTGTGGTCGGCCGTGGCCACGGTAAGATCGGTGCGGCGCACCTTGCGGCCAGCCATTCTTAGCCCGTCAAAGGCCTGGGCGGAGGTTACCTCGTGGACCAAGTGCAGGTCGATGTAGATTATCGCGGGCTGGTCCGGCTCCTGATGCACCACATGGGAATCCCAGATCTTTTCGAACATTGTCTTCTGGGGCATTTTTTCCTCTAACCTCACTAGTAGTTATCCGAAGCCGGAAAGTATCATCAAATCGCCGGAGCGGCCCGGAAAGATCGAAGATTCGTGGCTGGCTCACGGCCGAGGCCATTATAGCATCACCGGAATTCGGGGGGCCTGTGGACCCTTAAGGTGATAAACTGGGCGATGGCCTATCTAGCGGCGGGAGCGGCACGATCTCATTCGCCGTTTCCCATGCTGATTAAAGGGAGTGACTGATAAATGCCAAGCGCTGACGCGGCCATACTGCCGGTTTCGGTTCGGCCTACCAAATACCGCATCCACCTCCATCCTGACGTGGAGAAAGCGACATTCAAGGGCGCCGAGGAGATTGACGTCCTGGTAGATGAGCCCACATCTATCATCGTCTTGAACGCCGTGGAGTTGCAGATCCTTGGCGCCGAGCTTTTCCGGGATGGCGCTCCGTCACTCGAGCCGGAAATCACCTACGATGAGCAGACGGAAACCGCTACGCTGGACTTTGGAGAGGTCATACCGGCCGGTCCAGCCCGGCTGGAGATCGATTACACTGGTATTCTCAACGATAAATTACGCGGTTTTTATCTAAGCAAATACACGGGGTCCGATGGTGAATCCCAATACTTGGCCACCACCCAATTTGAAGCCACCGACGCCCGCCGCGCATTCCCATGCTGGGACGAACCGGCCCACAAAGCCACTTTCCAAGTCACCCTGGTATTGCCATCCGATTTGAGCGCCGTATCCAACACGCCTGCGTTGGTAGAGGCGGAAGCGGGTCCAGGACTAAAATCGGTGCGGTTCGCCGAGACGCCCATTATGTCAACCTACCTGTTGGCCTTCGTAGTCGGCGACCTGGTTTCGACCGAGGCTGAATATTCCGGATCGGGCACCCACACCCTGGTCAGGGTTTGGACCACCCGGGGCAACGAAGAGAAGGGCGCTTTCGCCCTGGACACGTCGGTGAAGCTGCTTACATTCTTCAACGACTATTTCGGCATCCCGTATCCGCTGGAGAAGTTGGACCACATCGCCATCCCAGACTTCGCCGCCGGCGCCATGGAAAACTGGGGCGCCATCACCTACCGGGAAACGGCATTGCTGGTGGACCCGGCCAACTCATCGGCCGGCACCCGCCAACGGGTCGCCGAGGTTGTGGCCCACGAGATGGCCCACATGTGGTTTGGCGATCTGGTAACCATGGAATGGTGGGACGACCTTTGGCTTAACGAAAGCTTTGCGTCCTGGATGGGGACCAAGGCGGTGGATTGGCTCTTCCCCGATTGGGAGATGTGGACCCAGTTCGTCAACATGGACACCAACCGGGCGCTGAGCCTGGACGGCCTGAAAAACTCCCATCCCATCGAACAAGAGGTAAAGGACCCAGCCGAGGTCAGCCAGCTATTCGACGCCATCAGCTACAGCAAAGGTGCGTCGGTGTTGCGAATGCTGGAACAGTTCCTCGGGCCGGAGATATTCCGCGAGGGCCTGCAGCGGTACATATCTGACAACCAATACGGCAATGCCCGTACCGAACACCTTTGGGCCGCCCTGGAACAGGCTTCCCAGCAACCCGTTACGGCAATCATGGATTCTTGGGTCAAGCAGATGGGCTATCCCGTGTTGAACGTGGAGTCCACTACATCAGCGGGGCAACTGGACCTGGCCTTGACCCAGGAAAGGTTCGTCTATGACCGCCTGTTGGGGGACGCGGACCAGGAATCGCAGGTCTGGCGGGTTCCGGTGGTGGTTAGCCGCGGAAACCAGCCGGCCCAGAGGTTGGTTATGGATGGCCCGAATGCCCGGATGCAGATCCCGGCTCCCGGGTCTGCTGATAGCTGGTTCAAAGTGAACTCAGACCAAACCGGGTTCTTCCGAGTGAACTATTCCAGGGAGGACTGGCAGCGGTTGGAACCGGCCATACGGTCTCTGGAGTTGCCCGCCACGGACCGTCTGGGTATTCAAAACGACGCCTATGCGCTGTCCAGGGCGGGGATCTTGGGGGTGACCCAGTTCCTATCCCTGTCTAGGGCGTATGAGAACGAGGTTGACGCCTCGGTTTGGAGCGACCTGGCCAGTAACCTGCGCGAGATCGACTTTTTGCTAGCCGCCGAGCCTTACCACGCCGATTTCCGGGCCGCGTCCCGCGACCTGTTCGCACCTGCCGCTAGACGGTCCGGATGGGATGCCCGTCCCGGGGAAGGCCATCTGGACGCATTGCTCCGCAGCACTGTGCTGAGCCAGGCCGGGGCATACCACGACTCGGAAACCATCGGCCAGGCCGTGGACAAATTCAAGCAATACCTGGAGGACCGGGCCGCGGTGCACCCGGATATTCGCGGGGTGGTGATCAGCCTGGCGGCCCAGGCCGGCGGCCGGGCGACCTACGACCAGATCTGGGGACTGGAACGAGAGACTGACCTCCAAGAGGAGAGTATCCGCCTGTTGATGTCCCTGGCCCGGTTCACTCAACCCGAATTGTTGCAAGAGACTCTAGAGAAGACATTGACCGGCGACGTCCGCTCCCAGGACACGATCACCGTGGTGACCGGCGTTTCGTCAAACCTGGCCGGGCGGCAGCTGGCGTGGGACTTCGTCAAAGATAACTGGGCCGAGTTCGACCGGCGCTATGGCGGCGGCGGTTTCGGGCTGATGCGCCTGGTTTCCGTCTGCGGCAATTTCACCGACCAAGACCACTTGGAAGACGCGGAGAAATTCTTCAGCGACCACCCGGCCCCCGCCGCCGAGCGAACGATTCGACAGGCGTTAGAACGCATGCGTCTGCACATAGCCTGGCTGGCAAACAACCGAATCGAGCTTGCGGAGTGGTTCGAGGCGTGATCGGTTGGGTTGCCGAATCTTCTCTGTTGGACTGAACGAAAAGTCCCCTCCTTACGAAGGAGGGGATTCAGGGGAGGTCGTCCCGGCCTAGAATCAACGACCCTCTGCGGTCCCCCTTCTGAAAAGGGACGGGATGCCCGTAATGAGTTAGCCGAATCACGCCAACCAGTGCTACAATGGCAATCAGAACCGGTAACCCAGATGAAGGTTTATGGAATCTTATTCTCGAATTGACCTACTGAAATCGTTAATCCAGGAGCGAATCCTGGTTATAGATGGGGCCATGGGCACCGCCATCCAGGATTTGGACCTGGGTCCCGACGAATTTGGCGGCGTCGAATACGAAGGCTGCAACGAATATCTGGTCTTGACCCGTCCCGAACTGATAGAAGGGATTCACCAGAAATACCTGGATGCCGGGGCCGACATTCTGGAGACTGACACCTTTGGCGCCACGTCGGTGGTCTTGGCTGAATACGGACTGGAAGCGGAAGCAAGGCACATCAACCGGGAGGCCGCCCAACTGGGCCGGCGCCTGGCCGACGCGGTTTCTACCCCGGAAAAACCCCGGTTTGTCGCCGGCTCCATGGGTCCAACGACCAAGAGTATCTCGGTCACGGGTGGCGTTACCTTCGACCAATTGGCCGAATCCTACCGGGAACAAGCCATGGGGTTGATTGAGGGCGGGGTCGACGTGCTCCTGTTGGAGACGGTGCAAGACACCATCAACGTGAAGGCTGGGTTGGAAGGTATTGACCAGGCCATGGCCGAGTTGGGTCAGCAGGTGGCGGTGGCGGTACAGGGGACCATAGAGGCCATGGGCACGCTGCTGGCCGGACAGGACGCCGAGGCCTTCTACACATCGTTGGCCCATCGAGACCTGCTGTGGATCGGCTTCAACTGCGCCACGGGCCCCGAATTCATGACCGATCACCTGAGGACCTTGGCCGGCCTATCGCGTTTCCCGGTGGCCTGCGTGCCCAACGCGGGCCTGCCCGACGAAAACGGCACCTACAACGAAACTCCGGAAATGATGGCCGGAACCCTGGCTAGGTTCATAGATGAGGGGTGGGTGAACCTGGTGGGCGGGTGTTGCGGTACCGTGCCCGACCACATTCGCCTCCTCCATAAGACGGCGGCCGGAAAATCACCCAGGCTGGCCCGATCTAACGAAGCTGGCGGAGCGGTTGAGACCCGGGTATCGGGAATCGAAGCCCTGGCCGTCGATGAAGACACCAGGCCGGTGATAGTGGGCGAGCGCACCAACGTTTTGGGCAGCCGCCGGTTCCGGCGGTTGATTGCCCAGGGGTCTTTTGAGGAAGCGGCCGAAGTGGGCCGCCGCCAGGTACGCAACGGCGCACACATCCTGGACGTGTGCCTTCAAGACCCCGACCGGGATGAGATGTCCGATGTCCTAACGTTTCTGGAACTGCTGGTCAAGAAGGTCAAAGCGCCGATCATGATCGACTCCACCGATTCCAATGTGGTGGAAGAATCATTGAAACGGCTCCAGGGCAAGTCGATCATCAACTCCATCAATCTGGAAGATGGCGAAGCTCGCTTTCAATCCGTGGTCCCCATGGCCCGGCGTTACGGCGCCGCGCTGGTAGTGGGTTGCATCGATGAAGACAAAGAGCAGGCCCAAGCTTTGACCCGCCAACGCAAGCTGGAAGTGGCCGTCCGGTCCCACCAGATTTTGACGGAAAAGTACGGCATTCTCGCCCAAGACATCATCTTCGACCCCCTGGTTTTCCCCGCAGGCACCGGCGACAAGACCTATGAGGGCTCGGCCGCGGAGACAATAGAAGGCGTCCGGCTGATCAAGCAGGCGCTTCCGGAAACCAAGACCATCCTGGGGATCTCCAACGTCTCCTTCGGACTGCCGCCGGCGGGACGCGAAGTTCTCAACTCTGTGTTCCTTTACCACTGCGTACAGGCGGGGTTGGACATGGCCATCGTCAACTCCGAATTGATGC
This sequence comes from Dehalococcoidia bacterium, assembly GCA_034428715.1. Lineage (GTDB taxonomy): Bacteria > Chloroflexota > Dehalococcoidia > Lucifugimonadales > UBA3495 > Io17-Chloro-G2. The sequence continues at coordinate 14,939 of DAOUHE010000111.1, read as the reverse complement.
AGCGTTACACCGCGATCCCCGAAGAGGAGCGGACGCTGTCTGAAGACCTCATTTGGTTCCGGGGAGAAGACCCGGTGGCCGCCTTTGCCGCCCATTTCCGGGACAAACCACCGTCTGCGCCCCTGGAAGAACGCCGCAACCTGCCGCTGGACGAAAGGCTGGCGCTGGCCATAATCCAGGGCACCAAAGAGGGTTTGGCGGAAGACCTGGACGAAGCCCTGGGCGGACGGGTGCCCCTGGACATCATCAACGGTCCCCTCATGGACGGCATGACCGAGGTGGGCCGCCAATTCAATGCCAACGAATTAATCGTGGCCGAGGTACTTCAATCGGCTGAAGCCATGAAATTCGCCGTGTCTCATCTAGAACCTCACATGGAGCGTGAAGAGCTTTCCAGCTCCGGCCGGGGCAAAGTCCTGCTGGCGACGGTCAAAGGAGATGTGCATGACATCGGCAAGAACCTGGTCGAGATCATCATGTCCAACAACGGCTATCAGGTGATCAACCTGGGCATCAAAGTGCCGCCCCAAGATTTGATCGCCGCCTACCAGGAACACCGGCCCGACATCATTGGCCTGTCCGGACTTCTGGTCAAGTCGGCCCAGATGATGGTGGAGACGGTCAAGGACTTCAGGCAGGCCGGTGTGAATTGCCCCATGCTGGTTGGCGGCGCGGCCCTTTCCAATCGTTTCACCCGGCTGCGCATAGCTCCCGAGCACGACAACCTGGTCGCCTACGCCAGGGATGCAATGACCGGCTTGGCGCTGGCCAACACCATTCAAGAGGCCGATGAGCGGGTCAAACTGGCCGAGTCCCTGGAAGCCGAGACCCAAAAATTGCTAGAAGCGGAGGCGGCCAGCCATACCACTAACACGCAAAGCTCGACTGCGGAGCCGGCCCGAATATCTAGGGTCCGCCACGATTTCGATATTCCCAGTCCTCCCGACACCCTATTACACACTTTGAGTGACTTTAGCCTGGACGAGATCTTCCCCTACATAAATCCCCAGATGCTCTATGTCAGGCACCTGGGTTTCAACGGCCGTTTCGCCGAGGCCCTGGATTCGGGCGACACCGTGGCGTTGGAATTGCAGGAGTCTGTCAAACGGGTTGAAGACATCGTTCTGCAGTCTCTGGACATCACCGCCAAGGCCGTCTTCAAGTTCTTCCCCTGCCACGCCGACGGGCAGGATCTATTGATCCTTGGTCCAGACGGCAATACAGTTTTAGAGCGGTTCCACTTCGGCCGGCAATCCGGCGGCGATGGCCTCTGTCTGGCCGACTACATGTTGCCTAAATCCACGGTTCCACCCTTTGAAAAAGGGGGGCCAGGGGGGATTTCCCCCGGTGGCGTCGACTACCTGGCAATGTTCGTCACCAGCATCGGCCGGGGTGTCCTGGAGCTTTCCGAACGGTTAAAGGCCGATGGTGAATACCTGAACTCCCACATCTTGCAGGCGTTGACCATCGAGAGCGCCGAAGCGTTTGCCGAATTGCTGCACCAGCGGATAAGGCGGATGTGGGGTATTGGCGAGATTGAAGATATCTCTTATCAGGACCTTTTCCGCACCCAGTACCACGGCCGCCGGTATTCCTTTGGCTATCCGGCCTGTCCGCGGCTGGAAGACCAGGCCCAGCTATTCCGGTTGCTGGACGTGACTTCTCAGATTGGCGTCGAACTTACCGACGGATTCATGATGGAGCCGGAATCCTCGGTTTCCGCGTTGGTGTTGCACCACCCCGACGCCAAATATTTTAGCCTCAGCCCCGAAGACATCGAGCGGTTGGAGCGGGAGACCGAGTCCGGCTAGCCGTCTGGGCGCCGCTTTAATCATCTTGTTCGACTGAAACATCTCACTTCCGGCGTAGGGTTCTCACTCAATTGAGTGGAAGTCGCAGGACAAGACGGAAATCCCCACAACCCCCCTTTGCAAAGGGGGGCTTCTTTTGTGGTTTAATCTTGTCTACTATGGCCGTAGATTTATCGTTATCGATGTAGGGGCCGGTTTGAAACCTGCCTCGCGGCCGCGGAATAGGAATAGATTGATGCAACTGGGAGGAGCGCTGTGGAACCGATCGCCAAGATAGCGGCTGAACTGGGCATCAAAGAGGAGCATCTGATCCCCTACGGCCACCATAAGGCCAAGATATCCCTGGATGCCCTGAGGGACTCCCAAGATTCGGGCCGCAAAGGCAAGCTGGTAGTCGTGACCGGCATAACGCCAACCCCGGCGGGTGAGGGCAAGACCACCACCGCCATCGGATTGACCCAGGGTCTCGGCAAGCTGGGCTACCGGCCGGTGGTCAACCTGCGCGAACCGGCTTTGGGACCGATCTACGGCATCAAGGGAGGCGGCACCGGTGGGGGTAAAGCCCGGGTGGTGCCTGAAGATGAGATAAACATCCACTTCACTGGAGACGCCCACGCGGTGGCTTCTACCCACAACCTGTTGGCGGCGCTGGTGGACAACGCCGTGTACCGGGACACGGCTTCGGACATGGAACCCACCGGGGTCCAGTGGTCCCGGGTCACCGACGTGTCTGACCGGTCGTTGCGCCAGATCGTATCCGGCCTGGGCGGCAGCGGGAACAGTCCTTTACGGGACAGCCGTTTCGACATCGTCACCGCTTCGGAGATCATGGCCCTGCTGGCTCTTTCCAGCAGTTTGGAGGACATGCGGGACCGGCTTTCCCGCATTGTCGTTGGCAGCAACCGGGCGGGTGATCCGGTTTCGGTAGCGGACCTGGGGTTCACCGGCGCTTTGATGACGTTGATGCGTCACACCATCATGCCCAATCTGGTCCAGACCCTGGAAGGGCAACCCGCCATCATCCACGCCGGCCCCTTCGGCAACATCGCCCACGGCTGCAGTTCCATCGTTGCCGACAGATTGGGGATGGCGTATGCCGACTTCGTGGTTACCGAAGCGGGGTTCGGCGCTGACTTGGGTTTCGAGAAGTTCATGCACATCAAGGCTAGGCAGAGCGGATTGGCGCCGGATGCCGTGGTGCTGGTGGCCTCGTTGCGGGCGCTAAGGTGGCACGGAGGCGCGCGCCGCAGAGAGTTGGACCAGCCAAACCTGGATGCGGTTAAAACCGGTGGTGCCAATCTTTCCCATCTGGCTCGGATGGTTCGCGGCTTTGGAGCCCCCCTGGTGGTGGCGCTCAACCGGTTCCCCGGCGACACTGGAGACGAGCTTAACGCGGTCAGAGAGATTGCCCTGGAGGCCGGCGCCGACGATACGGCGGAGATCAGCGGATTCACCGACGGAGGCGAGGGCGGCATGGCCTTAGCCGAGGCGGTTGCCAAAGCGGCGGGCAAAAATGAAGCCACTCCGACGATAAACTACGTCTACCCGCTGGATGCCCCAGTGCGGGAGAAGGTGCTGGCCCTGGCGAAAACGGTTTACGGCGCTGGCGACGTCTCCTGGTCGGCCGAAGCCCGGCGCAAGTTGCGATACTTCGAGGCCCAGGGATGGGGGAATCTGCCCATCTGCATGGCCAAGACCCACCTGTCCATCTCCCACGACCCAACCCTGCGGGGCAGCCCATCGGGCTACACCTTCCCCATCACCGACATCCGCGCGTCGGTGGGAGCCGGTTTCCTATATACCCTGGCCGGCCGGATAGAAACCCTGCCGGGACTGCCAAGCAAACCACTGGCCATGGGCATGGACGTAAACGCGGCTGGCGAGGTCACGGGGCTGGGGGTGGGGTAGGGGTTGGGACCCCTTCAGCCAGTCCAAGATTCCAAAGTGGGCATCCCTCTCCCACAGGAGAGGGATGCAACGTAACGGGTGGGTCTAGGAGCGAAAGAGTGAAAGACCTCAGGGTGGTTATCCCGCGCTAAGAGGTTCGCCTGTCAAGCCAAATAGATTTGACGCGGGGACGGCCAGTTCAGAGAATTGGATGCCAGTTGACGCGCTCTATATGTCATTTTATAGTTCAGGGGACCCCAGAGAGTTCCATGTGAAGGGAAATCAGATTGATCTAGGAAATACAAGATGACGCCAGAAAGAGAGAGACACGGGTGCCTGACCGCCTGGATAATTTTGATGATTGTCGCCAATGCGGGCAGTGCTCTGATGAACCTGTTAGGTAGTGCCGCGTTGGGAGAGGTCTTGGTCGATGTACCTGGCTGAGCGTTTCCTGTCCTGGGCATTGGGAGCATTCTCAATCTGGTTTTTGCAATTGCACTGTTTAAATGGAAAAATGGGGATTCTGCGTAACGAGCGTCGTCGCCTTGGTAGTCAATTTATCCATCGGGCTCGGAATAGGAGCTTCCATTTTTGGATTGGCCGGGGTAGTAATCCTCTATGGAGTACTTCAGATTGGACAATCCAATAAAGGATGGCCGCAGTTGGATTAGGGTTTTCGTGATACATCGATCCTGGAGGAAATTTCACGACCTCCGTCGGCTGGGTATGTGTCCTAAGTTTGTCGAACCTTTGGTCATTTAATAAAGGCGAGGGTTGTGAGACACGCTAATTGCGGGATTCCCGCCTGGCCCCCGGCTGCATCACTCGGTAGAGCGAATCATCAGAAAATTGGGAGGACGACAATGATCTACGACTTTCGCGAATACACCCTGAATCCCGGAGCGACCCAGGACTACATGGCGGCGGTAAGAGAGGTGGCCATCGGCATCCGTCAGAAGTACGGCGTCAAGCTGGCGGGCTGGTACTATAGCGATGTCGGCGAGCTAAACAAGGTGGTGCACATCTGGGCCTTCCGCGACCACGCCCACATGAAGGAAGCCAAAGCCCAGGTAGCCGCCGACCCCGACTGGACCGGCAAGTACCTCCCCCGAGTCCACGGCCTGATCCAGGCCCAAAAAACCTACCTAATGCTCTCCCCAGACTTCGCGCCGGTGCCGGCGTAGGGGGTTTGTCCAAGAATCCGGGGAGCGGAGGGCGAAAGGGACCGCAGTGGCTCTCCCTTTCTTAAAGGGGGCTGGGGGGATTTCGACCCCAGCCCGGAAACGCCGCTAAATGCCCAGCCCGGCGTAGTTCATCTCAAGGGCCAATTTCGTTAATCCATACATTGATTCCAAGCTCTGCGCACGCTGGTCTAATAAACTCGTCATCTTCGCTTGCAACCAATCCCCCAAGTGCGCGTAGGACGGTCGATAGTGCATGAGTTGGAAATCTCGACTGAAGACACCAAAATTGTAGACGCTGTATGTATCCTGTCTATGCCCCATGGGGAAAGGAGCGGCTACATCGTGGACCAAGAGGATTTGGAAATCCGAACGTGAATGGTTCAATGGACAGCGGATTGCTTTAATTGAGGTAAAATCGGGCAGATTGGACCACTCCGCGATTGGTCAGTTGGTTGGATTATAATGTCCTCCCAAATTTCTTGGGTGCAGAAGCTAAGAGCAGCTTATCTTCTCTCGTTAATATTCCAGTCATAATTAGCTCCTGACCGCTTTACGGTGTTGGCAATCCTCTTGTTGCTTTCTGACGTGGTCAAACGCCCAATCGAGTCCAATATTGCCGGGTTGCTAACAAAAAAAGGTCTAATAAGTTGACCTATGAATCTGTGCCGTCTCGATCTTCAGTCCATACGCTGATTCCTAGTTCTTCGCACGCAATTCGCACCTGCGCGTCATCCTGCCGAGCAATTATCCATAGCTGCTCGACGGGGCATTGCGGGTAATCTTGTTGGAACAAGGCTCGATATACAAGTATTTGACCGACTGATTCGAGGGTCGGCTTGCCCGATTTTACTTCGATCAAGGCCACTTTGGCCCCGATGGTAGGATTCCATTCGGCTTTGGCAAGACGGCCACGCCTCGATTTGGTCATTCTCTTTTTGCCTTCATTTCCAAGCCAAACCAAATCATCATTGTGGGGTAACCCAAGGACACAAACCGCATCAATGGGCCTCAATGTGGGGTTATCATCGCCGGCTCGCGGCAGTTTCACAGCGATTTTTTACCCACTCGAAACTCTGGAAGGAATTTGCCCTCTAAGATATGCCGTTCACAGAATTGCAGCAGCAGTTCATTTTCCGAGCCAGGCTGGACGAAATGTACAAAGTCCTCAGGTCTTAAGATTTTACGAGGCATGGCTTCATGGTAAAACCGTAACGCGACAGACCTGGCCGCCGACCGAAAACTTCGACGTCGCCATACGTATTCTCCTGTCTTTCCGGTGTTAGAAAATCTACACCACCGGATTCAATACGTAATGAGTCGCCGGGTCTACGGTATAGGCCTTTCCGTCGGCATCTACAAAATCCATCCAGACGGTGGTTCCGGTTGTTCGTCTGGGCCTTTTGGTCACTTGGAAACCAGATCGCTTGACCGTGATAGGCCTGCTGGCATCGGATACATGTTTGACGAGAACAACTCCGATAAATTCCCCAGGCAATTCGCCTTTTCGTTTGGCCCCTCTCCGGCAATAATTCCTGGCTTTCTGTAATGCTCCTCTTTCGCTTCCGGCCGTGATGTCTAAGGTCTTGTCCCTGGCTTTGAGTGACTTAGGCTGTGCAAGAGAAGGATGGGTCATAATCCCCGCTCCATCAAAACGCCGGACTAATCTGAGTTGGTAATGGGCGTGTGGGTCCAACTGAGGCATCAGATTTCCTCCTTGAAGTTGGCTTGCATGCCAAGGGGCCGCCGTACCCGAAATCCAACCATCTGCTGACCCTACGCATTTTTAACTATGGCACCCGCGCGCCTGAATATCCCAGACGGCTTCTACCTTTCCGCCGCGGACGCCTACGAAGCTGTCCCAGCGGCTTACGGTGGCGTCTTGTTGGGAGGGTAGGAGGAGGAGTTGGTCGCCGATATTTAGCTCGGTTCCTTCGTCCAGGTGAAACACTATGCGATTGGCGTCGATGGAGTCTACGGATATTCCGGGGCGGTTTTCCACCTGGGGCAGGCCGCGCAGGGCGCTGATGGTTTTTAGGCCGGCGTCGCCGATGGCGGTGCCGGTTCTGGGAGTGCTGATGATGGTGGTCAGGACCTTTCCGGCGTAGTGGAAGTCGGTCATGAAGCTGTAGCCGGTCTCCATCACCAAGTAGCTGCCGCCCTGAATCTCGGTGACGCCGGGGACCTCAGCGGCCACGTCGTAGCTCCAGGTCTCGCCGGTGGATACGATCTCAACCGGCACCCCGGCGGCGACGATGGCGTCCTTCAGGTCGATCACTTGCTGTATCACCCGGCGGCCTTCGGTCACGCGGTCTTCCCGGTGGGGCATGTCGGGAATGACCTGATGGCTCATGATGCCTCGAAACTTCAATCCGGGCAGGGAGTGGATCACCTTGGCCAGTTCCACACCCTGGGGGATGTTCTGGATTCCGCAACGCTTTAATCCGGTCTCCATCTCCACCACCACGCCCAACTCCACGCCCATGGCCGACGCCGCATCGGAGAGGTTTTTGGCGTTGGCTGGGTCGTCACAGGCCACCAGCATCTCCGCCTGTCCAGCCAGGGTGCACAATCGGTCGATCTTTTGGGGGCCGGCGACCTCGCTGGTTATAAAAACACTGGGGACGCCGCCGTCAACCATAACCTCGGCCTCGGACACCTTGGCGGAGCAAACCCCGCCCACGGTGCCGCCCCGGCGGATCTGCCGGTGAGCCAGGGCAGGGGTCTTGTGGTTCTTGCCGTGGGGCCGCAGCTTGGCTGTTTGTCCGGCGTAATATTCCGCCATGACGTCCATGTTGTGGTCCACCGCATCCATGTCCAAGATCAGGCACGGAGTGTCCAGGTCTTCCAAAAGGGTTCCCGGAGTGGGCCGGTAGCGGTTGTCCATGACATCCTCCCAAAAAGCTGATAGCTGATAGCTGTCCGCTGAAAGCTTACGAGAATCTTCCCCGGGCTGCGATGGGCCAGAACCCCTCAAGCTTGCCCTTGCGGACGGCGCGGATGTAGTCGTATTGGTTCAGGGAAAGCTCCAGGTCGAAGGGCACCAGCCAGACCTTGTCGCCTGGCATGAATCTGCCGTAGGCCGATGGCTGCAACTCCAAAACCCCGTGCTCGGCGCTGAAACGGACGGCTTTTGCTCCATCATCGTCTGCCAATACCGGTAGTCCTAGGTCGGGGCCGGTGGCCTTGTGCCCCGCGTCCAACACGGCCGATCCCTCAGTGGGATGGCTGATGATGGAGGCTAGGATCCTGGCCGCGGGCTGGTAGTCAGGCTGGGCCAGACAATGGGCGTGATCCATCAGTGCGTAGGCGCCCGCCTGGATCTCGCTGATGCCAGGGACGCCGGCAACGTCGTTGTAACCGCTGGCCGCCACGCTGACTACCGGCGCCGAGGCTCGCTGTCGCTCCAACAGCCGGGAGGTTTCCACCATTTCAAGCAGATGGACTTTAGCTTCATTTTCAGGCGCGGTGATCGGAGTTCCTGCGTCGTCCCGGCGTCCGGAATGACCCGGCAATGAAGCCATCAGGCCGTCCAGCCGCAATCCGCTGGCGGAAGAGACCTTTTGGGCCAGTGCAGCGGCATCGGGACCCATCGCTACTCCGCTTCCGCCGGACCCGGCGTCCACCTCTACCAGGATTCCCAGGGTGGCGCCCGCGGCGGAAACCGCGGCCGAAAGAGCCTCAACGTGCCCGGCGTCGTCGACAACCACGGAGATTTGGTAGCTTTGGGCCAGGGCGCACAGCCGGGCAAGCTTCGGCCGGCCGGCTATCGGCCTGGAAATCAAAATGTCGTTAAATCCCGCCCCGGCGAAGACCTCGGCCTCGCCCACCGTGTTTACCGCAATGCCTCCACCAGGGTTGGCTGCGGCGAGTTGAAGGTGGGCGATGTGGGGGCATTGGTGGCATGAGACATGGGGCCGGACGTTGATCCTGGTTCTATCAACAGGGCTATCAAAAGAGGAATGAAATCGGGCAATGTTGGCTTCCAACACGTCTAGGTCTACCACCAGCGCCGGAGTGTCGAGTTCCTCCACCGGGGTTCCAACGGGCTGAAAAACGGGACGTTCCATCGTTCACACCTCAGGTTTCAACTCGAATTACCGCGTACCATTGGGTAAGGAGCAGGCTGGGACCAAACGGCCGGGGAAACTATTATTAAAATCATTGTAAATAGGCGGTCCCGCCAGGCCAGAAGAATATCATAAATATCGCCCCGTTTGTCCCGCCACGTCAGGAATGCAGTTGCGGCCCACGGTTGCCGTCCACCGTTGCCGTACACCATCGATCGAAGCTGTATTCAGCTTGCAATAACCAGTTGGTGATGACAAAATTGCTGGCGGCCTAGACCGGCAACCACAAATATCGTTGATCAAGAGATTCCTTTGACACATCAAAATGACGCAACTTCCGGACCTGCGCCGGCATCAGGGCCTGGCCTGATGGATGGTGTCCGAGTACTGGACCTGACGCACCACATCTCAGGCCCTTACTGCACCCGAATGCTGGCCACCCTGGGCGCCGAGGTCATCAAGGTGGAACGTCCCGAGACGGGGGATCCCATCCGTCTAATCCGCCCCGCTGGTGACGCCCTCACCCCTTCCCGTCTCGCTCAGGGAGAAGGGAAGGGGTGGCCGCAGGCCGGGGTGAGGGCGTCAGTCTCTCCTTGGTTCCTGTACCTGAATTCCTCCAAGAAGAGTCTGACCCTGGACCTGAAATCCAACCAGGGGCAAGAGATCGTCAAGAAGCTGGCGGCAAATGCCCAAATCGTTGTCGAGAACTTTGCCCCCGGGACCATGGAAAGTCTGGGGTTGGGATATTCCGAGTTAAGCCAGGTCAATCCGGCATTAGTCATGACATCGATCTCCAACTACGGGCAGACCGGCCCACACCGGGACTGGAAGGCGCTGGAGATCAACTTGTATGCCGCCGGGGGGCTCATGAATATCACCGGCGAAGATGACCGGCCACCCCTTAAAGAAGGCGCTCCCTTGGCACAGTTGGGCGCGGGACAAAACGCCTTTGTGGCCACCATGGCCGCCTTGATGTATGCCGAGGAGATGGGTCAGGGCCAGCAGATCGACCTGTCCATTGCCGAATACGCCACCAACATCCTGGAAAACGCGCTGATGCAGTACAGCTACTCCGGCGTGGAGTATTCCAGAGTGGGAAACCGGGGCTACGGCCGGGCCGCCTGGGGAATCTACCCTTGCCGTGACGGACACGTGGGCATCATCTCAGGGCCGGACACCAACTGGCCAGAGATCGCCAATATCATGGAGCGGGAGGAGTTGGCCGATCCCAGATTCGTCTCACGCCAAGGACGTCTGGAAAATGCCGACGAGATCGACGCCCTGATGCTTCCTTGGCTGCTGGACAACGACAAGGTCGACATTTTCAAAGCGGGCCAGGAACACGGGTTGGGTTTCGCGTACGTGGCCACCATGCAAGACATACTGGAAATGGAGCAACTGACCGCCCGGGGGTACTTCGTCGAATTAGATCATCCATCCACCGGGCCGCTGAGATATCCCGGACCTCCCATCAACCTAGGCGACTCATCCTCCCCCATTACTAAGGGGGGAACAGAGGGGGGCCACGACGGCTGGGTCTACAGGCCCGCTCCCCTGCTAGGCGAGCACACCCAGCAAGTCCTGGAGGATTGGCTGGGATACGACGAACGGGAAGTTCGGTTGCTGCGGGACCAGGGGGTTGTTTAGATGACCCAAAATGGACCTACGCCAAACCAGCTTCCTCAAGCTTTGACCAAATACCGGATATTGGACCTGTCGCGCATATGGGCGGGCCCCTATTGCACCAAGCTGCTTGCCGACATGGGCGCCGAAGTCGTAAAGATGGAATCATTGAGGGTGTACGACTCCCACCGGGGTCCTGTGGCGCCGGCCCGGGGAGTGGTGTCGTATCCCGATGCCGAGCCGGGCGACGAGCCGTGGAACCGCAACGGGTGGTTCAACTGCCTGCATATGAGCAAGTACGGCGTCACTTTGGAATTGACCCAAGACGCCGGCCGGAGGGTATTCGAGCAACTGGTCTCCGTCAGCGACGTGTTGATCGAGAATTTCCGGCAGGGCAGCTTGGAGCGGCTGGGTTACACCTACGGCGGCCTGCGCAGATTCCGGGCCGACTTGATATATGTGTCCATGCCCGCCTTTGGAAACACCGGGCCCTGGAAAGACTACGTGGCTTACGGAATCGGCCAGGAGCAGTTGTCGGGCATGGCCCATATGACAGGCTACGCCGGGGACGGGCCGATGAAGTCGGGCATAAACCATGGCGACCCCATCACCGGATCCCACGCCGCCGGAGTGGTGCTGGCCGCCCTTCGCCAACGGCGCCGCACCGGCCATGGAATGTATATTGACGTCTCGCAGCAGGAATCGGCCGTCTCCCTGATCGGCGCCGATGTGCTGGCCTACCAGGTTACCGGGCAGGAGCCCCAGCGCCGGGGTAACCACTCTCCTGATTTTGCTCCCCACAACGCCTATCCCTGCGCTGGGGAAGACCGGTGGGTGACCATCGCCGCCGCAACCGACGGACAATGGCAAAGTTTGGCGTCAATCATTGAAGAGGGCGGCGCGGCCGACGGGCTTGCGGCTGATCCCAAATTTGCAACCAACGGCGCCCGGCTGGAAAATCAAAATGAACTGGACGAGATCATCAGGTTCTGGGCCAGCGAAAGAGAACCATATCCGATATCCCAACAGCTCCAAAAAGCCGGTGTTCCCGCCAGCCCGGTGCTGCGAGGACCCGATTTGTTGCAAGATCCCCACTACGCCGAGCGAGAGACCTTCATAGAGGTTGACCATCCCAAAGTGGGCCCCAAGTGGTATCCGGGAATCCCGTGGAAAATGAGCGTCACACCGGGCCGGGTGCACTGGCCCTCCCCAAGTTTGGGACAGCACAACGGGCACGTATATGGCCAGCTATTGGGCATGGCCGAAGAAAACATTTCCGAACTGGAACTGGAAGGGGTGATTGGCGTCAAGCCCACCGGTTCCAGGATAATCTAGCTGTCAGCTAAACCTGCGGCCATGGTTGTAATTGAGAAGTCATCAACGAAAAAGATTATGTCATGTTGAGCCAGCCGCAGCGGCGAAGCATCTGGGGTGGGGAGCCTCGGGCCCCAAATGCCTCGCTCCGCCTCAACTTGAGAACTTGCACATTGGGCCTCCGTTCAGCAGTCGTTGATCAGGGGATGAAATCATGTTGATGAATAATAGCGAGGCCGGGTAATGGCAGCTTCCGAGACATCGTTTGGATACTTGCTCCCCACCCGGGAAATTGTGATGGCCAAAAGCCAGCCCGACGCCGGCCAGGCCATCGAACTCGCGGAGACGGCTGAGGAGTTGGGTTTTGGGTCGGTCTGGGCCGGCGACAGCATTTTGGCCCGGCCTCGGCTGGAAGCCCTGACCACGCTGGCTGCCATCGCCGGTAGGACCCGCAGGGTTAAGTTGGGCACGGCAGTGCTGCTGCCCGCGCTGCGCAACCCGGTGGTCCTGGCCAACGAGGTGGCAAATCTAGACCTGTTGTCCCAAGGCCGGGTGGTTCTGGGAGTGGGTATTGGGTCCAAGACCCCCTTGGTCCAGGCTGAGTTCGGCTCCTGCGGAGTCTCATTTAACCATCGAGTAAGCATCTATGAAGAGAGCTTGGAAGTCATGCGCCGGCTGTGGTCGGAAACTGAGGTCACCTTCGCCGGCAGGCATTTCCAATTGAAAGACGTTAGCCTGGGCCTGCGCCCGGTCCAGAAACCCGGAGTCCCGGTGTGGATGGCCGGTACGGTGGACGCCGCCCGGCGCCGGATTCTGCGTCTGGGCGATGGATGGTTCCCCAATCCGCCAAACATCCAGGCCTTTACCGAAGGATGGGACCGGATCAAGCAACTGGCGGCGGAAACCGGCGAGGACGCCGAAAAGCTGCACCGCTGCGTCTACACCACACTGAACATTAATGAAGACGCCGCCCAAGCAGACAAGGAATTACGGGCCTTCGTCGAGGGCTACTATGGCGCTCCCTTTGAAACGGCATCCCGCACCCAAAGCGTATGCGCCGGAAACGCGCAGAAATGCTCGTCGTGGTTAAAATCCTTCATCGACGCGGGGGCCGAAACGTTAGTGATCCGCTTCGGCGGTCCCGACCAATTAGGTCAACTCCAGAAGTGCGCCCAAGATGTTTTGCCGAAAGTATAATAGAGCCTATCCCAAGTAAATTGGTTTTACGCATCTAAGAACCGGCGCCAGCCTATTGCCAGGCTGATAGCTGAGTGCTGACTGCTGAAAGCTTTAAAAAACGGAGGTCCAACCATGCCAGACACGGAAACTCAAAAAGAATGCCTATACGAGATCAAAGACGGCATCGCATATATCACGCTGAACCGGCCCGAGAAGCTCAACGCCATCGACCCGGCCATGCGCCAGATCCTTTGGGATTCATTTCAAGACGTGAAGAATAACCCGGAGGTCCGCTGCGCCATCGTCACCGGTGCCGGCCGGGCGTTCTCCACCGGCCACGACCTAGTGGCCATGGCCTCGGCCAGGGCCAACGAAGGCCCCACCACCGGCGACTTATACGTCGTGCAGTCCCAAATCTTCAAGCCTATCATCGCCGCCATAAACGGTATCTGCCTGGCCCAGGGGTGCGGCATTGCCCTGGGCAGCGACATTCGCATCGCCTCGTCAGCCGCCCAGTTCGGCTGGCCCCAGGCCAAACGGGGAATCTCATCGGTCAGCGGACCCGCGCTGCTATCCCAGGTCGTCCCCAGGAATATCGCCTTTGAATTCCTCTTCACGGGGGATTTCGTCGACGCCCAAAAAGCGCTGCAGTTGATGCTGGTCAACTACGTGGTGGAGCCCGATGAGGTCATGCCCAGGGCAATAGAGATGGCCGAAAAGATCACCGCCAACGCCCCACTGTCCATCGCGGCCATCAAAGAGGCGTCCATCAAGGGATCCGAGATGGGACTTGAGGAACGGGTGGCATACGCTCAAGCCAAGCGGGACGAAGTCCTCCAGACCGAAGACGCCAAAGAGGGAGTCAGGGCCTTCGCCGAGAAGCGCGCTCCGGTCTGGCAGGGGCGGTAGGAAGGTGCCCCGTTCCAACGTGAAACGATCAATTCGCGCCGATGCGGCGCAATGGAGGCCGTCAGGTGCACTCGGGTCCCCGTGGAGAGAGGCGTACCACCGAGTAGGTGTTTTAAGCGAACGGTTTATTGAATCCGCCAATAACCAGGTTGTCTCATATGATGTGCTAACGCGACTATTTCGATCTCTTCGTTGCGGAGCCGGTAGACGAGGCTGAAAGGAAAGTGGGGAAGGAGATAACGGCGAGTTCCTTGCAGGTATCGCGGCCACCGGTCAGGGGCTTCCCCCAACCGTTCTAAGCCAGCGCTCACCTCCATGACAAAGGCTCGTGCTGCCACATAACTGCGATCGGCGTACCACCGTACGGCGGCTTCGACCTCGGCAGCGGCGGCGGGATGAAAACTAATCCGAATGTTGGGCACCGGCGCTCTTCCAGAGCTTCGCCTTCACCTCCTTCCACGGAATAAGCTTCACGCTGCCGGCATCAAGCTCAGCCAGTCGCCGTTCAATCTCATTTTGCCAGGCGGACTCGAATTCCTCATCGACTTTCTGTTCTAAACTTTCTAACAACAACCCGGCCAAGGTGGCTCTGTCCCGCTCATCGAGATATAATGCCTGCTTGAATAGGTCTCCCACCGGGGTCGACATGACAGCTCCTCCATTGCCTCGGCCACGTTCTAGATGGCTAGAGTCTCATCCAGATTGCTCAGCAATGCGTCCTTAGCGAGATCTAGCACCTGTAAGGCACGATTTTTGGTGACCGTAGGGAAATCGTTCAAAAAGTCCTCAAGCCGATCGCCACCCTGAAGGTAATCAATCAGGGTTTTGACGGGCACTCTAGCAGGCTGCTGAAGAAAGGGGTATAAGTCCAGAACCTAGGGTTCAGGTCTGTGAATCATTGGTCCTGTTGGGGGGAATTGGGCCGTTTGAACGAGACTTTTGGCCCTTGACGCTCCCTGACCCGG